>JAFDZW010000005.1:0-328969 GCA_018266755.1 Bacteroidota bacterium
ATAGATCAAGAAGCCGCTAAACAACTCGTTCGGACTCGGAGAGAGACAGGTACGGATACCAAGCGTATTGAGCGTGCTGGTACTGCCGACCGTCTTTCCGCTGCTGGTACCGCTAAGAGTCAATGTTGCAGTACGCAAGCCGCGCTGAGTTGGTGTTGTACAAACATTCACAACAACAAAACTACCGATCTTGAGAGTGTAGGGGAGGGTGATACCCGAGACGGTAAATTCCGTTGCGTTAGTACCCGACAGATTCAACGAACGGATCACAACGTCGGCGCCACCGGTGTTACGGATAGTGTCGGTCACACACACTTGTGTTCCAACGATGGCCGTATCGAGGATGTTTTTGTTTGCAGAGGAGATCGATAGTCCTCCATACGCCACGGCTGAACCCATCACAGGGATAATGACCGTCCCGGCAGTGTCGCGACGAGGTGTCTCGAATGTCGGAATGATATTCGTTTTCAGAACGATTGTGCCCTGACGAGTACCAGCCTGCAACGGACGGAAACAGACGTTGACGTTGCGCGTCTTGTCCGGTGGAATGCGTACATCGGTACCAGTAATCTGAGCATATGTAAAGTCACCGTCGCTGCTCGGCATACTGTTCGAGACGAGCACCAATGTATCGCTGCCCGGATTATAGACCGAGAGGGTCTTGCAGACGGTGTCGCCAAGAGCCGTCGAGTCGAATCGCATCGGATTCGGTGAGACGACAATATGTGGCAATATTCCTGTACCAATCAGAGATATTTGTACTACAGGGGTATTGATTGCATTGCTTGAGATATTAAGGGTAGCAGTTCGACGCCCTTCTCTGGTCGGAGTATATTGTACGACGAGGGTATCACTTGTACCTCCCGGAAGCGCAGATGCCGGATATCGAGCGATCGAGTATTGATCCGCATCGATGCCGGTAATCGTGAAGTTATTGAGGATCAACGTCGGAATTGCTGTTGAACTGATCAAAATGCGTCCGGTGGATGATTGCCCAAGTTTTGTAAGCGTTTTCTTGAACAAGATCGTAGTATCGACCCCGATGAACGGAGCAAGACCTATGCCTTTGAAGGTGACTTGCTGAGTGCCACTATCAAGACCGTTTGAAGTGAGTGTCAGCGTTGCAGCGCGTGCTCCGGAGGTCTGTGGTGCGAATCGAACGGTGATCGTCGCGGACTGTCCGATACCGAGGGAATCGGGAAGAGCACCAATCACGCTGAAGTCAGGATCGCCGACCAGTGTTGCGGAATTTACTTTCAATTTGCCTTCGGTGCCGGCATGTTTCACTGTCACCTGATAGTCTACATAGTTGCCGGTACTGACGGCCCCGACATCGATGCTTTTCGGTGTAGCGGAAAGCTGGACGTTCGGGACATTCTGGAACACGAGCATCACGTTTGCATTGAATTTTACCGATGCAAGATTGATACTGTTGTTTGCCGAACTACCGCTTGCAGTCGCAGAAGTACCACCGGTAGGTGTGACGCTCAGGTAATTATTCGAACCATTCGACAGCCCCATTGAGGCCGTTGTGCTCAACCCCGTACAACCATTACACCAGTTACACGTCGGGACGTTTGTGAGCTGCGGATAGATAAATTCGATACGTCCGCCTGCTTCATACAAGCGAACCTGAAAAGTACTGTAAGCAGCGTAATATGCAACGACTTCAACTTTATACCACTCCACTGTGAGAATGCGTGCGGGGGCCGAACCTGTGACCGAGTATTTTACTGTCGGTGTGTAGCACCCGGCTCCTCCTGTCTGCCATAGCTGGTCCCAATAGGGGGCAATGACCGGTACAGTTGTACTAGAGATCGTGTTGTTGGAATTGTTTGGCTGGGTACCACTGCCAAGTGAAATAAAACCGCTTATATATGGACGGAATTGTGTATAAGTCACTCCGTCAAATGTGAAATTGAATCCAATGTTGTATAATCCGTAAGCTACATTGGGTGTACGTGACCCTGGATAGCCGGACCATATCGTTGTTGCCGACGACATGTCAGTTGGCGTACCTGTTGTGACGGTCATCTTGTATGCTGAAAGTGCAGCGTTGGATGAGTTGGTCCAAGCACTTAGAAACACGAGGGAAATCATCAGCACGAGGCCGGGGAGAAGCCTCTTCTTAGTGTCCACAGTATTGATGTTCATGAGTATGAGTAGATACGATAAAAAGATACTCAAATATACACAAAACAGGGCAAAAATCCAAACCCAATTGGCCATTAACAGTAATTTGTTTTTAAGCTAAGAAAGGCTCTAAATACAAGAGGCCACGCCATTTACGGCGCGGCCTCTAACTAAGATACCTTTGTTCTGGAATCGTATTCCGCTCTTACTTTGCGATAACGATCTGCCTGTTGAGTAGTATGTTGCCGCTCTGGAGCGAGATCACGTATGTCCCGCTGGCGAGTTCGTTCGCGTCGATAGAGACGGTGTGTTCGCCGGCCGAGACGCGTCCGGTGGTGATCGTGCGAACGATACGACCGGTCATATCGCTGAGCGTCAGCGAGATGGCTGCTTCGGTCGGCACCGTGTACGAGAAGGCCGTCATCGAGGCAAACGGGTTCGGACGGTTCTGTCCGAGCACGAAGCCATCCTGTTCGGTCTGCTGACGCACCGACTGCGAGCCGGTCTGCTGCGAGAAGTTCACCGTCAGCGTATCATCCTGACACGGACCGCCGTTCGGGAAGCTCACCTGAGCCGTATAGGTATGGTTGATATCAGTCGGATCGTAGTTGACCGTCACCTGCTTATTCCCGTTACCGGCCACCGTACCGACAGACGCGACATGGAAGACGCCCGTATCGCCGAGGATCTGTAGCGATCCTGCATTCCAATCGCAGCCACCACTATTGTTGATCGTCAGCGTGAAGGTGCTGTGACCACCCGCATTGGTCGGCGGGATGATGACCGCATCGGCCGTCAAGTGTGCGCAACATGCCGCACCACCGAGCGAGACGGTCTGCGACTGGGTGTTGGCAGCCGAGATCGTCATCGTCGCCGGCGACGAGCCGGTGACCGTCGGATGATAGGTCACACAGAAGACGGCTGTTGCTCCCGGGGCAACACTCTGCGTAGATGACGGGGACACCGAGTAATCGGATGCGTTGGCGCCGCTGATTGATGCCGTGTAGACGGCGGCAATATCGCCGCAGTTGGTCACCGTGTCGCACATCGTCGTATCGCTGCCGCGATAGATCAAGAAGCCGCTAAACAATTCGTTCGGGCTCGGAGAGAGACAGGTCCGGATACCAAGTGTCGAGATAGCAACGGACGTATTTGTGACTCGATCATTCGATTTCCCGTTGATCGAAAGCGTGGCTGTACGCAAACCACTCTGTGCCGGGGTGCCGCAGATGGTAAGAATCATTTGCGAACCCGCTTTCAGAAGGAAAGGGAGTAACACTGGATTGAGAGTGTATTCCGCTGCGTTGGCGCCCGAGAATGCGATCGACGAAATCAGAATATCGGACTCGCCGCGATTGAATATCGTATCGGTTGCGCAGACTTGAGTGCCGACGATGGCAGTATCGTTAAGAACACCGCCGTTCGAATGTGCGAACACCCCAAACGGGACGCCGGTACCCTGAATGTCAAGCGTGATCAGACTTGCCGTATCACGACGCGGACTTTCAAACGTCGGGATAATATTGGTACGGAATGCCAAGCGTGCGCTTCGTTCGCCACGCTGCTTCGGCTTGAAGCAAATATTCATCGTCCGTGTTTTGTCAGGTGGGATAAGTGTATCGCTCCCCACCATTGAATAATAGGTATAGTCTCCATCGTTACTCGTCAGTGCGTTCTTTGAAATGATCAACGTGTCACTACCCGAGTTCCAAACAGTGACCGTCTTACACACGGAGTCGCCAATAGCTACAGAATCAAATCTCATCGCAACGCTGGGTGTAACGACGATATGGGGGAGGATTCCGGTCCCGATCAATTGGATCGGGAGAGCCGGACTATTCAACGCATTTGAATTTATGGTAAGGGTTGCTGTCCGTCGCCCCTCCCGTGTTGGTGTATACCGGACCAAGAGTGTGTCGGTTTGTCCAGCCGGTAATGGGTTCACGGGTGTCCGAATTACTGAATACTGATCTCCGTCGATACCGGAAATCGGATAACTCGTAAAGAAAACCGGAGCAGGTCCCGACGCTGTCACCAAGATTCGTCCGACAGTACTTTGTCCCATCTTGGTAAGTATCTTCTTGAATAGTATTGTCGTATCCACAGAAATCAATGGCGCAAGCCCAACGGCCGTCAAGCCGATGGATTGCGAACCGGAATCTCTGCCGTCAGTAATGATGGTAAGTACACCAGTGCGTGTACCGTTACCAGATGGCGTGAGACTAATTGTAATCGTCGCAGAGGCTCCTGGGGCTAACGTGCTGCCGAGCGGTGGGGCAGAAGCAATCGTAAAATCAGGAGAGCCAGACATTGACAGGTTATTTAATGTCAGGTTGCTTTTCACTCCGAGGTTTTGGATCGTGACAATCTTTGTGGCAGTGACTCCCGCAGGTTGTTGACCAAAATCTACGACCTTCGGCGAGCTTGTCAACTGGGCGTCAGAATTACTCGGAGGCGTCAACCGAATTTGTCCCGAGGGGGTAGAACTGGTTGTGGTAACGGTCAAAGAAAGGAAACTTGGAGAAGTAAAACCATTGAGACCGATGCCGGCAGATCTGCTGCCCATCGATAGGGAGTTAGTCGAATACCAGTATTCAATATTGTTGGACGTCTCATAGAGCTTTACTTGCATGTCGCAAAACGCAGTATTTCCGCTATAAAAGCGGAGGCTTTGCCATTCAACAGTAAACACACGATTAGGCGCCGTACCGGTTGTTGCATAATACATCGCTCCGGTAGTATAATCATCTTGGGAGAACCATAACAATGTGCCCTGATATGAAGTAGAGCCAAGCTGGCTCGAACAACAACCGCTTCCGGAAGTATAGAACGAAAGCAGTCCGTTCGTGCTGGCATAGATCGTCTTTCCGCTTGTTTGGACGGTGCTATCGTAATTGAATGCAAACGGAAGCGAAAGGGCATACGTATTGTCATCCCCTCCCGTGCTTGTGATTTGGGTTCCTATGCCGGCTATACTTGAATAGGTCCCTACAAATGTATTGTAGGTGTACCGGTTGACCCTCCCAATCTGAGCATGAACCATTGAACTGCACAAGAGTGCAGCCACTATGGCGACTACAACTAAACTGAAGGGCGTTTTACGAGAAATGGTATGGATTTCTTTCATAGGGGTTGATGGATTTTGGCTGAACTTATTAAATTTAGAGATGTACTACACACTACAACTGATTTAGTAACCATACAGGCGCGAATTAATTCCCCTCACTTGACAGTGCGCCAAATGTCATCTAATGCGTCGAGAGATAACTCGCTCCAGCGACTGCCACTACGTTCTACAATGTCTTCCAGACGTCGGAAGCGCGATTCAAACTTCCTTGTCGCTTCCCGCAAGCTTCGCTCGGCTTCAAGGTGGATATGCCGACTTAGATTTACCAGGGAAAATAGTATGTCGCCGAACTCATCCTCACGTTCTTCCGGGGTAGTAGCCGCCGCAAATTCCTCAATTTCTTCGCGGATCTTATCGAGCACCCCTTCAGTCGTTGGCCAATCGAAGCCCACTTTTGAAGCTTTATCCTGAATACGCGCGGCACGCTGTAGTGCGGGAAGCGATGCAGGGACGCCGTCGAGAACAGATGTTCGCCCCGTCTCGGCACGTTTGAGCTCCTCCCAGTTTTTTGCGACATCTTGTGCGGAAGAGACTGCTGTGTCGCCAAAAATATGGGGGTGTCGGTAAATGAGTTTTTCTGATTCCGAGCGCAGGACGTCTTCCAGAGTAAACGAATTCTGTTCTTCGGCCATAAGGGCTTGGAAGATGACGTGTAAGAAGAGATCACCAAGCTCTTTTTTAAGTTCGTCAACATTATGGTTTTCAATGGCTTCCACGGTTTCATACGCTTCTTCGATTAGCGGTGCGGCAAGGCTCTGGGGTGTCTGTGCTTTGTCCCAGGGGCACTCCTTGCGTAGTCTGCGGATGATTGCCTCGAAGCGTTCGAACTCCTGAATAAGATTATTGCTCATGTGTTTGTCGTATATTCGATTATCAGGGCTTGAAATTAGCCTTCAATCAGGTAGTGGGTAGAAGTGGTCAACAATTTTGATAAATTTGTAATTCTTGGCTCACTTCTTGCATAAATCATTGCAGTTGAGTATTTTTGTGGACTCCGCTAGGGGTACAAAGATACACTGAGTTGTGAAACAAGCACGTTCATAATCCATTCACGTTCTAACAATAGAAAACTATGGCAGACACAGTAGCGACCCGAGGTGCGGCACGGACGGCTCCCAAAGCAGCCAAGATCGGCCCAAAGCCCTCGGCGGTTCCGGTAATCATGCTGACGATCTTCTTTGCGGTCGTCGTTCACGTGCTCTTTTGTATGGCCGTTGGCGGCGCAGCGGATAAAGTTGAGTGGCACCCGTTCGGATTAGAGGCGAACGTCGCATTCGGCGAAGCGCAATTTATTATTAATGCCATCGTAAGCTTTGTGCCGTTCGATATATTCTTCGGCTTCTGCTTCGCAGTGCTTGCCGGGTTTGCATTGCGCGTTCCGTTCTTCCGTGATCGTGTGTATCACACCGTCAGCGATCTGAAGAAGCGCCTCATGGTGCAGCTTTCGGCTTCGCAGGAAGAGGTCGAGTCGATCCTTCGTAACGATCCGGAGAACAACCAGCGTTTACTTTCGCGCCGTGAGGATGTGAATCTCGAAAGCGTGCAGTCGGAAATTGAGTACATCAATATCGGCCAGCGCTATCTCGAAGGAAAGGCCGGCTTTATGGGTGGCATCGCGACCTACATGCGCTTCCACTTCGTCGAGCACTACGCCAACACGACACAGGGCTTGGCATACGCCGGCGCCGCATTCCTTATTATCGTCGTCGGTATCCGCGGTCTGAAGTTCATCCCGGCCGTCAAGCCGTCACCGATCCTCTTCGCACTTGGCGTTGAGTTTTCGATGCTCTGCTTGCTCGCTCTTACACTTCTCTACACGGAAGAAGAAGAGCGTACGGATCGCATTTTGAAGCAGATGGTCGATGCCGTCAAGGGTGGCAAGGGCCGTCAGGCTGTCGCAGCGATGGAAGAGCAGGAAGCATTGCTCTCGCGTACCGACTATGAGAAGATCGTCCGCGATCAGCTCGACCAGAAGCTTATTGCAATCCTTAAGGACAAGGACGAAGATGCAGTACGTCGTCTTGCGCTCGACCTCGTAAGCGGCAGCAAGAAGTAAGTTCGTTTCTTAATACTGTTTCTCACCGCACGAACGCAACCGATACCAATCGGTTGCGTTCGCGTTTTATGCTACAGCGGCACTACGGCTTGCGGGGGATTGTTTGAAAACCCTACAGGATTTGTTTGCGTACGGTACAGTAATGATTATTATTATGGAGAGGGGCGCGCGCGAAAGCGATACCGCGCATGTGGAGAAAATTCTTTCGCAACAGGGCATTCGATCCGAGCGTCTCAACGGTGAGAAACAGGTCGTCATCGGGATCATTGGTGCGACGAATGGGCTTGATGTGACGGCACTCGAATCGCTCGACGGCGTGCAGAGCGTCGTACGGGTCTCATCGCCGTTAAAACTGGTTTCTCGTGCCCATCATCCTCAGGACACCGTCATTACTTTTTCAGACGGCACCAGAATTGGCGGTTCTGCTCCGAGTATCGTCATTGCGGGGCCGTGTTCGGTCGAGAGTGCCGATCAGCTTCGCCGTACTGCAGAGCTTATCCGCTCGAGCGGCGTTCGTTTCCTTCGTGGAGGCGCATTTAAGCCGCGTACGTCACCGTATTCATTCCAGGGGCTTGGTTTTGACGGCTTAGAGTTGCTTCGGAAGGTAAGCGAAGAATTCGGGTTATTCGTCGTTACCGAAGTGATGGAGCCAGGACATGCTCCGCGTGTCGCCGAGTTTGCAGATGTATTGCAGGTTGGAGCCCGCAATATGCAGAATTTCCCTCTACTGCGTCAACTTGGGAATGTAAATAAACCTGTGCTGCTCAAGCGAGGTCCTGCAAACACCATCGAAGAATGGCTATTGGCTGCCGAATATATTCTCGCCGGGGGAAATGAAAATGTCATCCTTTGTGAGCGGGGAATTCGCTCGTTTGAATCAGCCTTGCGATATACGCTCGATTTGAGCGCAGTCCCGGTTGCAAAACAGCTTTCGCATCTTCCGGTTGTCGTCGATCCGTCGCATGCGACCGGTAAGCGGGAAATGGTTCTTCCGATGGCTCGTGCTTCGCTCGCAGCCGGTGCCGACGGGGTGATGGTTGAAGTCCATCACGATCCGATCCGCTCTCGCAGTGACGGTGCACAGGCACTGACATTCCCGATGTTTGAAGAGATGATGGGCGAACTGGTACGCATCGGCGATGCGCTCGATCGCCCGGTGCTCGTCGAGCCGTTGTCGTCGCAAACAAAGACGAAGTCGAACGTTCGAATTTCCTGATCGTTGTGACTATTTCAGAGGTCTTTCGTGATTCGAAGGTAATCGCCGTCGTCGGGTTAAGTCCCGACCCCTCGCGTTCGAGCTACTCCGTTGCAGAGCGCATGCAACGCGCAGGCTATACGATCGTGCCTGTGAATCCATTGATCAACGAGTGGAACGGCTTGGCAGCTTATCCTTCGGTTTCCTCTATCCCTTCGGATATCCAAGTCGATATCGTCGATATATTCCGACGCGAGGAGTTTATACTCGATATCATTAAAGACTCTCTCACCCGGATCCCGTTGCCGAAATGTGTGTGGTTGCAACAGGACCTGTATTGTCCAGAAGGGCGACAACTCGCAGAGGCAGCAGGGGTGACGTTTGTCGAGGATTCGTGTCTCGCTGTGAAATTCGGGTATTACCACACCCTTGGTAAGACGCTCTGATACATGGAGTGCTTCATTGTTACCCCCGAAGATATTGATCTCTCGCGCCGCGAACTTTCGCTGCAGGGCGACGAGGCCCGCCATGCTGCCAGATCGCTGAGAATGCGTGTGGGAGAGTCGTTCATGGCGACGGACCTATGTGGCTCCTGTTATCTGGCAACGATCAATAGGATTGATGACGTAGGAAAGCACGATATCGTCGTTCGTGCAACGATCGACGACGTGCTGCCAGAACATAGCGAGCCCACTATTTCCGTGGAGCTTATTCAGGGCATTCTCAATCAGCCTTCTAAGTTCGAGGAAATCATCGAACGATGCACCGAGATTGGCATTTGCGTGTTCACCCCGATGGTGAGCGAGCGTGTCGAACGGGATAACGTAAAACGAGACCGGCTAGAAAAGCTTCTGCGGTCCTCTTGCAAGCAGGCCCATCGTGCTCGTATGCCGTTGTTGCAGCGCACCCAATCATTCGACGAGGCACTGGAAGCTGCGAATAGGGCCGGAAAGGTGATTATTCTTCTGCATGAAGGGGCCGAACTCTCGAAATCGATTCGCAGTGCGCTGGGAGCGAGCTCAGGTAGCCAGTTAGCTCTTGTCATTGGGCCGGAAGGCGGCTTTAGCGAAGCGGAAGTGAAACGGGCAGTTTCGAAGTTCGGCGCGTTCGTTGCCTCACTCGGTCCCAGACGACTTCGCGCTGAGACTGCCGCATTCACCGCTTCGGCAATAGCCCTTGTATAATCAGAAATGAAGCGTTTCATATTCATCGGTGCATTGTTTTTCACGCTGGTTCACAGCGCATTTGGCTTTGGGGTTGCTGATTCCTCAGTAGCACCGACTCCGGATAGTCTACACAGCATTGCCCCGATCCGGGTGTTGGGACGGCCAGGGCCGCTCGACTGGGTCACAAACTTGCCGGGGGATTGGTGGCGTTGGGGGAAACAGACATTTACCGTCAAGCAGTTGCCGGTAGTTGCCGGACTCACCGCGATTACGGCGGCAACGATCCTGACCGATTACGACTCGTGGCAAGCGACGAAGAAGCCTTACGATCACAATTCTACCTTCCACAAGATCAATGACGTTACCGCCTATCTCGGCGATGGTAAGGTACAGTTCGGTATCGCTGCCGTCTATGCTGCATACGGATTTGCCTTTAACGATGATAAAGCGATCAGGACCGCAAGTCAAACCGTAGAAGTGATCCTTGCCTGCGGTGGCGTCGTGCAATTGCTCAAGCACGTTACCGGGCGCGAAAGTCCATTCGTTGCGACGACACCAACGGGTGCGTGGCGCTTTTTTCCGAATCAGATCGACTACGCGAAGCACGTTCCGCACTACGACGCGTTTCCATCCGGTCATATTGCAACTGCAACGGCAACGCTGACGGTTATCATAGAGAACTACCCTGACCAGAAATGGATACCGTATGTCGGATATCCGATCCTTGCAGGAGTTGCAACTGGGCTTGTAGCGACGAGTATCCACTGGTGGAGCGATATTCCGCTTGGCGTAGCGCTTGGCTATAGCTTCGGGCGTCTTGTGGCGCATCCCGAATCGTCGGTTGCCGAGGCAGAGAAGCCCGGGACGCCAAAGACCGATCTCGGCATGTCGGTACGTGCCGATGGAAGCCCCGCGCTCGCTCTGACGGTGCGGTGGTAGTTTTCTTCGTAAATTTGAGGGTTACGGTATTTCAACGGATTCATTTAATTCGATCAAGTATACAATGTCGGACATCCTGCTGGAAGTGAACGGGCTCAAAAAGTACTTCCCGATCAAGAAGGGAGTGTTCTCTAAGACGGTAGGGCACGTCAAAGCCGTGGACGATGTGTCGTTCACGATTCGCAAAGGCGAAACCCTTGGTCTCGTCGGTGAATCCGGTTGCGGGAAGACGACGACCGGTCGTTGCATTCTTCGCTTGATCGAGCCAACGGCAGGCTCCGTAAAGTTCGAGGGGGAAGAGGTCACGACGATGACGGCGAACCGGTTGCGTGAGATGCGCCGTCAGATGCAAATCATTTTTCAGGACCCATATTCTTCGCTTAATCCCCGCATCACGGTCGGTGGCATGCTGACGGAAATACTAAAGGTCCATGGACTTCGTAAAACAGATGCCGAGATTAAGGATCGCGTTGACGAGTTGCTTGACCTCGTCGGATTAAGTCCTTTGCATGCAAGACGTTATCCGCACGAATTTTCGGGTGGCCAACGCCAGCGAATTGGTATCGCCCGCGCACTCTCAGTAGAGCCGAAGTTCATCGTGTGTGACGAGCCGGTAAGCGCACTCGATGTGTCCATTCAGTCGCAGGTGCTTAACCTGCTCATGGATTTGCAAGAGAAGTTTGGCCTGACGTACCTATTCATTGCTCACGACCTTTCTGTCGTAAAGCACATCTCGAACCGAGTCGCTGTCATGTATCTCGGAGAGGTGATCGAAGTATCCGACTACAAGACGCTGTATTCCGAACCAAAGGCGCCATACACGCAGGCATTATTGTCCGCTGTGCCAGTAGCCAATCCGCGTTTCGAACGCGAACGTATTGTGCTCACCGGTGATGTTCCGAGCCCCGCGAACACGCCAAGCGGCTGTTACTTCCATCCGCGTTGCCCGAAGGTGATGCCTGAATGCAGGGATATACATCCCGTTCTTTCAACCGATGCGGATGGCCATACGGTACGGTGCCTGATCTATCCCGATAGTTTTCCGAAGACCTCACAGGCGAAAGCGGCGTAAGCTGCGATCCGGCGCCGCTGGGGTTTCGTCATCACCACCATGACCGACCGTCCGCTGCTTCGGGCTTCCGGAACGATCCTGACGCTTTCGAATAGCATCAGCTTTTTCCGTGCACTCCTGTCTATCCCTACGGTGCTCACCTTTCTCGGTGGGCAGTATACTGTAACGTGCATATTGATGGCCGTAGCATATCTAAGCGATATTGCCGACGGCTATGTCGCGAGAAAAACAAATACGATCAGCGAATTTGGTAAAGCGATCGACCCGATTGCCGATAAGATATTCGTGATCTCGCTTGTACTCGCGATGGTCACCCGTGAGCTGATTCCAGGTTTCCTTGTCGCCATTATTATCGCGAAAGATGTGCTTACCATGATCGGGGCCGTGCTCGTGCGCAAACAGTTTGCTGCGATTCCGCCGTCAAACTACTGGGGCAAATCCGCAATCCTCGTGACCATCATCTTCCTTTTTCTGGCTGTGGCCGGAGTTTCGGGGCAGGTTTTGGTGTTTGGTTGGTTTCTGGCCGCGAGCCTGCTCATTGTTTCGTTCATGATCTATATCGCACGAGCCTGGGCATTGTTGCGCCGAACGTGATCACACATGGGATTCTTCGATAAATTCAAGCTCTCTCGACTCAAAGAAGGACTTGCGAAAACGCAGGAGACCTTCGTGCGCAAGATCACGAGGATCCTGCACCGCAGTCGCAAGATCGACGCGGAGTTGATGGCGGAGATCGAAGAGACATTGCTGCTGGCCGATGTCGGCATGATGACCACCGAGCAGATCATGGAAGGCCTTCAGGAGACGATGGCCCGCATGAAATGGTCCGATGCCTCCGAACTCCGGGACGAACTTCGCAAACAAATCACCGATGCGCTCACACATCAAGGTGCGTATCGGATGCCGGAAGACCCATTTGCACTCCCGGCAACGAAGAAACCATTTATCGTAATGGTCGTCGGTGTCAATGGAGTGGGGAAGACAACGACTATCGGCAAGCTCGCACATAACTATCGTAACGCTGGGATGAAAGTCTTGATCGGCGCCGCCGATACGTTCCGAGCCGCTGCGAACTCTCAGCTCGAAGTATGGGCCGAACGTGCGGGTGTAGAGATTATTCAGCAGCACCATGGCGCTGACCCTTCTGCTGTCGCATACGATACACTCCAGGCAGCGATCGCCCGTGATGCCGACCTCGTGTTGATCGATACTGCCGGCCGCCTGCATAACAAGGCCCATCTGATGCAAGAGCTTGAGAAGATGACTCGTGTCATGCGGAAGCTCATTCCGGATGCTCCGCATGAAGTACTCCTGGCCCTCGATGCAACGACCGGTCAGAACGCACTTCAACAAGCCAAAGAGTTTTCAAAAGTCGCACCGATCACAGGTCTTATTCTCACGAAACTTGACGGTACTGCAAAAGGTGGGGTTGTGATCGCACTTGCGAACGAGATGAAAATACCAGTCAAGTTTATCGGTGTTGGGGAGCGTATCGACGATTTACAGCCGTTCGATCCGAATGAATTTGCGAAAGCACTCTTTGGCGATGAGTCGTTCCAGGGTGAATCCTACACGGTCGAAGAAGAGGTGAAGGCCTAACGCATGGCGACCATCCACAAACTCACGCCGACGTTAGCGCAGAAGATCGCGGCCGGTGAGGTAGTGACCCGGCCTGAATCCGTCGTGAAAGAACTTGTCGAGAATTCTCTCGATAGCGGTGCACAGACGGTAACCGTGGTGATCAAACAGGCAGGTCGCACACTGATTCAGGTGATTGACGATGGCTGTGGCATGTCGAGGGAAGATGCCGAACTCTCGATCGAACGTCATGCCACTAGTAAACTCAGCGAGATTGACGATCTCGAATCCTTGAAAACGTATGGATTCCGCGGCGAAGCACTTGCTGCGATCGCGTCCGTCTCTCAGTTCGAGATGCGAACTCGTCGACGCGAAGACGAACTCGGAACATTCGTTCGGGTCGAGGGAAGCATAAAACGGGAGGTACGCTCCGAGGCATGCGACGAAGGCACGACGATCTCCATCCGAAATCTTTTCTTTAACGTCCCCGCCCGTCGCAAATTTTTGAAAAGCGAAGCAACGGAGTTCAAGCACATCATCGACACTGTTACACGCGCGGCGCTCTCGAATCCTGGTGTCCGATTCGTTCTTGTAAGCGATCACGATTGCGTATTCGATCTTCCGGCGTTTCGTCCGTTGCCCGAACGTGTCGAACAGATCTTCGGCTCGAAGCTTCGTTCGGCACTGATCGCCGTTGAAAGTGTCACGCCCAGCTTCCATTTGCATGGTTTTGTCAGTGCACCGGGCTTTGTCAAGCGCGTGCGGTCGGAACAGTTCTTTTTCGTGAATAACCGTCCCGTTCATTCATCGCGCGGACTTGCCTTCGCTGTATCGAATGCATACGAGCATCTTGTGGAGAAAGGCGCATTCCCATCGTGTTTTCTCTATATAGATATTGATCCGGCCAAGGTGGATGTGAACGTCCATCCTCAGAAGCTCGAGATCAAATTCGATGATGAACGCTCCATCGTTGATGAGATCCGTCGATCACTTTCCGATGCGCTGCAGCGCGCAACGCGCCTGAGTGCAACCGAGGGGGCAATGTCGCCAGAGATGACGATGCCGGCGAATGTGAATCAGACCGATGCAGCACGGTTACGTTTCCCTGAGTATGGCTCTGCGCCGCTCATGCGCTCAGGCCGTGATAGTGCTGTAGCGACGAAGCCGCCGGTTCCGAATAACGGGTTGGGGACGGTCGACCGCCTCTTCGGCAAAGGTACACAAGATCTCTTCGGAACGACAACATCTCGGCTTGTACCGAGCCCACAGACGACTGAAGGCGAACCGGAATTATCCCCCACCACGTCGGCAGCGGAACGCCGTGCGATTACGGCGGAAGCGCTTGCCGAAAAGCCGGTACTCTGGCAGATGCACAATAAGTACATCTTTAGCCAGATCAAATCCGGAATTATGATTGTCGATCAGCACGTCGCGCACGAGCGTATTCTGTACGAGCGTATTCTGCATTCACTCGAATCGGGTTCGGCTGGCTCGCAGGAACTGCTGTTTCCGCAGCCTGTCGAATTGTTACCGCGCGAGATCGCTATGATTCGTGAATTGCAAGAACCGCTGACCGGGATCGGATTTCATATCCGTCTCTTCGGTGGAACATCGGTTGTGATCGATGCGGTACCGACGGATGTTAAAAGCGGCTCCGAGGCAACCATCCTCCACGAAATGCTCGAATCCTACGACGAATACGAACGTCTTGGTACGTTCTCGTCTCGTGAGGCGCTCGCGGCAAGTTTTGCGTGCCGGGCAGCGATCAAATCGGGTGATAAACTCTCCCAGGAAGAGATGCATTCGTTGATCGAACAGTTGTTTCAAACACGCATGCCGTACGTTTGCCCTCACGGTCGGCCCATCGTGATCAAATTGGCACTGGATGAACTCGATCGCCGATTTGGACGAACCCCAGTTGCACTCAAAACAGAGAACTGATGAGACTCAGGATTGCAGCACTGCTTCTGTTTCTTCTTCCACTGTCCGCCTGCAAACAGCATCCATCGACCCGTCCGCAGCGAAAGAATATTGTCGAAACCGTCTATGCATCCGGGACGATCAACCCAGAGAACGAGTATACGGTCTACTCGCTCGTGAGCGGTACGATCGTGAGAAAGCTCGTACACGATGGCGATTCTGTGTCGAAAGGGCAAGTAATCTACATTGTCCGAAACGAAGCACAGAGCGCGCTCTACGATGCGGCTAAACAAGCATTCGAGACGGCACAGCTAAATTCGTCAGAGACATCTCCGATCATTGCAGACCTGCGCCTGACGATGCTCAATACCGAATCGAAATTCCGCACCGATTCGCTTCAGTATATCCGTTCCAAACGTTTGCTCGATAGTGGGGCGATCACACAATCTCAGTTCGACGATATGTCGACGCTGTATACGCTTTCGTTGAATGCAAAACGCTCGGCCGAACAACGTTATCGCTCAACCGTCCGTGATCTTGCCGTAGCAGCAGCAAACGCAAAGAGCCAATTAGCTGCGGCTGAGAACGATCTCGAAAACTTTTCGATCAGAAGTGACGCGGACGGTGCAGTATTCCAGACAATGAAAGAACTTGGGGAGGCGGTACGTGTGAGCGAACCCGTTGCGATCCTTGGTGAACGCACCAAGCGAACGATCCGGCTTGCTGTAGACCAACAGGATGTCGACCGAGTAGAGGTTGGCGCACAGGTACTGTTGAAATCGGATATCACCGGGGCTTCAATCTATGAAGGCAAGATTGTGAAAGTATATCCTGTGATGAACGTTGCAGACCAGACCTTTCGGGTAGACGCTGAATTCACCGGAACAATCCCGACCTCGTTCGTACATTCGAGCGTCGAAGCCAATATTGTTATCCAGAAAAAGCCGAATGCACTTGTGATTCCGCGGTCGCTACTGCTTCCCGGCGACAGTGTCCTTGTTGTTAGCGACAGTAAAAACAAAGCCGTAAAGGTAACGACAGGGATACTGACGCTTGACGACGCGGAGATCCTTTCCGGTTTGGATGAGAACGCGATACTCGCAGAACCGAAATAACCCATAGTTGTCATGTCGCTCGCGATCAACATCGGCATCGCCCGCACACACCTACTTTCGCGCAAGCGGCAGTCACTTGTGGCAATGCTTGGCGTGACATTCGGCATCGCGATGTTCATCCTGATGATCAGCTTCATGAAGGGGGGTAAATCAGTTCTTGGAGGACACTATGCTCTCCTCGACGCCTGATATTCATATATATAACGACGTCACTACCGACTATTCGAAGTCGATCGCATCGGAATATTTTGCAAAGGATGAACATGATTTGATAATCGTTCGCCACCCGAAGCCCAAACTGATTACGCTTAATTTGAAGAATGCGGAGGCAATTGTTGCGGACCTGAGACGCGATCCGAAAGTATTAGCAATCTCCCCTCAACTCAGCACACAGGTGTTTTATAATTACGGTCCTGTACAGATAAATGGATATATCAACGGTGTTGATATTTTGCAGGAGGATGCACTATACGGTCTCAAAGGGAAGATCGCAAGCGGCCGCCTCGAGAACTTACTGACAACCGATAAAGGGATACTGATGGGGCAAGGATTGGCGGATAAACTCAATGTTCGCCTGGGCGATCTTGTTACCCTTGCAACACCGACCGGCACGTCGATGCGTTGTCGTATTGTCGGTACCTTCAAGATCGGCATCGGTGCCGTCGATAATGTGAAGAGTTATGTAAATACTGCAACCGTTCAACAACTGCTGGGGAAGGATCGGAGCTATATTACCGATATTAACATAAAGCTCCGTGACATCAATCAAGCACGACCGATGGCAGGTATTTATGCACAGAAATACGGCTATAAGGCTGACGACTGGGAGACGACGAATTCATCGGTGACTGCCTCGAATCTTGTTCGCGATATTCTCACGATCGTTGTAAGTGCGACGATGCTAATCGTTGCGGGCTTTGGGATTTACAACATTATGAATATGACGATCGCAAACAAAATGAAAGATATTGCGATCTTAAAGGCGGAGGGTTTTGCGCGCAGAGACATTGTCCAGATTTTTCTGACGCAATCCCTTGTCATCGGCGTGCTGGGTGCACTTACAGGAATAGTGCTTGGTTTTTCGCTCTCGTTCGCGCTTTCGCGCGTCCCTTTTCCAAAGAATGAGTTCTTGGGCTTGAAGTATTTTCCAGTGGTCTTCCGCGCTTGGTACTATGGCTTCGGGATGCTCTTTGGGGTAATCACCACATTTGCAGCCGGAGTGCTTCCGTCATTTAAGGCATCGCGAGTCGATCCGGTAGCCATATTGCGAGGCTAAGCCTATGGGAGAGATTCTATCTGCAACGAACCTTAACAAGTACTTCCGCGAGGGAGAGGAATTCCATGTGCTCAAGGATGTCTCTGTTCGCATCAATCAAGGTGAGTTTGCAACAATCATCGGTAAGTCGGGTAGTGGGAAATCCTCGTTGCTCTATTTGCTCTCTACGCTCGATACCTCGTATGAGGGCGAGATTGTTATCAACCGCACCAGGGTTACCGGTCTTACACAGAACGAACTTGCCCATTTTCGTAACGAGCACATCGGCTTTGTCTTTCAATTCCATTTTTTACTGCCGGAATTTACGGCGCTGGAAAATGTGATGCTCCCCGCAGAGAAGCTCGGGCGGTATTCGAAATCGGAGATCAAAGAGCGTGCGATGGAGAAACTTCGCGCTGTCGATATGGATTCATTTGCCGGAAAACTTTCGAGCAAACTCTCCGGAGGTCAGCAGCAACGCGTGGCGATCGCACGTGCGCTCATTAATGACCCGATGATCATTATGGCCGACGAACCTACCGGGAATCTGGATTCTGCCAATACGCAGATCGTGTTCAATATCTTCAGCGAGCTCTCACGCGAAAGTGGCAATACGATCATTGCAGTCACGCATGACCCGGATTTCGCGACACGCTCCGACCGTCGGATCGAACTTGTCGATGGTAGGATCGTCGATCAGGAATCGTAATGAACGAACGTGTATGACAAAACAAGAGCGCATCGAACTGCTGTGTACCGTCCGCGATTCGTGGGTATCACGTCATCGGCCGGAATCGGAGTCGACTGATTGGGGACAATCGCTCGCGATGTACGGTCTGTTGCGCACACTCGATATTACTGACGATGCGCCCACAAGAGAGTTTTTGAGGCGTTGGTTGTATTTCCATTTGAACGAACACGTTCACATCAATTATTTTTGCGGTTCATGGAGCTTTGGACTGCTCTATCCGACTGTGGCAACGCATTTCCCAGGGGTTCGACTTCAACTCGACCGAACGGCGCAAGAGATGTTCGATTTTATTGCTGCGAAAGCATTACGTAACGGCGAAGGGATCATCCTCCACAATGTCGATCTTCCGAATATTTATATTGACACGGTGTATTATTCGTCGGTCCTACAGGCGAAGCTTGGCACATATCTGAAGCGTGAATGGAAGCGCGATGCAATGGTACAAGTTCGAAAACACTTGAACGTGTTACGAGACGGAGAACGACCACTCTTCATACACGCGCAAGTAAATCTTTCCGGCGACCGTTCGCAGGGCGCGTGGGCGCGAGGGAATGGGTGGGTGATGATGACATGTGCGGAGCTGCTGACCGTACTCAAGCCTTCATCTGTCGAATATCGAGAAATCCTCAATGACATATTCGTGCCGATGTGCCGGATGCTCAAACGGTTGCAATCGTCGTCCGGCCTCTGGCGAACGATCCTCGATGATGCTTCGGCATATGAAGAAGCTTCGGCGACGGCGATGTATCTGTTTGCGCTAGCGCGTGTCAATCGGTTGAGGGTGTTACCGAAGGAGTTCAAAGGCATGCTCACTCGTGCCGAAGAGGGGCTTGTAGCATGTGTAGATAGAAACGGACGATTTGTACATGTATCTGAAGGGACGTGGCCGGGCACAGTTGAATACTATAAATCACTAGACCGGGGAGAATGGTGGTGGGGGACGGGTGCATATCTGTTGGCCCTCAGCGAACTCGTAGCGGACAAATTACCGTGACTTTCCGCATTCGCCGTGTGTTTGTGAGTCCGTTATATTCGCGAATAGCATGATTATTCTGACCGGAGGCGCAGGGTTTATCGGTAGTGTACTGCTTGCAGAACTCAATGCAGCAGGGTTTCACGACATCGTGGTTGTGGATAATCTAGCCTCGACTACCAAATGGAAGAACCTGTTGGGCAAAAAATTCTCCGAGTATTTTCACAAGGATGATTTTCTCGATATTTTCGAGGAAGACCTGGATCCTTCCGAGATCGAAGCAATCATCCATCTTGGTGCCTGTACTTCCACAACCGAGCAAAATGTTGATTACCTGATCCGAAACAATTACGACTACAGCAAAGCATTAGCTGAGTGGTGCTTCGAGCACGATGTGCGCTTCATTTATGCGTCGAGCGCGGCCACATACGGCGACGGCACTCGCGGTTTCAGTGATGATAATCTGATCACACCGTCTCTGCGACCGCTCAACCCATACGGCTATTCAAAGCATCTCTTCGATCTTTGGTTATTAGAGAATCGCTTCGACCAGTTATGCACCGGTTTTAAGTTCTTCAATGTGTTCGGTCCTAACGAATATCACAAGGGAGCCATGGCCAGCCTTGTATTTAAAGCGTACGAGCAAGTGCAGAAGACAGGGAGGTTAAAGCTGTTTCGATCGGCTGACCCTAAATGGAAGGATGGCGAGTTTGTTCGGGATTTTATCTATATCAAGGATTGCGTCGATGTTATCATGTGGTCGCTTGAAACAGGACGTGCCAAAGGGATTTACAATCTTGGGACCGGATTAGCTCGCTCTTGGAATGACCTTGCCGCCTCGTTGTTTTCAGCGCTTGGTCATGAACAGCAGATCGATTTTATCGACATGCCGGAAGAACTTCGTGGTGCCTATCAGTACTATACACAAGCAGATATGGGGAAGCTGCACGCTGCCGGCTATACCAAGGGGTTCACTACCCTCGAAGACTCGGTTCGGGACTATGTCGAGGGGTACCTCACGCGTCCTGACCAGCACCTCTAAATCGGAATTTTAGTAAGAATTTTCTGGTTTTCGGTGGTTCGCAAAGGGCCGGAGCTTTCATAGCGGTAGGTTCCGGTATTGTCAAACGCTATAAAAACACGAAATATGATTACGAAAGAGACAAAGGGCGGCTTAGTTGCAAAGTATGGTTCGAACGGTAAGGATTCGGGCCGCACGGAAGTGCAGATCGCCATTCTGACGGAGCGCATCAATGCGCTGACCCCACATTTCCAGGCAAATCCGAAGGATCACCACTCGAAGACTGGCCTGTTGAAGATGGTTGGCAAGCGCCGCTCTCTTCTTGATTATCTGGCGAAAAAGGATATTAACCGATACCGCCAGATTATCGCTCAGCTTGAGATTCGTAAGTAAGCTGTATTCTGGTTGTGGGCCGGCTCGAAGTGTTCGATCCGGCCCGTTTTTGTTCGTTGACACCACTATGTAATGAAGCGTCGCGAAGGCTCCGTATATGCGATGAGACCTTCTGACCTACTCGACTGCTCCGAAGACCTCTCGGAATTCCCGTTCGCTTTCCGACGCGCAGCTTGCATAGTGTTTTCATCGCATTGAAGATCAAACACACATTCTATTTTCACTTCGTGGGCGCCGATGCGTACCACGCTATCTATTGCTGTAATGAAATATACAATTGACATTCCGGGGGGAAAACAACTCGGATTCGACGTCGGCCTCTATGCGAAGCAGGCCGCAGGTTCGACGATGGTAAGCCTGGGCGAAACGATGGTTCTGACGACTGTCTGCGCCGACTCGAACGAAAAGGTCGGGATCGACTTCCTGCCCTTGCAGGTAGAATACCGCGAGCGTATGTCTGCTGCCGGTAAAATCCCGGGTGGCTACTTCAAGCGTGAAGGAAAGCCTTCCGAGAAAGAAGTGCTCTCGGCACGTATTGTCGATCGCCCGATCCGTCCGATGTTCCCGAAGGGATGGTACTACGAGACGCAGATCGTTGCATTTATTGTCTGCTCCGACCAGCAAAACGATGCTGATGTACTTGCAGTTTGTGGCGCATCGCTTTCACTCTTGCTCAGCGATATCCCGTTCGCAGAATCGATCGCCGCTGTGCGTGTCGCTAAAGTTGACGGCCAGATCGTGATTAACCCCACCTTCGACGAGCTCGAGAAAGCTACCTACGAGTTCATCGTTGCAGGTACGAAAGACTCCATCGTCATGGTTGAGGGCGAAGCCCACGAAATCAGCGAACAGGAGTATCTTGAAGCGTTGCGCGAAGGTGCCGCCGCAGTCAAGATCGTTTGTGAAGGTCTCGAGCGCATCGCCAACGAGTGTGGTCTGGCAAAGCCGAAGCGCGTGCTTACCGCTGCTCCCGATTTTTCGGAGCTCCGTGCGAAGGTCGAACTTCTCGCTGCAAATAACCTGAAAGCTCTTGCCCGCACCGTCCTTGCAAAGGAAGAACGTGCGACCAAGACCGCCGAGGCCAAGAACGCCGTGAAGGAAGCGCTTAAGGCAGAGCTTGGTGAAGAGAAGTACGCCGAGATCGAAGGCGTGCTCGCCGGAATGCTCAAGGACATCGAAAAGCGCGAGATGCGTGAGATGATCCTTGCGGATAATATCCGTCTTGACGGCCGCAATACGACGACCGTTCGCCCGATCTCGATCCAGGTTGGTATTCTTCCACGTGCCCACGGGTCGAGCCTTTTTACTCGTGGCGAGACTCAATCGCTTTCGACCGTAACGCTCGGTTCGAAGCGTGACGAACAGAACATCGAAGGCTTGCGCCCCGAGACAACTAAGCGATTCATGCTGCACTATAACTTCCCACCGTTCAGTGTCGGTGAAGTCGGCCGCATGACAGGTACCGGACGCCGCGAGATCGGACATGGTAACCTTGCAGAGCGCGCGATCAAGAACTTACTGCCACCCGCTGCAGAATTTCCGTACACGATGCGTATCGTCAGCGATATTCTCGAATCCAACGGATCGAGTTCAATGGCAACGGTGTGCGCGGGAAGTTTAGCATTGTTCGATGGCGGTGTGAAGCTCAAGAAGCCGGTCGCCGGTATCGCGATGGGCCTTATCAAGGAAGGCGATCGCTCGGCGATCCTGAGCGATATCCTCGGCAATGAGGATTTCCTCGGCGATATGGACTTCAAGGTCTGTGGTACCCGCGACGGTATTACCGCTTGTCAGATGGATATGAAGATCAAGGGCATTGACTTCGCATTGCTCGAGCGCGCGCTCATGCAGGCGAAGGAAGGCCGCATGCATATTCTCGGCAAGATGGACGAGGCGATCACGACACCGCGCGGTGATCTCTCGGCGTATGCACCGCGTATGACCTCGATCAAGATCCCGGTCGAAATGATCGGTCTTGTCATCGGACCTGGCGGAAAGATGATCCGAGAGATTCAGGCCGAGTCGGGTGTCGAGGATATCTCGATCGAAGACGATGGTACGATCACGATCAGTGCTGTGACCGGCGAGTCGGCCAAGAAGGCACAGGATATGATCGAAGGGCTCACCAAGTTACCGGAAGAGGGGACAGTGTATACTGCGAAAGTAACGCAGGTACGTGAAGGACTCGGCGTCATCATGGAGTTCTTGCCGAAGAAGGAAGGCCTGATGCATATTTCCGAGATCGACTACAATCGCGTCGAGAACATCGGCGACCTCATTCAGGTCGGCGACGTCTTTGATGTGAAGCTCATTGCCGTCAAGCCGGACGGAAAGTTCTCGCTCTCTCGCAGAGCACTGCTCGAGCCGCCGGAAGGCTACGTCGAACGTCCTCGTCGCGAAGGCGGCTTTGGCGGTGGTCGCGGAGGTGATCGTCGAGGCGGCGGAGACCGCGATCGGCGCAGTGGCGGCGGTGGCCGAGGAGGATTCGACCGCGGTCATCGATAAGATCTCAATAAGACTCAAAAAGAAAGGCGGCTCCGAAACGGGCCGCCTTTTTTTTTACTGTTCACAAGTGTACTTACTCGAATATGACCGATCTACCGATCTTCATCGAACGACTTTGAAGAACGAGTACATAGCTGCCGTTTGAAAGCGAAGCAGGCTTTTGCCAGCTAAAGGACAGGTCGCTCGAGGTGATAGATCCTGCAAACATCGTAGCGACCGCTTTGCCAAGTTTGTCATAGAGCGTCGCTGTCAGGCCCTGACCGATGTATTTCGACATACCATTGAGCGACACTGAAAGTTGGCCGACCGATGGATTAGGGCTGATCGTAAGATCGACGCCACTGGGCAGCGGGGTATTCACCACACCCAAACCGTCTACGTTCGCGGAAAGCTGAACAGAGAGGATTGATTCGATCGGGTCGTCAGTCGTAATATCGACATTTGCAGTTTTTACCCCATCGCTTGCGGCGGTAAACGAGAGTGCAAGACTCAACGTATCGCCTGGATTCACATAGTTCTTGCTTGGCTGCGTGACGGTAAACATCGGGGCGTTCGTTCCGCTGAGCACGACCTTCTTGATCGTCAGCGGTGCGTCGCCGTCGTTTCCAACGAGCGCCACTGTCGTATCGTGACGATTCCCATCGCTGATGATCCCGAAATCAACGCTTGTTGTCGCATAAAATGCATGCTGTTGGGTGCCGGTGCCGTTGAGATATACCGTGTCGCTGCCACCTTGAGCATTATGGTAGATGATCATCATCCCATAGTTCGGCCCAGTGCTGAGCGGGCGATAGGTAACAGTAAAGCTCTGAGTCGAGCCGGACGCAACGGTGAGAGGGAATTTTGGAGCATTCTTCAGAGTCCATTCGGAGTCATTCCCGTCGAGTGGAACGAACTGAACGCCGAGGATTTTCAACGGTACGGAGCCCGTACTTTTAACAATATCCTTTAGGAGCGTGTCGCGTTTTGTAGAAAGCTGTGTGTTCGGGAAATTGACCGAATCTGCCTTTACCTGTATCTGCGCGAGCGATTCAAGGCACGGGGCAGCATCGATACGAACTTTGAGGGTATCTTGGACACGCTGCCCGAATGTAAAGTCTTTCTGATTACAGTAGCTCATGATCGTGCCTTTGGTTTGCACCGGGGTCCAAGAGCAGCTCCCGCCGCCATCATTGGCAACACAGTGGTCGATACCGTTCGGTGGGTATGCAACGCAGTTGTGTGTGTGATACGAGCCAACGTTATGACCAAGTTCATGCGCCATGACCTCCTCATCGATAATTGGGAGTGAGGTATTCCCGGTCACATTTGTCACGCCAAAGCCATGGTCCGGGTCACACATCACATCAACCCAGGCAAGTCCTTGAGCACCACTACCAGAGCCAAGCTTATTATCCATCAGATGTGTCATTGTGCGGCTGATGGAGCTATTTGAACCAACAGTATTCCATGTATTCGTGAACGACGAAAGCAGGGAATTGAGGTCGCTGCCACTATATGGATCGGCTGAAGTCCATATCTTTACCGTGCCGATCTGCATGGCCATATCAACTTCCGTCTCATACACACTCGTGATGGCGCCCATTATCGAGACGAGATAATCCTGCACCTCTTGGGAGCCGCCGTATGATTGGTAGCACTCATAGTCGGCGTCGAATGCGACAATGGCAGTTTTCGTAGCTGTTTGGACCGATTGCGGACGGGCATTCTTACCGGCCCCTCGTTCGGCAAGATAGAGTTGCGAACGCTTCATGTCGTATGCGGCTTCGTTCGTGAGTTCGCAGCGCGTGCGGTCAGAGGCATTGTGGATAGAACTTGCCGCTGTAATAACGGAGTTGAATACCTGTCCTTTGGGGTATCCGATCGAATATTCCTCACCGCCGCTGCGGATTCGTCCGCTGACCTTCCCTGATCGAGTGATCGCCAAATATGCAAAGCTTCCTGGTTCGCCGACGACAGTGCCTCGATACAGCTTGATTTCGGGCAAGGGTAATTCGGTGATGGAATTACCGTTCTGCTCAAGAAAATGTGTTTCTGGCCCGAAAACCGAGAATTCAGCTACATCGATAGAGACAGCTTTTGCACTGCCGCTTGCAGGCAAAGCGATGTCCGTCGCAATGAAGTGCGGGCTATCATAGGCGCGGGCCAACGCACTCGGATCGACGGAAAATGCGGCACCTCGTTCGGCGACGAGCGTTGAAACTTGTCCGCTCTTCGACGGTGCGAACAGGCGCACCACCGGCTGTGCAACCGCAGAGCCACAGACAGATACCACGATCAGACACAACAACAATGAACGTTTCATCTTTGACGATACTCCTTGTGAATGGATGAGAATACCGAATTGTAACCCCATTTATCCACGGAGAATTTCAGAGACGAACGCCCTGCCGCCGATTCATACTATAAGCGCCGTTATGACCGTTCGGAGAGTTCGTAGAACGGACAAACGGGGCCGCACCCTATTAGTACCGTGCCCGCAGCTTATCGCAGAGTGCTGCGAGGCGAGCTTCGAGATCGAATGGGGCACCGGGTATGTCCGGGCCGCTTTCCACGCGTTTGTATCCGAGTACACCATAGGTGGTCGAGCCGTAACCGGTTTCGCGAAAGCCGGATGTTTCCGGAAGCCTACAGAGGGCGGACGACATTGGGGAGTTCGACGCCTGATGCGTCTGGAGTCGGTTCTTGGTTGAGGTATTCATCACGGTATACAGATTTAGTTATTATACTTAAATTGGATCGGACCCGGTTTATGGTCGTCGAGCGAGCGGTAAACACTGGTTACTTTCCCAAGGACGGCAAAGCCACTGTCTTCGGTAATGGGGATCGGTTTGAACTTCTCGTTGGCGGGTTCGAGCTCATATATTCCGCCCTTTTTACGGAAGGTCTTTACCGTAGCCGAATCATCAAGTAGGGCAACGATGATCTCGCCGTTTTCGGCCGTGTCCTGCTGTCGACAGATGACGTAGTCGCCATCCATGATGCCCTTATCCTTCATACTTTCACCCTGCACGCGCAAAGCAAACATCTTCTGAGAATCTTTGACGGGCTTATAGGCCAGCCAGCCTTCGATATGCTCGACAGCAAGGATCGGCGCGCCGGCAGTAACACGGCCGACAACCGGGATCGAGTTGCCGCCACGACCGGAGGCCGTGCGGGCCGGCAGGATTGCCCGGGATAAACCCGGACCGCCACGGACAAGAAAGCCCTTTTTAATCAACGCATCAAGGTGCTTGCGGATGCCGAACGTGGAAGAGACGTCCAGTGCTTCGGCAATCTCCAGGATCGATGGCGGATAGCCGGAAATATCGATGAATTCCTCAATAAAACCAAGGACTTGCGCCTGACGCGGCGGAAGGTCGTCGCGTTTTGGAAGGGGAGTCTGTTTTGTGGTGTCTATTCTCTCGCGTGTCATGATCTATACCCTTTCTGAAAAGATAGGTGCTCGTAAAAGCACGTACCAATATAAGCATACTTCTGGGCAAATGCAAGAGGGGGATAGGTGCCCGTAATATTAAATCTTTTGGTATGATCCGAAGCCTGTGCTGGGTTCAAACAGGTCTTGAAAATAAAGATTATGCAGGAATGGGCAAAATTATTTAAAGATGGAAAGTAGCGGAATGCTCTAACTTATTGAAAACATACAAATTCACCACTTTTCCCCATTTTGGAATTTCAAACATTATTTCGTATAATTGTATGTGTGAAGTTTGAACTGACGGTAGCCCCACCGTTAATTTTGCATCAATTAGCTATAGGAAGTACCACGTCACGATGGTGCACGTACGAAGCTTTCTCTCGATTATTGGGTTGGTTTGTGTGATGGTTGGGAGTTTGCATGCTCAGCATGCAAACAAGATTTGCTCTATTCCAAACCTGAGCGGAGCCCCGCTCAGTATCAATGCAGTTTGGGTTGACGATAGCGTGAATTTCAGCGTGGAGCCGCTGGCTGCGTATCCGCTCGAAGTCAGCGAGAGCGGGACGATCGATGTTCGAGTTACGATCAAATCGCATGACGGGATGCCGCATTCGACGGCCGTTCATTATCGCGATGTAATGGGTCGAAGTGCTGCCTATACGATCACGCTCATTGCGCCACAGGTACTCAGTACGAACGGTACCAGCCAACCGATACAGGGAATGCCGGCATATCCGAACCCGGCAAAAGACTACTGCACCGTGGACGTCGATATTCGCCTCTTCCCGAATGTGCAGGTGGATCTCTTCACGAGCAGTGGAGGAAGGGTACTCGGTCTCGTGAAGCCGACGGCAGACAAGCTTATTGTGGACACACGGAATTTGGCTGATGGAAAGTACAATGTAGTAGTATCCTCCAACGGAGCAGTAATAAAAAGCGAAGAGGTGGTTGTTAGGCACTAAATCTTCTTCGATCTCCGACTCTAAAGGACAGGCATAAAAAGAATGGGAGACTTGTGACGATGTCTCCCGTTTTTTTTTTGTCCCGGGTGTAAGAAAATCCTTAGAAGCAGAAACCGTAACTGATGTTCAGCGAGAATGCGCTGAAGTCATTGAGGAAGGTCCCGGCTGTGCTTTCAATACCAGGGGACTTATAGGGGATAATATAGTACTTCAAACTTGCGCCGAACATAGATTTTGGGTCCGAACCGAAGTATGAACCGACTCCGATCATAGCGCCGCCAGTCGTTCGAGTGATGGGGCTACCCAGCGCCGCAAAGAAATCGCGCTGGCCATCGGTGGTTACAATAAAGACCGGGCCGGCACCAGCAGTAATGTACGGCCTAAATCCTGCTCCGAGCACATCGCCAAGTATCCGATATTGCAGCGATGCGAGCAATGGAAATACGAAAATACGGTTGAGTTTGACCTCGGTATAGAATCCGAACTCCTTGGGCCCTTTGGCTGAGCCAAGATCGAGTGTTGTGGCAACGCTGAAGTCGCTTGAGAGGGCACGACGATAGTACAGCCCCACGCCCCAACCGAAATCATTGAAGAAGCCACTGAATCCCCACGAGTTAGCAAGGCTAGACGATGCAGTTGCTGATTCATCGATGAGGGGATGGCTCGGAGTGAATATGATCGTCGAATCCTTGGCACGAGGCGTCTGATGAGCGCCTTCGGAGCCCGGTTGAGCCTTGACACTTGCGCTAACAAGCAGCGCAAATAATACCAATTTGATCACAAAACCCCTCATATGTGAATTAACGGACTCCTAAACCTGAAAGTTACACCAGCCGTCAGAAAACCCGCACTGCCATGAAATGCAGATATTCCGTCTCGGGCATCACGGCATGCACGGGGTGGTCTGCGCCGGCGCCATGTTCCTCGAGGATGCAGGCAGTTCGGCGAAGCGTGCCGGCGGCGTCACGAACTACATCATGCAGGTCGGTGCGCCCGAAGTGATGCGAGCAACTTGCTGTAAGTAAGACACCGCCCGGAGCCAGGAGTTTCATTGACCCACGATGGAGCCCGAGATATGCCTGTAGGGCATTCTTCAGATGTTTCTTCGATTTGGCAAGTGAGGGAGGGTCGACGACGACGACATCGTATTGTCCTTCGGCTGTTTTGAGATACTCGAAACAATCTGCATTAACCAGGTTCCACTCTGCCGAATTTGGGTTGAGCACTCGGTTGGCCTCGACGCGTGCTAACGCAAGCTTGGATGCATCTACCGCAGTGACGGTCTGCGCTCCGGCGAGTGCAGCATTCAGTGAAAAACCTCCCTCATTACAGAAGAGGTCGAGAACGTTGGAGGATTTGGTAACATATCTGCGGATAAGCGTCCGGTTATCCATTTGATCGAGGTATCCGCCTGTCTTTTGGCCGCTGAGCAGGTCAATCTCCATCGTTGTACCGGCACGGTCATAGATCGTAGCGACGGTTTTCGAGCCCTTAACGATTGCCTCGACCTCCGGCAGTCCTTCGAGAGTCCGCAGATGCGAGCTGTTTTTCTCAATGATAGATGCTGGTGAAAAGAGATCGTCGATAATCGAAATAATCTCAGATTTCATAGCCTCCATGCCTGCAGAGACGATCTGGAAAGTACAGATGTCATCGTAGCGTTCAATCACAAGTCCGGGCAGTAGGTCGCTTTCGCTATGGACCAAGCGCACTGCATTCCGCTCTGGCTCGATAAAGGCTCTTCTGGCAGCCGACTCGGCGATTCGTTGCCGCAGGAAATCGGCGTCGATCGTGGCCGCAATATCGCGGCTAATGACACGGGCGCTGATGAGGGAGTTGGGATGGTAGAAGGCAAGCGCAAACGGTTTCTTGTCGAATTCGCGCACGAGGCGAACAACCGTCCCAGGGGGGATGGATTTGTCGACCGTTGCCAATTCATTGCTGAAAGCCCACAGGTGCCCTTTGACGAGTCGGCGCTCGTGATGTGTGCGAATTATGATATCCTGATACACTTGATCGTTGTTTGTCGCGGGAGACAACAGCGCCAACAGCGATTCCATTACATTCGGAACGGCGTTCGTTCCACGCTCGTTTAGCTCGTAACCACCACCGATTATGAAGAATACATTTCGCATCATTCCGCTGCTGTTCGTCGCTCTTGTCGCCGGTTGTTCGCAAGTAACCAATGCGATCGACAGCTTTTTGACATTTAACGACGAACGAACCTTTGATCTGCCATTTCCGAAGCTGACACCAGTTGGAATTGCTCTGCCGGCTTCGTTTCCGCTTTCACCCGATAGTGCTACACTTGCGAAGAATAAGACGGGGCTTTCACTCCTGAAGACGGCCAAACTCACGAAGCTCACGTTCACATTCAGCGATCCAACGTACACGATGCAGTCGGTAGACACGATGTATCTACAGGTGACGAACCCGACGCTGGGCGTTGTGGATCTGGCCAGTTACAGCCATTCGGTCGATTCGATGCGTATGACGAATAATGATTTTGGAAAGTTCGTAAAGGACACGGGTTCGCATTTTATCGTCACGTTCAAGTTACTTGCCGCACCGAACAGCGACATTGTTGCGCACTCCGATGCCGTGATCACGTATACCGCTTCGCCACTATAATGCCAGAAACCACTTCGCTGACGTATGCTGCTGCCGGTGTCAATATCGATGCCGGAGAAGAGGTCGTCCGTCGTATTAAACCCCTCGTACGCAAGACATTCGACGCGAATGTCCTGACCGATATCGGCGGGTTTGGCGGGCTCTATGATGCCCGTTTCCCCTCGATGCGGCACCCGGTGCTCGTCTCGAGTACCGACGGTGTAGGCACAAAGATTAAGGTGGCAATTGAGGCGGGGCGTTACGACACGGTTGGTCAGGATCTGGTGAATCACTGTACCAACGATATTCTCGTCTGCGGTGCGCGTCCTCTCTTTTTTCTCGATTATTTTGCGACCGGGAAACTGGACGTTGAAAAGGGGACGGCCATCATCAGCGGCTTTGCGAACGCATGTCAGGAGAATGGGTGTGCACTGATCGGCGGTGAAACGGCAGAAATGCCGGGGATGTATGCGAACGACGATTTCGATCTCGCGGGGACGATTGTTGGCATTGTCGAACGTGACGAACTGCTCTCACGCGAAGAGGTACAAGCATCGGATGTGCTAATCGGCCTCCCGAGTACCGGTCTGCATACTAACGGGTATAGCCTCGCGAGGAAGGTGCTCGTCGACACGCTTGGTGTCAATGCGAAGCCTGCCGAACTCGGAGGCGAGTCGGTTGCCGATGTTTTGTTAAAAGTTCATCGGTCGTATTTACATCCGGTCATGAAGCTCCTTGGTGAATTCAAGCCAAAAACTGATGTTCATGCCCTAAGCCACATTACAGGTGGTGGAATTGTAGGTAATACTTCCCGTGTGCTTTCGAGCGAACTCACGCTCGATATCGATTGGTCGTCTTGGCAACGCCCAGCTATCTATGGCCTTATTCAACAACTCGGTAATGTACCGGAAGATGATATGCGCCGGACGTTCAATCTTGGTATCGGACTCATTATCATCGCAGCGAAAGAGAAAGCCGACGGGATCGTCTCATTCCTTCGCTCGATCGGCGAGCAACCTGTCGTCATGGGCTCGGTGCGTCGGCAGTAGGGCTGCATTGTGAACGATCGGATACTTGCTGGCCTCCAGAGCATTTTCGGTCTCGACTCGTTTCGGGATCATCAGCGCGAAGCGATCGAATCACTTCTTGACGGTCGCGATACGTTGCTTGTTATGCCGACAGGCGGTGGGAAATCTCTTTGCTATCAGCTTCCTGCCGTCTTGTTGCATGGAACGGCGATCGTCATTTCGCCGCTCATCAGCTTGATGAAGGATCAAGTGGACAAACTCCGCAGTCTCTCGATTCCTGCTGCAGCACTCAATAGCTCCGTTTCATACGAACAAGCTCGTGATATTGCGTCTGGACTTGAGCAAGGCAAGCTGAAATTGCTGTATGTCGCTCCGGAACGCCTCGAAAGTCGTGCATTTATTGAATTGCTTGGTCGCGCTCATATCTCATTTTTCGCCGTCGATGAAGCACACTGCATCAGTGAGTGGGGGCATGATTTCCGACGGAGTTATCGTCGTATTCCGAGCGTTTTCGGGCATATTGGTGGGGCCGATCGTCCGCCCATTGTCGCATTGACGGCTACTGCAACTCCCGATGTCCGATCCGATATTACAGCACAACTGCAACTGCGGGATCCGTTCGAGATCGTGACGGGGTTTGAGCGGCCGAACATTCGCTATGCTGTCCTGCGTGAAAGTCAGAAGGACATCCGGCTCATTGACATCGCTCATACTGTGGCGCATGGAATGATCGTATATGTCTCGTCACGTGCAAAGTCGGAGTCTGTGTCGTTGATGCTCTCGCAATTAGGATTCGCTGCTCGAGCATATCATGCCGGAATGGCATCCGAACAGCGTGATGCAACTCAGACGAGCTTTGTCAGTGGCGACTGCGATATCATCGTTGCGACCAGCGCATTCGGAATGGGGATCGATAAAGCCAACGTGCGAGCCGTCGTACACTATGACCTCCCATCTACTCTTGAAGCGTATTATCAGGAATCGGGCCGAGCAGGCCGTGACGGCGAGGAAGCAATGGCGATCCTGCTGTATAACCCTGGAGACGAACGCATTCACGAGTTCATGATTGCTCGCAGCTATCCTGAGCCGGAATCGGTGCGGCGTGTCTATGATGTGATCGCACGTGTTGCTCACTCAGGTGACGGTAGTATCCGGCTGACCGCATCACAGATCGAGGCATCAGCGGATCGTCAGATCATGTCCGTGCCGCGAATTCTCGACATCCTCTCAGATGCTGGGGTGTTGGAGTGGAGTGAGGCGTCTGAAGACGGGAATTCTATCGAAGTCAACGTAAGTGCGAGTCGTGTCCGTACGGAGGAATATATCAGACGTAGCCGCGATTCTGTCCAGGCTCGATTGTTCAAAATCCTCGCCTCCGGCAAGAGCACTGAGCCTGAATCGGTGACCGAGGAGAAATTGTCGGAATTAGCTAACGCAACCGTGCAGGAAATCAAGATTGCGCTGCGTCTCCTATCTCAAAATGGTCTTATCCATGTTCGACGAGTTTCGCACGAGCGCAATCACGCATCGGTGTTTACAATCCGATTTTTCAGCGACGCCCCATCGTGGGGAGAAGTTTTCAGGAGTGTCGAAGCAATGAACACCAAGCGCGAGCATACGTTGAGTAAGTTAGAGATAATGCGCAACTATGCAACAACGTGGGAGTGTCGAAGTGCGTATGTGTTGCGATATTTCGGCGAGCGAACCGGTTCGTACCGCTGTGGCACCTGCGATGTATGCACGGCTAGTGGCCGCGGAGCGAGTCGCTGATTGCCCGAAAGACCTTCTCCGCTCGGTCGGGTTTTGACGAGAACGCCTCCGATTCGGTTCGAAACGTGGTTGAGTCCGTTTTGAACAATCGGTAGACGGAATCAAGCTTGAGCCGCACCATTGCAGAATCAGTCCCGACTGCGCGAGCATTCAACAGGGCAACCGAGAGCTTCACGTAGCGTTGTTCTGCGGCCGTAAGGGCATCATCCTTCTGACAGCCGCCAAGAAGCATGGCTGCGAGTGCGGCAACGAAGAGTTTAGATCGCATCGAGTCCGCGTTGAGTATCGGCGAGTAGGTCTTCATAATCCTCGATCCCAACACTAAGGCGAACGAGCCCGTCGGTAATACCAAGTTCGGCACGCCGTTCCGGCGGAACCGAGCCGTGGGTCATCGTTACAGGATGGCAGACTAGCGATTCGACCCCGCCTAGGCTTTCGCCGAGCGTGAATATCTTCAGTGCCGAGGCAAAACGTTTTGCAGCTTCGATGTTGCCGGTTTCGACGGAGATCATTCCACCGAATCCACGCATTTGTTTCTTGGCAAGATCGTGCTGCGCATGGGATTTCAAGCCGGGATAAAACACCCTCTTAATCTTTGGCTCGATCGAAAGTACTTCTGCAATTCTCATTGCATTCGCACAATGCGCGTCCATACGAATAGCAAGTGTCTTGACACTTCGCAGGAGTAACCAACAATCCCACGGTCCAGGTACACCACCAGCCGAGTTTTGGTAGAACTTGATCTGCTCGGCGAGCGAGGCATCGCTCGTGACAACAGCACCACCGATCACATCGGAATGCCCACCGAGATATTTCGTTGCCGAGTGCACGACCACACTAATTCCGAAATCGAGTGGATTCTGTAGATACGGCGACATAAACGTATTGTCGACCACCGTAATGCAACCGTGCGCCTTTCCGATCGCCCCAAGACCTTCGAGATCGGTAAGGTTCATCATTGGGTTCGTCGGCGTTTCGCTGTAGATCAGTTTGGTATTGGGTTTGATCGCCGCCTTGACGTTTTTCAGATCGCGCATGTCAACATAGGTAAACTCGACATTATAGTTCGAGAGCACCTTTGAAAAATAGCGATACGAACCGCCGTACATATCACTGCCGGCAATGACATGGTCACCGGCTTTTACGAGGGAGAGCGTTGCGGCAATTGCAGCCATGCCGCTTGCGAAGCAGTAACCGTGCGTTCCGTTTTCAAGAGCGGCAAGACTCGTTTCGAGCGCCAGTCGGGTAGGGTTGATCGTTCGTGCGTAATCGAACTGTGGGTGTTCGCCGAGCTCACTCTGCGCGTACGTTGATGTTTGGAATACCGGAACGGCAACGGCGCCCGTTACTTGTTCCGGTTCCTGGCCGGCATGTATGGCTTTGGTGCGGAATCCTTGCTTGGTCTGTGACATGCGCGTTCTATTAGATAAATTCGAGAACGTCGTGACGAGTTATAATGCCAATGACACGGCCGAATTCGGCAACGAGCACGGCGGGTGCATCCTTGAGTGCAGCAATAGCCTGTTTGGCGTCCGCGCCGTCATCGAGCACGGGGAAAGAGGCTTCCATGAGCTCGATGATCGGACGATCGAGAATATCGCGTGAGTCGAGGGCACGGGCCATTAGTCGCGATTCGCGAACGGCACCGACACTCTGGCCTTCGGAATCGATCACCGGAAGCTGCGAAACGTTATGCGTATCCATTTTCATGATCGCATCGCGAACAGTGTCGTGCGGTGCGACCGAAACAATTGGGACGACCGTCGCATGCTTGAGTCGTGCAACCATCCCTGCCGTCATTTTTTCCGTTTCGAGCAGGCGCTTTTCTTTGAGCCACTCGTCGGAGTGATGCTTGGTGAGATAACGCTCGCCGGTATCGCAGATGATGACGACGATGACGCTGCCGTCCGGAGCCTTCTCGGCGATACGCAGCGCAGCATAGACGTTCATTCCACTCGAACCGCCGCAAAAGAGTGCTTCTTCACGTGCGAGGCGACGCGCAGTCATGAATGCATCCTTATCGGATACGTTAATGACTTCATCGACGTATTTCAAATTAAGATTTTTTGGGATGCGCTCCTGACCAACGCCTTCGATCAAATAGGGAAGTGCTTCGACAAGGCGGTTCGTCTCGAAATATGTCTTGATCGAGGAACCGACCGGATCGGCTCCGATGACTTTGATATTCGGATTCTTTTCTTTGAGGAAGCGCGCTGTGCCCGAGATCGTCCCGCCCGTACCCATTCCGGCGATGAAATGCGTGATCTTCCCGTCAGTATCGGCCCATATTTCCGGGCCGGTGGAGTAGTAGTGGCTCTCTGGATTTGCCGGATTATCGTACTGATTCAGCATGATCGCATTCGGCAGTTCGTTGGCCAGACGCTGCGCTGTATTGTAGTAATATTCCGGTGAACTTGGTTTTGCGGCGCTCGAGACAACGACAATTTCTGCGCCGAGTGCTTTGAGGTAGCGTACGCGTTCGATCGACGCTTTGTCGGTCATCACGAAAATGCACTTGTACCCTTTACGGATGGCTGAGAGCGCTAATCCGATACCAGTATTACCGCTGGTGGGTTCGATAATCGTCCCGCCGGGCTTGATTTTTCCGGCCTTTTCCGCTTCTTCGAGCATGCGAATGCCGATTCGGTCTTTGACCGAGCCGCCCGGGTTAAACTGTTCGAGCTTGGCCAGGACGGTGACACGCGCGTTCGGCGGTGTAAGTCGGGTGAGCTGCAGCATCGGCGTGTTACCGACGAGCTCCAGAATAGAAGAGACGTATTTCATTCTCGCTGGTATAGTGTTCGTACAAGCGGTCGCCGCCACTCGGCGGATATGCTCGCGCATAGAACACCCATCAAAACAAAACGGCTCCGTACCGAAGTACGGAGCCGTCGGAAAAAGCAGTTGCAGTTGCTTACTTTACCACGTTGAGCTGCTTGACGAGGCGGACACCGTTCGATTCGAACGTGACCGTGTAAATACCCGTCGAGAGTTTCGATGCGTCGAAGCTCAACTCATGCTCGCCGGCTTCGAAGGTGCCGTTGGCAATGGTGCCGACTTCGCGACCAAGCTGGTCACGAACCGACATCGTTGCATGACCCGATTCGGCCATGACGAACGTGATCTTCGTCGCTGCCGAGAACGGATTCGGGTAATTCGAGATGGAATACCCGAACGCTTCGCTGCGAGCGACGCCCGAAAGGTCCTTGTAGATCGTAAACGGTCCGAACGTTGCAGAACCGGAGTTCTGGAGATCGCCCTGAACACGGATCATAGCTTCTGTCGTCGGATAGTCCGGAATTGGATTCCAATTGAATGAGCTATTGTCACCCGTTACCTGAGCAATCGGCGTTGTCATCCAGGTTACGCCATTATCAGTTGAGAGAGAGATCGTGATCGTATTGCCTACCGGACCACCATCGGTTGTCCACGAGATCGTGCTATGGTCACCAACTGCGATCGAATCCGGATTGCCATACATGCGTGTGGCAGTTACCGTCTTGATCTTTCCAGGCTGTACACCTTGGGCTTTCACGGTGAACTGTCCGCTGATATCCGACACACCGTTGTCGTCGGAGAACTTCACAAAGCAGGCAGTCGACGTCGAAGCAACATTCCAAGAGAATCCTGCAATGGTAGTCGCAGTTGCACTGCTGAGAGTCTTGAGCGGTGTCCATGTCTGCATGCTATCCGACGAGAAGTACAGCGTCTTCTTTGTGGTGAGATTACCACCCGTGAAGGTCACGCTGTCTGCATTACCAGAGGTAAACACATCACCAGCTGCAGGATGTGTGATATGAACGATGCCCGGAGTTTTGAACGGCTCGCTATTAGACTTGACGCTGCCATTTGCAACATCCGTCGCGCGAAGGATAACCGTCTGACCATATGCGCTGGTCGGAATATCCCAATTGTACGGTGAGTTGGTGGTGTTCGCCGTCACAAGATTCCATGTTGTCCCGTTGTCACCGCTCCACTCGATTTTTGCGCTGTTCGATGTGTTGCCGCCATGTGCCCAAATGATCTGGGTCGGTTTGGAAGCAGACGTCGTCGAGTTTGCATTCGGAAGCACGATCCAGATCTTATCCGGTGCGGAAGTCGGCAAGGTTGCAATGTAGCCAGTTTGAGCGGCGTTCATCACGTTGTTGTTTTCGGCCTTATATTTCTTTCCGTTGTAAATAACATCGACCAGATTAATCCCGTCAAACGCCGTCTTGACACGAAGTTGGTTCGCGTTCCAGTTCATATAGTCAACCGTGAACTCATAATGTACACGCAACGGAAGCGTGGCATTCGGATCCTGGGTGCCGAGCGTTACCGCATCACCACGAACACTGCCTCCGACCGCACGGGCTACGTTGTAGTGAACAAACGGCGAGATCGGGTTCGGCAACCCATGAAAGTTGTTGTAGTTATGCTGATCATAGATCAGGCCGTCTTCCGTGAGGACGGCAAGAGTACGATAGTACTCAGTATCCTCGGTCGGCATCTTCGACATATCGTACGGGGTAATGTCGAGATCAAAGCTGCAAATGTGGGTACTCGGGTCGTACGCAGCGTTGACGATGCGGCAGTCAACGAGTGGCGTCTGTTTGCAGACGTTCTTCATCGCCGTATACATCGGGTCGCTGGTGCTCCAATCGTTGACGTCAGACCCGCCAGAACGCATGAATCCAACGTTGGGGAATCCCTGAACACCGAAGTAACCTTCGACAGTATCTTCGACGTTAGGGATCGTCATTTCGTCAGCGTTGTGCCAACAGATCTCGACAACATTATTCGGCATGTACTCTTGAAGCGAATCCATGAAGAATGCGCCACGTGGACAATATCCGCACCACGTACCGGTGAATTCCTCGATGATCCCACTACGCTTGTATGTGGTCTGAGCCGAAGACATCGAGGAGATGAAGGAAACGAGTGCAAGCGCTGCAAGGACCAAGCCAAGCGAACGCCTGTACGAGATGATGTTCTTCATAAGTTATGATTATGATCGATAGTGAAAAAAACTGGACGTCGAGCGCCACCCCGAAACTACACAAAACAACTGAATATGGAACACCCTCCAAAGAAGATGGTTGCAGGAAAAAACGGGCTGAAAACGGGGTTATTTCATCGTCGCTAACAGAGCAGTGCGGGCGGCGTTTGCAGTTTGTTCCAGGTCGGTGTCGGTGTGCACCATACTAATAAACATGGCCTCGAACTGCGATGGGGCAAGGTAAACGCCACTATCCAGCATCGAGTGGAAATAGCGGCCATAGGCGCCAGTGTCCGATGTTATGGCATCGTCGAAGTTCGCCACAGCTTTATCAGTGAAAAACAGGCAGAGCATTGAACCGACCCTGTTCTGCGTCGTCGCAAGTCCAGCAGCCGTAGCATGAGAGGCAAGTTCGCCTGAGAGCCATGCGGCTTTTTCCTCAAGGTCTGGATACGGGTTCGTGTTCTTCAGAACGTTCAACGTTGCGATCCCCGCTGCCATCGCTAACGGATTGCCAGAAAGCGTACCGGCTTGATATACAGGTCCGGATGGGGAGATCATGGACATGATGTCGCGTTTCCCGCCATATGCACCTACCGGAAGTCCGCCACCGACAATTTTACCAAGTGTCGTGAGGTCAGGACTGATCCCATACACTTCCTGTGCACCGCCGAGCGCGACGCGGAACCCGCTCATAACCTCGTCGAAAATGAGAATGATCTTTTTTTCCGTGCAATACGCTCGAAGCTGTTGCAAGAACTCCTTCGTTGCCGGGACGACACCCATATTCCCGCCGACGGGCTCAATAATGACCGCGGCGACGGCATCTGCATTTGCTTCGACAAGCGACTTCACGCTCTCGATGTCGTTATACCGAGCATTGAGCGTGTCCTCGGCGGTGCCGTGCGTGACACCTGGTGAATCGGGAACACCCAGTGTCAGTGCGCCAGAACCGGCCCTGATTAAAAACGAATCGGCGTGGCCGTGATAACATCCCTCGAATTTGATGAACTTCGAACGCCCGGTATATGCCCGTGCCAGACGAATGGCCGACATTGTCGCCTCAGTACCCGAATTGACCATGCGCACCATTTCAAGCGATGGCATGACTGAGCAAATCAACTCAGCGAGTTCTACTTCAAGCTCGGTCGGAGCGCCAAAACTTGTCGCTTTGTGTAATTGCGACGCTAATACCTCAGTAACAGCAGGATGACCATGGCCAAGAATAAAGGGACCCCACGAGCCGACGTAGTCGATGTATTTATTGCCGTCAGCATCCCAAAGGTATGCTCCCTGTGCACGCTCCATGAAGAGCGGGGTCCCTCCGACAGAGCGAAATGCGCGTACCGGGGAGTTAACTCCGCCAGGAATCGTACGTTTTGCGCGCTCGAAGAGAGCGGCAGACTTGTGTGAATTCATTTAGAGACGTGTTGCTGCTTCGAGTGCGAAATAGGTAAGGATAATCGTAGCTCCGGCACGTTTGATCGAGGTCAATGTCTCGAGCATCATGCGATCTCCGTCGAGCCAGCCATTCTCGGCGGCTGCTTTGATCATCGAGTATTCTCCGCTGACCTGGTATGCAGCGATCGGAACGTCGAACTCGTCTTTCGCTCGTTGAATAATATCCAGATAGCTCATCGCCGGTTTTACCATTAGGATATCGGCACCTTCGTGGAGGTCACGCTCCATGACACGGACAGCCTCGTCGCTATTGGCCGGATCCATCTGATGTGAACGTCGATCGCCGAAGCTGGGGATGCTGCCTGCTGCATCACGAAACGGTCCGTAGAATCCCGAGGCATATTTGGCCGAATAACTCATGATTGGCGTATTGACAAAGCCAGCATCGTCGAGAGCCGAACGGATCGCACCGATGCGGCCATCCATCATGTCACTCGGGGCAATAAGATCTGCGCCTGCCTCTGCATACACCACCGCTTCACGCGTGAGAAGGTCGACGGTTTCGTCATTCAGAATTTCGAACTCGTGCGAATGCGTTTCGTGCACAATGCCACAGTGGCCATGAGAGGTGTACTCACACAGACATACATCGGCACTGACCATGAGATCGGGGACACGTGTCTTGATCGCACGGATCGCCTGTGGGACGATTCCATCGGGTGAATAGCCGGAAGAGCCTCTGTCATCTTTATCGGTCGTTACCCCAAAGAGAATCACGCCACCGAGACCGGCCTTTGCTGCTTCGTCGCAGAGCGAGAGCAACGAATTTATGCCGTGCTGATACACACCGGGCATCGATGCGATCTCATTGCGCGCATCGGGATGCTCGTCAGTCACGAAGATCGGAAGAATGAGATTGCGGGGTTCGAGAGAGGTCTCGCGCACCAGTCGGCGCAGACGTTCGCTCGAACGGGTCCGGCGAGTGCGGGATGAGGCGGCGATCTCGGGTATCGTGAGGCTGCTCATAATTATCGTTGATTGAGTGTCGGGGGTGAGAACAACGAACGGGGCAGTGAGAGTTTGCACCAATCGAAGAAGATACCGGCACCTATGATTGAGCTCCGCCTTGTACAACGGCGGAGGAAGTCTGCGGTGAGGGGCGTTTATCCCAGAAGACGAGTTTGCCAGCTTTCAGTGTCGGAAACAGTTTGACATCCCGAAGCGTCTTCACGCCAAGTTCTGCTTCAAGCATCAACTGCAGCCAGGCCATCAGTACCGCCATGATGATAAAACCGTCGGCGTATAGCAGACCCAGAAAACACGCAACGTGGTAGATAACGAGCACCTGTATGCCCAACTGAGAGAAATATTGTGTTTCCTCGTTATACACCGCAACTCGGCGTTGGATCAGAAGTGTCTTCCAATTGCGCATCAGGAACCACCAGAATGCGAACGTACCGGGTATTCCTGTACGTAACGGCCAGTATAGATACGTATCATGGCAACCATACAACGTATAGACAGCAATCAACGGCATCCGATAATACTGCTTCCAAAATGTCCCGACCGGAACGCCAAGAATTGGATTATGATAAATATTGAGAAGGATATTCGGTAGCTCCATCAAGCGGATGTAAGCCGAACCTTCATCTTTGGGGTTCATGACACCACCGACCAATCGGGTGAGGAAACCAATCGGATCGGTCAAGAGGATAAAGACGAACATACCCAGCACCATCGTTACCAGCAACCAGAAGTGCTTCATCCGACGGTCTCGGGGCAAGGTCAAGAACATTGCGAGCAATCCGGCGAGTGAGGCCAGAAGAAACGTGCGGCGGTAGCTGACGATCAGCGCGAAGAGCAAGAGCGGAAGCGACGCGATCATCGTCCAGCGTAACCACTTGAGGGCTGTCCCTTTGTAATGGAGCATCAGGACAACGGAGACAATACCAACCGCCAGCAAAAAACCGTCGCGCCACTCCTGTAGTACACCCCAGTTTTTGATCGGGCTCGATGAAAAGAAGTAGATCAATGAGCCGTCAAGCGCCTTGGCGGCACAGGCAAGGATCAGGATTGTCGGTAATACTCGCCATTCACCCGGCTCGCGAAACAGATTCAGCACGATAAAATATGCGACGGGCAGCATGATCGCTTCATGCGCTTCGACAACCGGTTTGAAGTGCTGAAGCATGTAGGCACCTCGTGTATACGAGAGCACGAGACTAAAGGTCATGAGTAATAGCGGCCCCCAAAAGTACGACCGCTTCATTTCATAGTAGCCTACCATCACGCGCTCGATCGCAAGAACGGCAAGGCAAAGAAATAGCCATACTTCAAACCCGTTGAAGGGTGCGGGACTGCCAATGTGTTCGATAATCTGGATCGGCGAGCCCGGGACCATATTATCTTGCCAGAGCAGGAGCCACAGAAGTATATACTTCAGCGAACGGATCGACCACACCGCCTGGTCGTGGTCGGAGACCACTTGGTACGATGGGGATGAACACACAAGCTGAAAATTTCTCACGGAATCGTGGTTATCGCGAGCGATAACAGGTGCTCGGAAAGCGGCGTTCGTCAAAAATCATTGACCGATGACAGTTGTGGCAATCGATTTTGCTGTCGTGATACAGGATCCAATGGAGATCCCGCCGCGATAGTTACCTCCAAAATGCAGGCCCGGAAATTGGTGTTCATAGGCATCGAGTGCCTCGATCGTACGCCAATGACCGAGGTTATATTGTGGAATGGAATGTTCCCACGTGTGCGAGTGGACGAAGGCTGCAACCGTGGGTGTGCCGAGGTAGGCGGCAAGCGTCTTGATCGCTCGTGTTTCTATCTCTTCTTTCGATAAGTTGCAGATATCGGGCCGGCGGGCTCCACCCATCAGGACTGTCACCATCGACTTGCCCATTGGTGCACGGTTCGGGAAGAGGGCAGAGGTATAAATGCAGCCGAGAATATCCGAATTCTCCGATGGCGCCACGAGGAAGCCAAAGCCATCAAGTGGACGAGGAATTGAAGTCGTTTTGAACCCAAGATAGACAATGCTGATCGGCGGGCGATACACAAGCGGCAGAGCGTCGGCGATGACGCCCCGAAGCAAGTTCGTTGTCTGTTCGAGCGGGGTAGTCAGGATAAGATTCTTTGCTTCGATGAGTTCTCCATTCGAGAGTTCGACTAACCACACGGCCTCTCTCTGTTGTATCGAGGAAATCGATATCCCTAACCGTATCTGCGAACGAAGTGTGGAATGCAACGCTGATGGCAGTTGCGAAAGCCCTTCATCGAACGAAAACATACGCGGGAGATTCGGTCGTTGCTTTTTCTTCGCCTTCATCATGCCCCGTAGGAGTGAGCCATGTGTACGTTCGTATTCATAGAACTTCGGGAAAGCGCTTCGGACCGAGAGCTGTTCAGCATCACCTGCGTAAATGCCGCTCATGAGTGGTTTAATTAGCATCTCGACGGCCTCCGTCCCTGCACGACGACGAAAGAACGAGGCGACACTCTCATCTTCGACAGCATGGGCTGCATGAAAGGGTTCAGCAAGGAGATATCGCTTTGCTTTGCCACTCAGGAGCTTCGTAGAAAGCAGATCGATTGGTGATCTGGGGACCTGAACGAGTCTGCCACCCGTCGCGATGTAATTCTTCGTCCGAGTGATCACCGGTGGTCTGACGGCCTCGCGCAGACCGACGCCGTCAATTATCTCCTGTAATTCTACCGAATCCCCACGTAAGGAATTCGGACCATGTTCAAGCGTATAGCCGTCAAGATGTTCGGTCCGGATGAGACCGCCTACCTCTGATGATCGTTCGAGAATAACGAACTTCTTACCGGCGATTGCGAGATAGTAGCCGGTTGCAAGTCCGCTGATTCCCGCGCCAATAACGATCGCATCAAGCATCGCAATACGTGTGTCAGATCGAGGCGTTCATCGAAAGCAACTGCCATGCGCCGGATTCCGACGAGAATTTCATCGTTACATGTAGCAATTGCGGGCTCGTTTGGAATGTACATTCGACGAGCAAAATTCTCGGTTGGTTTGGTAGGTCACTCGAAATATATGGGGTCACAATGGCTTTGGAACTTAGTGCGGCGGAGATATTGATACTGTTCTCGATGAACTTCGAGAAGCCTTTCATCAGATTATCCGTAGAACTAAGACGTTGTCCTGTCGGAGACATCTTCGAGTAGAACTCTGAGAAATCTTTGGCCTTGATCGAGCGATCGAGCAGGGTTAGCCATTGGGCGACAAGACCGCGTACGACTGCATCGGGTGGAAATTGTTGGGAGATATTTCCGGCAAGGCCGAAGCCAGGCAGGCGCTCCATGCCGTTGACTTTCCACTCGCCGTTGACCTGCGAAAGGTGCAATTTGACCGGCACGACCACGCTGTCTTTTCGCGTAATGGCCCCCTCGACATAACCGGAAGAGTCCATTTGCATGTGCCCATACCAACGAAGCGAGCGGTAATCTGCAAGTCCCAGAGTTTGGATAAACGCCTTAAATTGATCTTTATTCGTGACCTTTTGTAAGGTCGGCGACGTGATCGTATAGGCGTCATCAAGTTTTCCGTCGTGGATCGTCGTCAAAAACTGTGACGAGGTCACCTCCATCGGATCGTTGCGCGAACAGCTCGACAGAGTGAGTGCCGCCAGGGCGACAAAGACGAGAAGGATGCGATGATTCATTGGGTATTGATATACTATGATGGGTACAAATTTACGCCCGAACCGCAGCCACCATGATAATTTACAGGTAACAGTGATTCTGAGAAAATTTTCATTTACGGTTCTGTAACTTCCCAAATCATGCTCGTATAGTATGCTTAGTTTCATAGGGACAAACTCCCAACCATAAAGACACAACACAACTCAAAGGAGCTCCGGGCACTTCTCTCTCACCGCCGGGGCTTTTTTATTGGTACGAAGTCCTTCGCATTGGTTAACCGTGTCAGGCAATCGAACAGAGAAGTCTTGCTCGCGCGTTGTAACTTTTTCCTGTGGCATCGGTTATATAATTATGAAGCGGTTTATAACCTAACCTGACACTCAGCCGACACATACAGCGTCGACTCCTCCTGTTCTCGGTGATTTTCACCGGGCTTGTACTCTCTTCATCTGTATTTGCATCGTGGCAGAAGGTATTTACCTTCAAGTATGGCCGCACTGGTACCTGCGGTTTTTTCTTCAACGAGTTTGTCGGCTTCGTTGGCACATCAGCTGACGCTGGGGGCATCCTAAAGACCACTGATGGCGGCAGGTCCTGGAGCGTCTGCACACTCCCGCCCAATTATGTGGACAATGTGACGCAGATCCAGATGACGGACGAGTACAACGGCTGGGCATCTGTGGAAGATCAATCGAATGTACGAACCGGCATATTACGGACTACTGACGGAGGGCTGACCTGGACGGCGGCTGGGCCGAAAGGGGATTACTCATGTATTTACGCTACGCCATCAGCGGTTGTAGCCGTGAGTCGTGGTAATTACGGTACGGGAGAGATCTCGACGAATCTTGGCGCGTCGTGGACAGTCGACAACACGATGAAGTTTATGAATGGTATCGACTTCGTTGACGATATGCATGGTGTCGCTACAGGCTTCTATGCCACTTCATGGAAGCGAACGGTCGATGGCGGACGCACCTGGACGGCGATCAATCCGCCGCAGCAAACCGAGTCATGGGGTGTCTACGCAGTCAAGGGAACGAGCTACTTTCTTGCATGCCCGGAAAAGGATCAGACGATCGTGTCTAATCAAACGATCGGTTCGGTCATGATATCGTCCGATTATGGAAATACCTGGAGTATCGTATATCCAAATCTTGTCGGTTCGACAGGGGCTGTTATCGGGGTGAACGGGGCAATCTACATCCAGGCATACAATAATAAATCTGTCAACCCTACAGCGACCGGTCTCTTTCGCTCCACTGACATGGGCAAGACATGGGTGAATGTCGGAGGTCCAAGCAGTCAGAAGGATACCCGTTTTGTGGCTACCGGTTGTAATGGCGGGGTTGTCTATGCATTTGACCAGCAGGGGAATATCTGGAAGACACGCGACGGTGGGGACGGAGCCATCACGGAACCGCCGTTTGATCTGATCTTCGATGCAAATTCGATCTCGATGTCTGGGCCGATCTGTTCAACGACGTTTGCGACCGTACGACTCCGAAATCCATATTGTGAAGATGACTCGCTCGTCTCGGTTACACTTATTGATTCCAGCTCACCGTTGTTTTCGAGCGGTGCGCTCTCGCTCGTATCGCAAATGAATCTTCCGCTTATCTTGCGTCAGAATGAGCAGGATTCACTTGTATTCCGATGGGATCCATCCAAACTCTTTCATCGCGATACAAATATTATTACGAAGGTTCGTTTGCACTACTACTCAAAGATCCTTCAGCGTTTTCTCGATACTATCGTAACCATCACTGCTCATGCGATTGGGCAAGGTCCTCTGGCTTCGTTGGAGCCGACAAGTATGAACTTCGGTCCGGTTCATTTCTGTACACCATACGATAGCTTGTTCACAATCAAGAACAATAGTTGCGATACACTCTATATAACCGGCTACACGGCGCTACAGACGGGAGGGTATCTCCTTACGAACGCGGCAGGTGATCCACTTGTGTTTCCGCTGGCCCTTATCCAAGGGGATTCGGTAATATTCCGTGTTCGTCTCTCACTCGATGTTGCGGGGTCATACTCGAATCGACTGACGTTTCATTTGCTTCATCAAGGAATTGGTACCGATTCTTCGATCTCATTTTCGGCATCAATGTCGTCAGCTGGTTCATTTGCCCTCAGTGATTCGCTATACGTGGAGGACGTATCGACCTGTTCAGAACTCGACACATTTGTTTTAGTTCATAATTATGGATGTAAGCCGTTAGTGATTAGCTCCGTGAGCCTTCAGAATCAGGTTGCATTTTCTATTGTCGGGACCCCAGGGTTTACATCCCCGATACCGCCAGATAGCACAGGAAAGATCTTTATCAAATTCAAACCGCCAATAGCAACGATCTACACTGATCGACTCTCGATCAATATCGAATCTCTCGGAGAAGGCAGCGTTCTGACAATCCCACTTCAGGGTGCCGGAGTTACACAGCCGGCAATGTTGCTTGCCTCGCTGCCGATCGATACATTGTTCGCTCTGCGGTTGACACGCTGCGACAGTCCGAAACAGTTTCTGATACATATCGGAAATCCTGGATGTCAGACGCTTTCCATACTTTCGATTACCCAATCATCGACGACGAATCCCAATGTGACCGTCTCTCACGGTGCTGTGCCAACGACGTTCACCAGTGCCAGAGCAGGGGTTGATATACGTGTTGTGGCAGATCCGAAGGTGGTACGGTCCGATAGCGGCACGATCACTATTCGGTTTCAATTGCAAGGCGAACTTGCTCGCGATACAGTAGTGCGTTACTATCTTACGGTTGGATACGGAAGCCGCACACTTACCGTTGCGCCGGATACGCTCGATCTCGGGACGATGAAGTTCTGTGACACACGCGATACGACTATATTCATTCGGAGCGAAGGATGTGATACTGTAGAATTGCTTTTCACGCAAGTTACGGGGAATGGAAATCTTACGTTGGAGCAACCGCCAGGCACGATGATGCCGGCAGGTACGATATATCCACTTCACTTGCATTTTGAGCCAACGATGGCAGGGCCGATCACTGGAGCGATAACCATTTCGGCCCACTCTGATCCGGATTCGGTCCAGCAAATCCCGATCATCGCGAACGTGATCCCAACGGATACTCTGACCTTCGATTTCTCAGCAAGTAAGGATTCTATTCGAGCAGGGGATACGATCACATTCGTCATGGTGCCGAAACAGGATGTTCATTTCAAAGCGTTACAAAATATCTCTTTCGTACTGCATTATAATGGCGATTTATTGACGTTCATCCCGAAGTACTCAAATGTTCTCGTTTCGAACGCCGCATTTTCTGCAGACCCGCCCGGTGGCACGCCAAAACACACTACTACTCACATATCCCTGCAAGGGGTTCCATTTCTAGATTTTACAGCAGGACAACCTGCGATCAAGCTCACATTTGTAGCCGCACTTACCGACTCGATCTCGTCGACGATGTATCTGTCCGATATCAAGCTCAATAACGACGATCAGATATATGCGAAGTGCGAACTCGGAGTCGTGTCGGTGGTACTCGAATACTCGCTTGCCCTCGGCTGCGGTGACCCGTCATTGATTCGGTACATGCAGCTCGGCAATGCTGAAACACTCCTGCTCGGGAATGTGCAACCCGATCCTATTAGTGCCGCAACCGCGTTTCGCACCTCGCTGCCATTTACGACACACCTTGCCGGAGATGTAGTATGCGAGTTGTTTGATGCACTCGGTCATAGTATCCTATCTACTACGCAGAAAGACCTTCAAACTGGGAAGCACGTGTTCTCACTCGATCTGTCCTCCGTCCCGACAGGGACGTACACATATATTGTCCGCCACACGGCTAACAACGCCTCGGTCGCGGGTAGACTAACGGTTGTTCGGTAGTTTGCAGCGACCAGACAAATCGAAACTCGCCCGAACCTGCTTTTCTTTCTCATTGTTTACGTGGTGCTCCGCACATCTGCGGGGAAAATGAATTAGCAAGAGATACGAATATGTCAAGCGAAGCCGAAGTAGTACAAACCAAGACAGGCACGAACGGGCACACAACCCCGGAATCGATCGGACAACGACCGAAGGTGCCGCTGACCGTTCTCGATGAAGTCACGATTCGATTTGCTGGCGACTCCGGCGACGGTATGCAGCTTACGGGGACACAGTTTACGAATACTACTGCTCTGCTTGGCAATGATCTCTCGACGCTTCCTGACTATCCCGCCGAGATCCGCGCCCCAATCGGTACGCTCTATGGTGTCTCAGGATTTCAGATCCACTTTAGCTCCAAAGATATTCACACGCCGGGAGACAATCCGGATGTGCTCGTTGCAATGAATCCGGCGGCACTGAAAGTCAATCTGCGCGACCTGAAAAAGGGTGGTGCGATCATTCTGAATGAAGACGCATTTGACGAAAAGAACCTGAAGCTTGCCAAGTACGACTCGAATCCGTTGCTTGACGATTCTCTCAAAGGGTACACGGTCTATAAGTTTCCGTTAACCAAGATCACAATCGATGCGGTGCGTGATTTGAAACTTGGCACCAAAGAAGCTGGCCGCTCGAAGAACATGGTGGCCCTCGGCTTGGTGTACTGGCTCTACAACCGTCCGATGGACCCGACCCTTCAGTGGCTCAAGGAGAAGTTCGGCAAAAACGAGCTGATCTATGAAGCAAACGTTCGTGCACTCAAGGCCGGCTACTATCTCGGCGAAACGGCTGAGCTGTTTCATGCACGCTACGAGGTCAAGCCGGCGAAGTTCACACCAGGTGTGTACCGCAATGTGATGGGGAACGAGGCAACAGCGCTCGGTTTTGTTGCTGCTTCGGTCAAGTCGGGACTCGATTTGTTCCTCGGTTCGTACCCGATCACTCCTGCATCGGATATTTTGCACGAACTTTCGAAATATAAGAATTTCGGTGTCAAGACGTTCCAGGCTGAAGACGAAATCGCAGGTATTTGTACAGCGATCGGCGCTTCGTATGCGGGTTGTCTTGCACTTACGACAACGTCGGGGCCTGGGTTGGCACTCAAGGCTGAAGCCATCGGTCTTGCAGTAATGACCGAGCTTCCGCTCGTTATCGTTGACGTTCAACGCGGTGGCCCGTCGACCGGTCTGCCGACGAAGACGGAACAGGCTGATCTGATGCAGGCGATGTACGGTCGTAACGGCGAGTCGCCGGTTGCCGTCATTGCGGCACAGTCGCCGGCCGATTGCTTTAATACGGCCATCGAAGCCTCGCGCATTGCGCTGAAATATATGCTTCCGGTTATCATGTTGACCGACGGTTATATTGCCAACGGCGCAGAGCCGTGGCTGTTGCCGGATGTCGATGCAATCCCGGCGATCGAGAACAAGCGCGTCTCCAAGAAGGGCGATGGCGACTTTATGCCGTATGAACGCGATGCGGACAATGCTCGTCCGTGGGCCATACCCGGGATCGAAGGTCTCGAGCACCGCATCGGCGGACTCGAAAAACAGCACCGCACGGGGAATGTCAACTACGAGCCGGCAAATCACGACTTTATGGTCCGTTTGCGCCAGCAAAAGGTCGATGGTATCGTAAAGGATATTCCACCGACTGAAGTTAACGGACCGAAGAAGGGGAAAGTGTTATTGCTCGGATGGGGCGGTACGTATGGTGCTATCACGACTGCAGCAGAGCAGTTGCATAGTAAAGGTGTTGCTTCTGCTCACCTGCGCTGGCTAAACCCGCTCCCGCCGGATCTGGGTGATATCCTGAAGAACTACGAGAAAATCGTTATTCCTGAATTGAATCTCGGACAGCTCCGCCGTGTGATTCGCGATCGTTTCTTGGTGGATGCGATCGGAATCAATAAGGTACAGGGACTTCCGTTTACTCCGCCGGAAATCATTTCTCAAGTAGAGAAGCTCCTTTAATCGAGCCGGATAACTTCCAAGTAGAAAGAAGTTTATAGAACGCTGTTTACAGCATCTATAAACTTCTTTTTAGTTTGCTGGCCGATCATTTCGATCGCAATGTGTCCCGTCCGGTCGATTATATATGTGGTAGGGAGTGCGTCGCGAACACCGTAGTTGAAATAGGTATATGCTTTCGGATCGATGACAATTTGGTACCGAAGCTTATAATAATCTACGAAATCCTTCACTTTGGACCAGATATTATCTCCTTGGTCAACGGAAATGCCAATGACATGTACACTATCGGCTAGCATGTCTTCCGATGCCGACTCGAGATCAGGAGTCTCGTACAAGCAAAAGGTACACCACGTTGCCCAGAAATTGAGAACGACGACTTGACCGCGAAGTTCGGAAAGCGAATGAAATCTGCCAAGGGAATCACGCCAGGAAAAATCGGATGCTAGTCGCAGTTTCGTGCTGTCGGTATAGACCTTGTCTCCGTGCCCGTAGAGCGTAGAGATGTTGTTGTAATACTGCGAATCGATATTTGTATTTGGTTGAGCACTCTCTGTAACCGAGGGGGCGCAACCTACGCTCCAGCTCAGGAGCGCAAGGATTGCCAGCGACGCGAAGTGGGTGTACCTCATCTATCTGAACAACGCCCGGCCATGGAGAAAGTTACACCGTTGCGCCATCTTGACAGAAGGGGCGCGAAAATTCCGTAATTTTGTATCAGTTAGATCTACGAACCAGGAATGAACGTCACTTTTCGCATTCAGCGCTACAACCCGGAAGTTGACAAAGAGCCGTATTTCAAGGATTATACCCTTGAGAACCTCTCGGGGACGTATCGCGTACTCGATGCGCTGCACGATATCAAGTGGAAATTCGACGGGACGCTGACGTTCCGTCGTTCGTGTGCCCATGGCATGTGCGGTTCCGACGGTATTCGCATCAATGGCAAGAACACACTCGCATGTTCGCTGTTGCTGCAAGATATCAAAGGCATCGGGTCCTCAAAGCCGGTCGTCATTGAGCCGCTTCCATATCTGCCGATCGTCAAGGATCTTGTTGTAGATATGAAGGACTTCTACGCAAAGTACGAGCTTGTGAAGCCGTATCTCATTGCGAAGGATGCCCCGCCGGAACATGAGAGACTCCAATCCGAAGAGGATGCCGAACTACTCATGGAATCCACGAAGTGCATCATGTGCTCCTGTTGCACGACGAGCTGTCCGTCGTTATGGTCGAACGAGAACTACCTCGGGCCGGCCGCCTTCCTTAAGTCGTTCCGTTTCGCCTTCGATACCCGTGATACGAATCCGGAAGAGCATCTGGCTGCCGTCGATTCTGCCGATGGTATCTGGCGCTGCCACACAATCTTTAATTGCGTGGAAGCTTGTCCGAAAGAGATTAATATCACGTGGCATATTTCCCAATTGAAAAAACGCTTAGTTGCCGACGAGCTCTGATGAGTTGTGAGATCTACTAGCGACGGTGGGTGAGCACAATGGTTCACCCACCGTTTTTTGTCTATGGCAACCTTTTTCATTGGTAGTCGTAGGAAATGTCTGATGAGATATGGCTTGATTATCCTTGTTCTTGTGCTCTCTTGCGGGAGCATTTGGGCCCAGACCCGAACGGTGAACCGTTCGTCGTCCGTGTTTCGCATCGCTCGACTGAAATATGAAGGCGGGAGCGACTGGTACAACGGACAGACGGAAGAGCCGAATTTGTTGCGCTTCGTCGCCCAGCACACAAATATTCAGACCGATCCGGAATATCTCTGGGTGGATATTGCAAGCGACGATATTTTCTCATATCCGTTTCTGTTTATGACCGGCCACGGGAATGTTGAATTTACTGAATCCGAGGCGAAGCGGCTTCGCGCGTATCTCGATGCCGGCGGATTCCTCTATATCGACGATGACTATGGTCTCGACAAAGCACTCAGACGAGAGATGGTGAAGGTATATCCCGACCAGGAATTCAAAGAACTTCCATTTTCTCACGAGCTATTCCATTGTCATTTCGATTTTCCGAACGGCACCCCTAAGATCCATGAGCATGATGGAAAGGCGCCTCAGGCATTCGGCCTCTTTAGTGGTGGTAGGATGACTGTTCTTTATACGTATGAGTCCAATCCGAGCGACGGATGGGACGATCCGGATGTACACAACGACCCGCCCGACAAGCGCGAAGAAGCGTTGAAGTTCGGTACGAATATTGTAGTGTACGCATTGACGCATTAAACCGTATTTTCGCACCATGAAGATTGCACTCATCGGGTATGGGAAGATGGGCCACGAAGTCGAATCGGCCGCGATCTTGCGTTCCCACGAGATTGTCGCGAAGTTCGATGTCGATTCTCCGCTGTCTGTCGAGTCGATGCAGCAATCCGGCGCAGTCGTTGCGATTGACTTCACCCAGCCCGATACCGTGTTGGGAAATATGCGGATCGCCGCTCGGGCCGGTGTGCCTATCGTGATCGGGACTACCGGCTGGGAGAAGCAGATGGATGCGGTCGCTTCCGAGACGAAGGCATCGGGTATCGCCTGCGTATTCGCGTCGAATTTTTCCATTGGAGTGAATCTGTTCTTGCGCATCGTAGCCGAAGCGTCGAGGTTGCTTGATAAAGCCGACTACGACGTGTATATTAACGAGGCGCACCACAATGCGAAGAAGGATTTCCCGAGTGGGACAGCCTTGCGACTTGCCGATGCTGTATTGTCCGGTATGAAATCTAAGACGCACTTCTCGTCCGAGCTTGAACAAGGTACCGCCCCTCAGCGCGATGCCCTCTATATCAGTTCGATCCGTGCAGGTGCTATTACCGGGACGCATACCGTCGGGTACGATTCCGCGGTTGACCAGATAGAGCTGACCCATCGTGCCAAGTCCCGTGCAGGTTTTGCGCTCGGAGCCGTTCGTGCTGCCGAGTGGATTGTCGGAAGGCAGGGGATGTACCGCTTCGAAGAACACATTAACGAGATCCTTGGAATCTCGGAGGACTGATTATGATCGATACCAAACTCATTCGCGGTACGGGTACCGCCATCGTTACACCATTCACTGCATCTGGTGAAATCGATTATGACGCCACCAAGACGCTCCTTGATTATCAGATCGATGGCGGTGTCGAAATGATCGTCCCGCTCGGATCGACCGGGGAGAACCCAACGATCACCGCAGCGGAACGAACCCGGTTTCTTGCTTTTGTGACAGAGTATGTCAATAGCAGGGCAGTTGTCATTGCAGGTACAGGAACGAACGACACGCGTTCGTCCGTCGCCAACACGCGCGAGGCGTTAGAACTTGGCGCAGACGCCGTGCTTGCGGTGACGCCCTACTATAACAAACCTACTCCGGACGGCCTGTTCGCTCATTTCAGTGCAATCGCCGAGGTTGGGCTTCCAGTAGTGCTCTATAATGTCCCTGGCAGAACAGGTTTGAACATGTCGGCCGAGACGACCTTACGCTGTGCCGAGATCGAGAATGTGGTCGCAGTGAAGGAAGCAAGCGCGAACATGGAGCAGTGTATGGAAATCATTCGTAATTCTCCCAAGGGTTTCCGGTTGCTTTCAGGTGAGGATAATCTAACCGTACCGCTGATCTCTGTTGGTGGACGCGGGGTCATTAGCGTAACTTCCAATGTTGTCCCGAGTGAGTTCTCACGGATGGTTCGCTTTGCGCTCGACGGCCAATTTGCAGAGGCAAAAGCGATTCATTATGAATTACTAGACCTGATGAAAGTAATGTTTGTCGAATCGAACCCCGGACCGGTAAAGGCCGCTCTATCGATGATGAGATTGATAGGGGAACATTACCGCTTGCCGCTTGTGGCAATGCGAGCAGAGAGCAGAAAACGCGTTCTTGAAGTTCTCATGCAACTCGAGAGCGTGGTGGTGGAAGAATTTCAGTAAGCGAAAAAAGAAAGGGGCTGAGCAGCCCCTTTCTTTTTTGCATGTAGGTAATTAGCGTAATTACTTCACAAGATGCTCGAATAGTGCTTCGTCAAGTGGCCCGAATGTGACGTTGCGACGGCCGGTCACTTTCTTCGCGACTTCAATCGCTTTATCGACGCGATACGGCTCGATCCCCTGAGCACCACCCCAACTGAAGTTCGGCATCCATTTCGGTTGAAATCCGTAGCCGAATACATTGCAGCTTACCCCGATGGCGGTTCCGGTATTGAGGAGTGTTCCGATAGCCGTCTTGGAGTGATCACCCATGAACGTCCCGACGAAGAGTGCTTTCGATTCCACTGTCTCATTCTCGATCGTCACTCGCACATTCGAGTAGTCGTTTTTCAGGTCGCTCGTCGTCGTGCCGGCGCCGAGGTTGCACCACTCGCCGATAAAGCTGTGGCCGACGTAGCCATCATGCTGCTTATTGGCATAGCCCTGGAAGATTGATGTCTCAACCTCGCCGCCAATTTTACAAACGGGTCCGATCGTCGTGCCTTCGTGGATGCGAGCGTTGGCGCGGATCACCGAGCCGCTGCGGATGACAGCCGGTCCCATAATGACCGCACCTGACTCGATCGTAACTCCTTTTTCGATGAAGATATGGCCGCCGGTAGCATCCAGAGCTGCGCGCGGAGCGACGTAACAGCCCTCTTCAAAATGGATCTGCTTCTCTTCGCGCAGACCGACCTTCGGAAATATGCGAGCCTGCTTGTGGATCTTGCGGTCGCCTTTAGCAAGGATGCGGCGAATGTCTGCCTGCATAACCACACCGTTCGAGTTGACCATATTCCACAACGAGGTAAACAACTTCGCTTTCGGAAGGGCCTTGAACGGCAGACCAAGGGATTTTGCCGTGCACGGATCGCCATTTGTAACTGCGGCGACCACGGAAGCCGGCACTTCTGCATTCATCAGAACCGCGAGTACATCATCCTGATTGTCCTCGACGTGGAAGACCGTGTTCGGTTCGGTGCGGAATTGTTCGAACAGGTGGTCCGTGAGCATCAACCGTCCGTTGATGAAGAGCGTATCAAGCGTCGGATCGATGGTGTTCACGGCGATATTCGGGTAGCGAGCCGCGACGACATCCTTCAGATACGCACGGGTGTGCAGCACGATGCGGATCTCAGGTCCGACCATCGTCTGCAGACGTTCAAGAGCGGTGAAGAAGCCGACACGAAGTTCTGCGATCGCTCTTGTATAGCTCAGGGGCTTGAAGAGCAAACCCTGGGCATTGAGGTCTTCGAAGAGTACGATCTGTGAGACAGGATGTAGAGACATTGACGATCTGATTATATAAAAAAAGTCCTGACCCGAAGGTGCAGGACTTTAAACAAATGCGAAACGAAGCGCTGACGTTAGGCCGCAGCCTTTGCCTGCTTTTTCTCGGCCAACGCTTTTCCGAACTTCTTCTGGAAGCGTTCGACACGGCCGGCAGTATCGACGAATTTCTGCTTGCCGGTAAAGAATGGATGGCAATTATAGCAGATTTCGACGCGTAATACGTTCTCGTTCGAGGTCGAACGGGTGGTAAACTCGTTGCCGCAACCGGCGCAGTGCACCTTTACGGGATGGTAGTTCGGGTGAATTCCAGCTTTCATGAGTAATTATTCCTTCTAAGCGACGATCTTTGCCGTCTGGTTTGTTCTAAGCCTATCATAAACGAAGAGGGTAAGCATGCGGTTCCTCTTATGGTTTTATGAGAAATTTGCCTCTTTCCATGATCTGTAGGTCGTCGATCCAGATATCGAATGCCCGGCCGACCACGTCAATGTGGGTCCCCGAGTACCAGGTAGCGCCGGTATGCTCGCAGTAGGGGTAGCCGAAGGCGATATGGCAGCCTGGGATCTTCTCGTCTTGCAGAATGAGACCTCGGACGTCGGCAACTCCAATATTCGTCCCGATCGCGAATTCGCCAACGCGGTCGGAATTCTCGTCGCGATGGGTGTATTCGAGAAATTCTTCGAGCAATTCCTGATTCGCGCATTCGCACTTCGTAATTCGGGAATCCGTGACGTGGATCGTCAGCGGTGTGGCCTTCAGATCGCCGTACTTCGCGCACAGGTAGTCGCCGACAACGCCATCGACAACATACACGCCATCCACCCGCGCCGGGCAGGTCAGTACCTCGCCCCCGGGGAGGTTACCCCATTTCTCACGGGAGATGATGCCGCTTGTCTTCAACCATTTTAAGTCGGGCGAGAATGTCGCCTCGATATGTGTGCCGGCAGGGGACTTCGCAACGATCTTCTTTGCCTGCTTCGCTAATTCCCAGACCCGGATGCTGATCGCGTCCACGGCCTTGAAATCGGCCTGCATTCCTTCGCACATGATCTCATGATTGATATTGACCATGTGCGCGTGACGCGGCTTGATGCGATTGACAACGCTCATCATTTCTTTTCGCGTCTGCAACTCGTTCTCCTGCCCCTGCATGCAATAGATCGAAACGTCGGCATTCTCGAGGTCTTCGAGTATCTCGGCAGGCATGTGCTGGAGGGGACGCTCTGCGTAGTCTTCGACAACAAAACTGTGGACGTTCGCACCGACCTTCACCAACTCATCGAATAGACTAGCTGCGATCTCTTTCGTCGCAATGTCGGTGATGAGCGTAGCCCGCTCCCCGGGCTGGACTCTCAGACAAGTACGGATGGCATTCTCAGCGGCATGAGTGTATGCAGGATCGTAGGAAATACCTGAAAGCGGGGTGATTGTGTTAATAGTATTGCCCATTACAGAAACGATAGAGTTTAGGAATAATAGTAGAATAATACGGGTAAAATAACGTGGTATCGTAACCCGTCAGGGCTCAACTTAGCTCCCGCGCCAGACCGACGAACGCATCGTATATGGTCAGCAGATCGCGTCGGCCAATCTTTCGCAATGCCGCTCGATGCGAAGCGATCGTCTCCGTGTCTCCGCGAGCGATTGGGCCGGTGAGGGCTGCGAATGCTGGCTTGTGAAGTGCATTTGCCAGAGCAGTCTGCATCAGTGGTGCAAGGGCGGCCTTGAATCGTTTGGGAGCCTGGTCCAGATCGAGGGAGATAGACTCGACCGCCGCAACAAGCAGGGTAACGAAATTCGCCGCAAAGACCGTTGAAGTGTGGTAGAGTGGAAGCTGTCTTTCGACCAGCTCGATCACATCCTTGCCGCCAATAGCTTTCGAGAATGGAAGGGCAAAATCACGTGCCTTCTTGTCCGTAGATTGGAGCCCGAATGTGATGCCGTTGAATGCGCGGGCACTCGGCTTCGCAAATGTCTGGATGGGATGAAGCATGGCGCGCGCAACTCCGAGGTGCGAGGGGAGCACGCTAGCTGGCAGCGACCCCGCACAATGGATCGCGATCGTCGTATTGACGCCACAGGCCGCGATTGCTCGGGCTGCAGTGTCTCGGACGAAGCGATCCGCACAGACGACAAACACGACGTCGGGGCCGCCATTCTTACCGAGACGTGCGAATGATGCCGTCCTCGCGGGAACATTGGCGAAAAGGGTATAACGGCCATGGCAAGACTGGATAGCAGCGCTCAGAGATCTTCCGAGTTTTCCCTTGCCGATAACGGCAATGGAAACAGGGCGGGGCAATCTTCGTAAATTTGTATTCTTCAATTCGGATTTCTATCTAACAATTCTAAATCTTACCTCAATGGCAATCAAAGTCGGTATCAATGGGTTCGGCCGAATCGGCCGTTCGGTGTTTCGTCGTGCAATGGAAGTCGGCGGCATTGATTTCGTCGCGGTCAACGATTTGACCAATGCAAAGACACTTGCACACCTTCTTAAATACGATTCCACACAAGGAAGGTTCAATGGCGAAGTCACCGTTGACGGAAACGACCTGATCGTCAATGGCGACCGACTCAAGATCACCGCAGAGCGTGATCCAGCGAATTTGAAGTGGGGCGAGATGGGCGCTGATATTGTTATCGAGTCGACCGGCATCTTCGCAACCCGCGAAGGCTGCACCAAGCACCTCAACGGCGGAGCAAAGAAAGTGATCCTCACTGTCCCGCCGAAAGATCCGGTCGATGCAATGGTTGTTCTCGGGGTCAACGACGGGATCCTGACCGCCGACCACAAGATCGTTTCAAACGCCTCGTGCACGACGAACTGCCTCGCGCCGATGGTTAAAGTGCTCAACGATGCGTTTGGCGTCGAGCACGGCTTGATGACTACCGTGCACTCGTATACGAACGACCAGAACATTCTCGACCTTCCGCACAGCGATCTTCGCCGTGCCCGCGCTGCAGCGCTGAACATCATCCCGACCTCGACCGGAGCCGCTCGTGCGATTGGCGGGATCATTCCTGAATTGAAGGGTAAGCTCGACGGCACCTCGCTTCGAGTGCCGACTCCGACCGGATCAATCACCGATCTCGTTGCGATCCTCAAGAAGAGTGTCACAAAGGAAGAGGTCAATGCTGCGTTCAAAGCAGCTTCGGAGAAGGGCTCGCTCAAAAACATTCTCTCCTATACTGAGGACCCGATCGTTTCGACCGACATCGTTGGCGATACACATTCATGTATCTTCGACTCGCTCGAGACCATGGTGATGGCAGGGAACATGGTGAAGATCCTCGGCTGGTACGATAACGAGTGGGGCTATAGCTGCCGCGTCGTCGATCTGCTGGGGAAAATGGCGAAGCTGTAATTGATTCTCTAATTCTAAATAGCCATCCCGTCCGTAGGACGGGATGGCTCTCGTTCTTATGAGCTACAAGATCATCGACGATATCAACGTTCAAGGCAAGCGTGTATTCCTGCGTGTCGATTTCAACGTGCCTCTGACGAAGGTTGCTCCGTACACAATCACTGACGACACCCGAATCGTCGCGGCACTGCCGACAATCGAATCACTGCGCAAGCGAGGTGCTCGCGTGATCGTTGCAAGCCACCTCGGCAGACCAAAGGGTACCCCCTCCGAGGCATTCTCGATGGTTTGGGTTCGTGAACGACTTTCCGAACTTCTTGGAACAACGGTACAGTTCGCGAAGGATTGTGTCGGCGACGAGGCGATGCGACTTGCGAATGAACTCAATGATGGAGAAGTACTTCTGTTAGAAAACCTGCGCTTTCATGCAGAAGAAGAACAGAACGATTCGGAGTTTTCAAAACGACTCGCTTCTCTTGCGGAGATCTATGTCAATGATGCATTCGGGGCCGCACACCGAGCCCATGCTTCCACAGAGGGCATCACGCATTATTTGCCGATCAAAGCCGCCGGGTATTTAATGTACAGTGAGTTGAATTACCTCGGCGGAGTTATGTCCAATCCACGGCGACCATTTGTGGCCATCATCGGCGGAGCGAAGATCAGCGGAAAGATCGATGTCGTGAATAGCTTACTCACCAAAGCAGACGCGGTGCTTATCGGTGGTGGGATGATGTATACGTTCTACAAGGCACTCGAGCTCAACATTGGCAAATCACTCTGCGAGGACGACAAAGTGCAGCTCGCACGCGAACTGATGGAGGATGCAGTCGAGACTGGAAAGCGTCTCGTGCTACCAAGCGACACGGTCATTGCGGACGCGTTCGATAACGGGGCAAACCGGCAGACCGTTGCTTCGAACGATATTCCCGATGGTTGGATCGGGATGGATATCGGTCCCGATTCCGTCGAGTCGTTCAGCGAGTTCATCCGAAACGCCAACACGATCGTTTGGAACGGTCCGATGGGCGTCTTTGAAATGCCAAACTTTGCTGCGGGCACACTTTCGATCGCAAAGGCGATGGCGGAGGCGACCGATCGTGGTGCTACGACAATCGTTGGTGGAGGAGACAGCGTTGCGGCGCTTCAGATGAGCGGACTTGCAAGCAAGATGAGCCATGTCTCCACAGGTGGAGGGGCAAGCCTGGAGTTTCTGGAAGGAAAGGTGCTGCCCGGAGTGGCGGCCCTCCAAATCTAATTCGCTTGTTTTAGTGCTGCCTTTATGAGCTTCTCGACCGAATTCGCTTGATCGGGTTCGATCTTGATGACCTCTCTGATCGCTTTCTCGGCACTCTGTCGAGTGTACCCCAGTGCAATGAGCGCAGCAAGCGCCTGGGCTCGTATGCCCGAGCCAGAGCCCATGTCGATAACTTCCGGCGCGACGAATTCTTCTTTGAGGAGTTTGTCGCGCAGTTCGACGACGATACGCTCTGCCGTCTTCTTTCCGATACCTGGGATCGCAGTCAGAGTGGTCAAATCCTTCTGTACGATCGCTTCACGGATCCGGGCCGCACCCAAGGCAGAGACAATGGCGAGCCCGGTCTTCGGGCCAATGCCGCTGACCGCTAAGACCATGTCAAAGAGGTCGCGTTCGGCAGTGGTCGCGAATCCGTACAGAGTTTGTGAATCTTCGCGGACGATCAGCCGAGTAATCAGGCGATATAGCACCCCAAGTTCGGGTGCCTGTTCAACCACCGCTTGGGTACAGAGTATTTCGTAGCCGACACCTGCGGCCTCCAGGACGATCAGTCCCGCTTCCTTCGAGAGCAAAATCCCGTTAATTGATGCGATCATGTGTTGCGAAACTACGAACGCCAAGACGCAATACGAATTAATTGTCCAACTTCGGGACGTATATTTGTAATCTATTGTTTACCAGTATTCTCAAATCCATACTGCAAATCCTATGATCATCGGAGTACCACGCGAGATCAAGACAAACGAAAATCGTGTCGCACTGACACCCAGCGGCGCAGAGATCCTTCGCAGCAACGGCCATACTGTGTTGGTCGAGCACAATGCGGGCGCCGGCTCCGGTTTTTCGGATGCCGACTATCAGGCACACGGCGTTGAGATCATCGCGACCGCCAAAGAAGTGTTCGACCGTGCCGAGATGATCATGAAGGTCAAAGAGCCGATCGCACCGGAGTATGGTCTCATCCGGAAGGGCCAAGTACTTTTCACCTATTTCCACTTTGCCGCTGACCGTACACTGACCGAAGCGATCATCAAATCCGGTTCGATCGCGATTGCATACGAGACGGTGCAGAAGGCGAACGGTTCGTTGCCGCTTCTGGTACCGATGTCGGAAGTTGCCGGCCGTATGGCTCCGCAGGAAGGTGCCAAGTATCTCGAGAAGGCACAAGGCGGTCGCGGCATTCTGCTCGCAGGCGTACCGGGTACAGAGCCGGCTGAAGTCGTCGTGCTCGGCGGTGGTGTCGTTGGCACCAATGCAGCCAAGATCGCTGCCGGACTTGGTGCTCACGTCACGCTGCTCGACGTGAATCTCGATCGTTTACGGTACCTTGATGACGTCATGCCAAAGAATGTCGTGACGATGATGTCGAGCCCGTACAACATCCGCAAGGTGATTAAGAAGGCCGACCTCGTTATTGGCGGTGTGCTCATCCCGGGTGCGAAGGCTCCGCGCCTCGTGACGAAGGATATGCTCAAGGACATGAAGCCGGGTTCGGTCATTGTGGATGTCGCTGTTGATCAGGGTGGTTGTATCGAGACGTGCAAGCCGACGACCCATGAGAATCCTACCTACGTCGTCGATGGTGTAATCCACTACTGCGTTGCGAATATGCCGGGTGCTGTGCCGATGACCTCGACGATCGCCCTCACGAATGCGACGCTACCGTACGCGGTACAGCTTGCAAACGAAGGCTACGAGAAGGCGATCTCGAAGAACGCCGAGTTGCGTGCAGGCGTGAATGTGATCGACGGCCACGTGACATATCACGGTGTTGCCGAGGCATTCGGATTGCCGTACGAGGATTCGCACAACTTTATCAAGTAATTTTTCTTCCGACCGAGGTATGCCGACAGTAACGATCGACGGCGTCCAGTACGAAGCGCAAGCAGGGCAGACCATCATTCAGGTGGCGCTCGAGCATGGAATAGACATTCCGCATTTCTGCTGGCATCCGGGGCTGAGCGTAGCAGGCAACTGCCGTATGTGTATCGTTGATGTCGAGAAGATCCCTAAACCCTCGATCGCCTGTGCGACCACCATTGCCGATGGCATGGTAGTGCACACGCAGAACGAGAAGGCGTTGAAGGCTCGCGAGGATGTGATGGAGTTCTTGCTCATCAACCATCCGCTCGATTGCCCGATCTGTGACGAAGCAGGGCAGTGTAAGCTTCAGGATTATGCCTTCAATCACTCACGCGGCGAGTCGCGCTTCGAGGAAACGAAGAATCACAAGGACAAGCGCGTTGCGTTCGGGCCGAACGTGATGTTCGACGGTGAGCGCTGCATCTCCTGCTCGCGCTGCATTCGGTTCTCGCAGGAAGTGGCTGAGCAGCCGGTACTGACGTTCGTTCAGCGCGGTGATCACGTCACGATTCAGACTTTCCCGGGCACGCAGTTCGATAACCCGTATTCCATGAACGTGATCGACATTTGTCCGGTCGGTGCGCTCACGAGCCGCGACTTCCGGTTCAAGGCACGTCCGTGGGATATGTCGTTCACCGAGACAGTGTGCGCGGGATGTGCACGAGGATGTAGTATACGGGTCGGCGTTCGCAATAATGAGATATTGCGTCTCGAGCCGAGACCGAACCCGAACGTTAACGATTTCTGGATGTGCGACCCCGGCCGTCTCGAGACCTATCCGCATGTCAACGCCGAGGACCGAGTGAGTGGAGCATACATCCGTACAAACGGTTCGATCCAGCAGGTTTCGATACACGACGGAGTGCATGCAATTGCTTCAGGACTCAAAAAGTTTAAGCCTGAAGAGATCGCATTTGTCGCCTCTGCATTTGCGACACTAGAGGATAATTATATATTCCTTGAGGCTGCAAAGCAGCGCGGCGCAAAGCATGTTGGGTACTTCGAAGCGGTGAGTGGGGAAGATGCCCGATTGCTCATGAGAGCCGACAAGGCACCGAACGCATATAGTCTCGGACTGCTCGGCATTAAGCCGTTCGGTAGCGATATCGAATCGCAGATTGCCAGTGGTAAGATCAAAGCAGTGTATGCGCTTGAGGACGATTTCTTCTCGCGTACGCACCACTTGCAGCATGCGTTTTCTAAGCTCGAGTTTTTCGCTTGTCATGCAACGAATATGACGGCAACGGTCAAGGCAGCTCACGTTATCCTTCCTGCTGCGACATGGGCGGAGAAAGAAGGTGTGCTCATCAATTTCGAAGGCTGGGCACAGAAGCTCTCTCCGGCAGTTGCAACGGCGCACGTCGTTCGCGGATTCGATCATCTTGCGCAGTCGCGCCTCGATAAGTTCGGTACGCCGTTCGATAAGTGGGCACAGTCGAACAAGCGTGATGCGCAGGAGTCGTGGCGTTTGGCTCAGGAGGTTGCGAAGGCATTGGGTGGCAAGAGCGATCACCGATACACCGAAGACGTGTTTGAAGCTGTGGCTCACCACTACCCGCAACTGAAGGGTTTGACCTATGACCTGCTCGGTTCGCTCGGCCGTCCGCTCAACGGCATAGACAAACCGTTCAAAGAATCGTCGTATCGCGAGGTCTATCAGCTCGATACCATCGACGAGATTCCCGTACTATCGTAATTGCCGCACGAAGCAATGATCGTTGAAGCCCTCATTAAGATAGTCGCCTTACTGCTGATCGTTCTGACATCGGTTGCATACCTCGTTCTGCTGGAACGTTGGATCTGCGCCTGGTTGCAAGACCGTATTGGTCCGAACCGTGTCGGTCCGCTCGGATTATTGCAACCGTTGGCTGACGTCCTGAAACTCTTGCTCAAAGAGGATATCGAACCGACAGCGGCACAAGGGTGGTACCATTGGCTTGCACCTGTGATCTCGATCACAGTGGCGATCAGTGCATTGGCGATCGTTCCGTTCGGGGCCAGTCTCGTTCTCGGTGGTCATACCGTCAATATCGCAGTTGCAAGTGGTGTGAATATCGGGGTGCTGTATATCATTGCGCTCACGAGTGTCGGGGTATATGGGATTACGCTTGCCGGCTGGTCGAGCGGATCGAAGTACTCGTTGCTCGGCGGTCTTCGTTCGAGCGCACAGATGATCAGCTATGAGCTCACACTCGGGCTCGGCCTGGTGTCTGTGGTGATGCTTTCAGGGTCACTCGACATGACGAACATCATCCACTCACAGATTGCCGGTGGTTGGAATATTTTGCGTGCACCGCTTGGATTCCTCCTGTTCATCACCTCATCATTTGCCGAGACAAATCGCCAGCCATTCGATCTTCCGGAAGCGGAGCCGGAATTGGTCGGTGGATACCACACGGAGTATAGCTCGATGAAGTGGGCGCTGTTCTTCCTTTCGGAGTATGCGAACATGATCACCGCGAGCGCGGTCATGACCGTCTTGTTTCTCGGCGGTTGGCACGTACCGTTTTTTGATCTTTCGAGCATGAACCCAATCGCTCAGGCAGCGATCGGCGTTGGTGCAATGGCCGTCAAGATGTTCGCGATTATCTTCTTCTTCATGTGGGTGCGCTGGTCGATTCCGCGCTTCCGCTACGATCAGTTGATGGACTTGGGGTGGAAAGTGTTGTTACCACTCGGGATCTTGAATATCGTGCTCACCGCCCTGGAGAAAACGTATCTCTTATGAGCCAGCAGTATCGTTCGAAGTATAATAATCCGAAACCGGCGCGTACGATGTCGCTCTGGGAGCGTATCTACCTGCCAGAGATCGCGCGTGGGTTGTTCACGTCGATCAAGCATCTGTTTCGTCCGAAGTTCGTTCGTCAGTATCCGGAAGAAAAATGGGATGCGCCTGCGTCTTTTCGCGGACGCCCGGTACTGGTGCAGGAAGATAACGGCGTCGAGCGCTGTGTAGCGTGCGGGCTGTGCTCGCGGGTGTGCCCGCCGTTAGCAATCGAGGTGCAAGCCAGCGAAACGGAATTGCTGAAAGAACGCTATCCTGTCCGCTTCGAGATCAATATGCTTCGCTGTATTTTCTGCGGATTTTGCGAAGAGGTCTGTCCCGAAGAAGCGATCGTGATGAGCCAGGATTACGAACTTACATTTCGCAAGTATTCCGATGCTCTGTATGGTAAGGACAAGCTCCTGACTCCGAAGGCCAAACTGAAGGACAGGCTGGAATTTTTGCGGCAGATGAGAACTTCTAAATAACGAATGCCCCGTATGGGGCATTTTCGTTTATTATCACTATGCGTCGCGGCGCGCTTTTTCTCGTAGTCATAGTATTGTTTGTCGTGGCCCAAACAGCGTCCGCACAAGGCCGTCTGGGCACAGTACTTGCTCCTGCCGAAATCCCGGCGGGCGAAGATTTCTGCGTGCGTATTACCGCGTCGGCCCTCGAACACGGGGTTGAGCGTGCTATTGCGGTGCAGTACTCCGATGGATTCAAATTTCTCGGAGCTTACGCGGCGGATGAAGATGGAGCGGATACTGTATCGCTTGAGTGGTACCCAAGTGTAGCATCGATGTTTACTCGTGAGCGTGGACACGCCGTCGTCGCGTATGAAGACCACACTACCATGTACTCCAACCACTTCAATGCCGTTGCGTACTTCTTCCGTTTTCGAGCGCCGCTGAAAGCCGCAACCCTGAAGGTACAGGCGTGTTTGGTGGAACGTGCCGATCTTTCTGTCACCCCACCCAAGGAAACATCCAAGAAGAAGCAACCAAAACGACGCAAACCTTCCGCAAGTACAACTTGGAAAGTGGTTGCCCCCGATCTCGGAGAAGACTTTACGTTCGCCGACGCCGACACAAAAGAATACTCACGGAATATCCGTATCGTAACGGGATGGGAAAAGACGTCACGGGCGCTTACACTCCATGGCAACCATGGTGCAACCGCGATGCTCGAAACGGATTCCGCAGTGCTGCCGTCGCTTTTTGCGCAAGAGTTTACTCTGTCGTGTTGGTACCGGAGCACCGAACCGTTGCAAGGTATTTTCCATTGGGTTCTCAACGGAGCTGGCCGTGGTGCATGGTTGGCAACCGATGCATTAGGCGATCTGACATTCTATTCACATGAAGTCCACTCGTCGGATGATACGATCATTAGCGTTGCAGTACCGATAACGGATGGTGCATGGCACTATCTGACCTGCACCCACGACGCATTTGGCATAATAACGATCGAGGTCGATGGTAAGGAGCGCGACACGCTAACTTCGTCAACGGATTTGTCGGGACTTCGTAGGTTCGATATCGGTAATGCTTCCGGTGTCAATCGCTTCTACGTCGACGAACTGTCACTTCGTACTGGTGTCGAAATCACGAATGCGGCCCCTACCATTCTAGTTCGCGACACTGTTGCTTCTCTCTTCGGATTATTTCACTTTGAAGACTTTGGTCAAACCGCACGTTCGAGCGTTGCGCTGCGCAAAGTTATTCATCAGAATGACTCTATCGTAAGCCTTGTGCGTGTACCGATCTATTTTCAACTTGACTCCGGCGCATCCATCGGCGAGTCTTCGTCTCCGGTGCTCACCGATCATGCTGTTCTTTCTGTGGAACAGGCGAATGCTACAAAGGTAACTTTTTCCTGGCTTGCAACAAGTGAGATCGGTGTAAAGCGTTATGAACTGCAGCGTAGGATCGCCTCATTCGGCGATTACGAGAAAACACTCGATGTAAAAGCAAAGCAGTCGATCTCCGCTCAAGAAAAAGACCATGCGATTGTCTCACGTGCGAATTATTCTGCTGTCGAAACACTCCCATCAATAGGAAGAGATATAGAATTGTCCTATCGCCTCGCCCTGATCGGCGAACGGGATTCGGTGATGGGGTATACCCAGCCGGTTAAGCTCGAATACGGTGGCAATCGTGACGTATTCGTTGAACAAAACAAGCCGAATCCGTTCAACCCAAAGACAATAATTAACTTTCGTCTCGCACGCGCATGTGTTGTAACAGTCACTGTGTATGATATCATGGGAAGAGAAGTCGGAGTTCTGCTTAATGACAAACTTGCAGTCGGGAAACATTCTCTTGAAGTGGATGCAACAATGTGGCCGGGTGGCATCTATTTTTACAAAGTAAAAACTCCTCGCACCATTGTTACAAAACGCATGGTCGTGGCGAAGTAATAACGAACCATAACGGTTTTCTCGGAGTTGTAGAACCGGATCGTTAGGGGTGTCCGCTACTGGCGGACTGAGATAAGACCCTCAACACCTGATCCGGATTATACCGGCGTAGGGAAACGAAACAGTTTACGCATATTCCCCAGTGTAATCGTGTTCCGTTCCATACGCCGGAAGAACCCCGGATCTGCGAACGGATTTTTCATTTTACGCTAGTATATGCGCACGCTCGTACTCACCGCTTGGTTACTCGCAACCGCTGCACCGCTGTTCGCACAGACGGCACCGAAATCGGATACGTTGCGCCACATTGAACAAAAAGAGGTGATCGTCACCGGGTTTCCGGCGGTCGAAGGAAAAACGCCTGTTCCTGTAACAACCGTTCGACGCCAAGAGCTTGAGCAGGGAGCAACGTTCAAAGAACTTCCGAACCTGTTGCGGATGCTCCCTTCGATGGTTACCTACACTGAGAGCGGTACCGATATTGGATATAGCTATGTAAATATTCGTGGCTTCGATTCGCGTCGTGAGTCGATCCTCGTTAACGGCATTCCGCAAAACGATCCGGAAGATCACTCGGTGTATTGGGTTGACATGCCAGATCTGGCAAGTTTCAGCTCGAACGTTGAGATCCAGCGTGGTGCCGGATCTGCATTCTATGGCCCGCCGGCGATCGGTGGTTCCATCAACATCGAAACGTTTCCGTCGGCCGATCGGCAGTTCAGCTTCAGCGCAATGGGCGGCAGTTACGGTACTTCGAAAATTGGACTGGTTGCAAATTCCGGTTTGATCGACGGGAAATATCTCGTATCAACGAAACTCTCGCAGATGCATACCGATGGATATCGCGATCACGCATTCTTCGATACGAAATCATATTATGTATCGCTTGCTCGCATCGACGAACGTTCGACACTTCAGTTTAACTTCTATGGAGGGCCAATCAACGACGGGCTTGGTTATTATGGTATTTATCCTGCCGACGATGCACGTTCAAACTTCGTTGACCGTAACCTTCGCAAGTATAATCCTACCGAGACCGGTCTTTCCGAGCGACGCGCCAACGAACAGGAGTCGTTCTCGCAGCCGCATTATGAAATGCTATCGTCATACAAACTGGACGACCACCTAACGCTCTTTAATTCGCTCTTCTACGTGCAAGGAGAGGGATTCTTCGATTTCGACGGAACATGGCCCTATGTATTCGGCGGCTCGAATAGCGAGGCCTACCATCTTACGCAAGTGTATGGGGAGCGGTATGGATTCGCAGGGATCAACGATAGCAGTCTTGGCAACGAACTGACCCGTGCATGGGTGGGGAATAAACAGATCGGATGGTTGCCGAGACTCGAGTTTTCGCATGACGATGGAATGTTTACTCTTGGTGGCGAGATCCGAATTCATCGCTCCAACCATTGGGGGCAAGTACTCTATGCGGAGAAACTACCTCAGAATCTTCCAGTGAATTATCATTACTACGAATACAACGGCGGAAAGGATATCTTTTCTGGATATCTGGCTGAACGGTACGGTTTAAACAAGGACATCAATCTGTCAGCGAGCGTACAGCTCATCGGGCAAACGTACCACTATTATAACGAGCAGCCGATCTATCTCGATTCTATACATGCTGCGGCAGAAGGATTAACGGCCGGATTTCATTCTACTTCATTCGATGTACCGCTCTTCTTTGCAAACCCCAGAGCAGGAATCAATGTAAACCTCTCGGATAATGCGACGGCCTTCGTGAGCGCGAGCTATACTTCGCGTGAACCGCGCCTGTCTGATTACTATAGTGCGGAATCGCTCAAGCTTCCGAACTTCAACAAGAAGGCTGACAGTACGTTTGATTTTTCAAGCCCTAAAGTGAAGCCTGAGCATTTGATCGATATCGAGGTAGGTCTGCGCGCACTTGATCTCGATCTTGACGAATCTTGGAAGTTTACCGGGAAAGCGACAGGATACTACATGCCGTTTACCGACGAATTACTGAAGACTAACCAGGCCGACCTTTTTGGGAATAGCATCGTAGCAAATGCGGAAAAGGTCTTACACTATGGCCTCGAACTCGAAGCCGGATTACAATATTCCGATGCATTTGCTATAAAAGCAAACATGACATTGAGTCATAATGAGATTAAGCAATTCGATAGCTATTCCGATACCTCCAGTGTGGTAGGAAAGACCCCGATTGGATTCCCTTCGATAATTGCAAATGTTTCGGCGATCATTACACCGTTCAAAAACCTTCAAGTCACGCTCAGCGGACGATATGTGGGACAGATGTACGGTGACATCGAGAATACGGATTATTTCCGTAACAATGCGTACTCGGTCTGCGATCTTACACTTTCGTATCGTCTCGACAAGATATTCGGTGCCGATCATCTGACAATCCGCGGACAAATCAATAATCTATTCGACCGACTCTATACGAGTTATGTTCTTGCCGATGCCGGATTCTTTGTTGCAGCGCCACGCAACGGATTCGTATCGATCGAACTAGGTCTGTGAGCGAGACTGGCGGACATATCGTTCTGCTGCTTGATGGAGAGTCGCCGTCAGTGCGGCTTGCGGAGTATGCCGCTGCGAATGCGATCTATATTGCTGCGACGGACGGCGCAGCTCGAACTGCGAAGCAGCTCAAGCTGCCACTCCATCTCATTATTGGGGATCTGGATAGTATTGACCATGAAGCCCGCGAGCACTTCAGCTCGACTCGGATCATTACTGTTGCTGACCAATATTCGAACGATTTCGAGAAGGCGCTTCACTACATTCTTGAGCAGGAAGTCGGCGATGACCTACTGATTCTCGGAATGCATGGCCGACGTACCGATCATACACTCACCAATCTTAGCGTGCTCGTTCGTTTTCGTGATCGATTCAGGAGTCTCCGCATTCTCGATGATCACCAGGAACATCGTCTCTTGACAAAGCGCTATCCTGCATTGCACCTGTCGCAGTCTAATGGTTCTATTATTTCTCTCACTCCGCTTCCACATGCACTTGGCGTGACAACAAACGGACTATACTATCCGATAACACGTGCAGAAATGCGTTTTGGTCAACAGGAAGGGCTCAGTAATTATGTCGATGGTCACGAGGGAGCACATGTGTCAATCACCGAAGGCGCACTGTTGGTTTCGATGCCATATACGAACTTCTAATGAACACCCTCCCGCAGTTAGCACCGATTGACCTTGCAATCATCATCTTTTATGTAGTTGCAAATGCCACAGTCGGGTTTGTTTCGTTTCGACGATTCAAACGAAAGAAGGTATCCGAAGAGGAAGAATTTCTGCTGGCCGGACGTACACTGACGCTTCCTGCTTTTGTAGCAACGCTCGTCTCTACATGGTATGGTGGTATTCTGGCTGTTGGGGAATATGTATACGACAATGGGATCGTCACATGGATCGTATTTGGCATTCCATACTACGTAGCTGCAATCATATTTGCCATCATACTTGCAAAACGAGTTAACTCTGACCGCGTTCATCTTTCAATACCGGATCGAATGCGTGCGCTCTATGGTGAGCGAGCGGGCTATCTTGGCGCTGCAGCCACGGTATTCATGACTAGTCCTGCAGCATATATCATGATGCTTGCAACACTCTACCAGTGGTTCTTCGGATTTAATTACTGGTTGGGGGTTACGATCGCGATTGTGACTTCCATCTCATACTTATTCAACGGTGGTTTTCGAGCATCGATCCGGACGGATATCCTCCAGTTTATTGTGATGTTTGCCGGGTTTGTTGTCATCATTCCGTATGCCGTTGGTACGTATGGTGGTTTATCATACTTAGACGCTCATCTTCCGGCTACTCATAAAGCACCCTTCGGTTCGTTCAGCATTTGGTACGTACTCGTTTGGTACATTGCCGCGCTGTCCACGTTGACCGATCCGAACGTCCATCAACGTGTATTCGCTGCACGCAGTGTGAAGGTCGCGAGAAATGGAATGCTTATTTCCGTTGTGTTCTGGCTTTTCTTCGATGCGATGACGAATATCGCCGGACTCTACGCGCGCTCTGCATTTCCGCACCTTGCTGCCAGCAAATTTGCATATCCTGCTCTAGCCGAAGCGGTATTACCGATGGGACTAAAGGGGGCATTCTATGCCGGAATGCTTGCTACGGTACTTTCTACCGTGGACTCGTTCTTCTTCATGAGCGCGACGATTGTCGGTCGCGATATCCTCTGGCGTATCTGGGGGCGTGGAAACGAAGATCGTGTGAAATACTACACTCGTGTCGGACTTGTGGTTACGGCGCTTATCTCCGTAGTTGTCATTTCGGTCTCGGAGCGTATTTACATGATCTGGTATTCCTTCGCATCGGTCCTCGTGCCCATGCTTCTGTTTCCGCTGACACTGAGCTACTTCCCAAAGCTTCGCCCTTCGGTGAAAGCGGCTGAATGGTCCATTATCCTCGGTGGGTTAATGGCGTTGGCGGCCTATGGTATTGGCATTGTGCGAGGTGATTCAATCAATCCAATATACGTAGGTGGTATCGAGCCGATGTATGTCGGGTTGTTCTTCAGTGCAGTGCCGGTGGCGGGAAAGATATTTCGTCGTATGAAGGTGGCTTGAAGCCATTGTTTGGGAGTGCGCACAAAATCCCGCCTGGGGGCACAAAGGCCCCCATCCCGCTGTTTCATTCGCGCCAAATACCGTTGACCAGCTATGTTTGAAGAGCTTAGTTCGAAGTTTGAGGGCTTATATAAGAAAATCCGAGGTCAGGCCCGCCTCTCCGAAGGAAACGTCCAGGATGCAGTGCGGGATGTCCGCCGTGCGTTGCTCGATGCCGACGTTAACTATAAAGTTGCGAAGAAGTTTATCGACGATGTCCAGTCTCGTGCCCTTGGCGCCGAAGTACTGAAGTCGGTTAGTCCCGAACAGCAGTTCATCAAGATCCTCTATGATGAGCTAATCGCCATCATGGGCGGTTCAGCGGTCGATATCAGATATTCGGCGGAGCTTCCGACCATTGTGATGGTCTGTGGTCTGCAAGGTTCGGGTAAGACGACCTTCACTGCAAAGTTTGCGAATTACCTGAAGGGGAAGAACAAACGTGCGATGCTCGTTGCGGCAGATATCTATCGTCCGGCCGCTATCGAACAGTTGCAGTTACTCGGTACGTCGATCGATGTACCCGTCTTTACGATCCCTGGAGAGAAAAACGCCGTCCGTATCGCTGAGGACGGATTACGCGAAGCACGTTCGAAAGGCTTCGACGTCGTTATCGTCGATACTGCAGGCCGCCTGACGGTCGACGAGCAGATGATGAAAGAGGTCGCGGACATTAAGTCTGCGATCAAACCGCACGAAATCCTCTTCGTCTGCGACTCCATGACGGGCCAGGATGCAGTAACGACGGCCAAAGCATTCCATGATCGTCTGGCATTCGACGGTGTTGTCCTCACGAAGCTCGACGGCGACGCCCGAGGCGGCGCAGCGCTTTCGATCCGTTCGGTCGTACAGGAACCGATCAAATTTATTTCAACCGGTGAAAAACTCGACGCACTCGAGCACTTCCACCCCGAACGTATGGCCTCGCGTATACTCGGCATGGGTGATATCGTCACCCTCGTCGAAAAAGCACAGGCACAAATCTCCGAAGAAGATGCAGCGAAGGTCGAAGAAAAACTTCGCAAGAACGAGTTTACGCTCGACGATTTCCGAGAGCAACTTGGCCAGATCAAAAAGATGGGGTCAATTAAAGACCTCCTTGCCTATATTCCAGGAGTGAATACATCGGCACTTAAGGATGCCGACATCGACGATAAGTCGTTCAATCGTATCGAGGCGATTATTACATCGATGACTAAAGACGAGCGCCGTTACCCGCAGGTGCTCAATGCCTCCCGTCGTGAGCGCATCGCAAAAGGCTCTGGCACAACCGTTCAGGAAGTGAACCGTCTGGTGAAGCAGTTCACCGAAATGCAGAAGATGATGAAGCGCTTCTCGAACGGCAAAGTATCGAAACAGATGAAAGATATGATGGCGAACATGCCCGTGCCGCCCGCAAATTAGCGGAGCGAACGAGCTTGCAGTCGTATATTTGTAGTCTATAATTCGATATTATTCGCTAAGACGTATTTTGCGCCAGGAAATTTACATAGAGGATCTGAAGCAGCACATCGGCAAGGACGTAACCCTTCGCGGATGGCTCTATAATAAGCGGTCGAGCGGGAAGATCCAGTTCTTAGAACTTCGTGACGGTACGGGCATCTGCCAGTGCGTTGTTATGAAGAACGCTGTCGATGACGCGACATTCGGGGCGTACGACAAGCTAACACAAGAATCGTCCCTCGCTGTGACCGGCACGGTACAAGAATCTGCCAAGGCTCCGGGCGGCGTTGAGCTCTTTACCAAGAGCATCGAGATCTTCCAGATCGCGAATGAATATCCGATCAGCCCGAAAGAGCACGGTATCGAGTTCTTGATGGGGAACAGGCACCTGTGGCTTCGTTCGAAGCGCCAGCATGCCATCCAGAAGATCCGCCACGAAGTGGTGCACGCGATCCGCGACTTCTTCGATGAGCGCGGTTTCAACCTGCTCGATGCACCGATCCTCACCCCGAATGCCGCCGAAGGGACAAGTACGCTATTCGAGCTTGAGTACTTCGATGAGGGTAACGCCTATTTGACACAGTCGGGCCAGCTTTATGGCGAGGCCGGCGCGATGGCGCTCGGAAAGGTGTACGTCTTCGGTCCGACGTTCCGTGCAGAAAAGTCAAAGACCCGTCGACATCTCACCGAGTTTTGGATGGTCGAGCCTGAGGTAGCGTTTATGGACCTGCAGGGTGATATGGAGCTTGCCGAGGAATTCGTTTCCTACATTGTCCAGCGCGTACTTGCCAATCGCAAGGAAGAACTCGCGGCGCTCGAGCGCGATCTCAGCAAGCTCGAGAACATCAAAGCACCATTCCCAAAGCTTCACTATGATGAAGCAGCGAAGATCCTTGCCGACTACTGGGGATCGATGTCGCCGGAAGAGAAGGCCGAGCGATTCGCCTCGGGACACAAAGAGTTTGTATACGGCGATGACTTCGGCGCACCCGATGAGTCGGTGATCTCGTCACGCTTCGACCGTCCCGTCATCGTCCATCACTACCCGGCAGCAGTAAAGGCGTTCTATATGAAGCGCGATCCGAACGAACCGGACAAGGCGCTCGCGATGGACATGCTCGCGCCGGAAGGGTACGGCGAGATCATCGGCGGTTCGCAGCGTGAGGACGATTATGAGACACTCGTCGAGCGTATCAAGTCGCATGATCTGCCGCTTGAGGCGTTCGCCTGGTATCTCGATCTTCGTAAGTACGGCAGTGTGCCTCACGCCGGCTTCGGCCTCGGCGTCGAGCGGACGGTTGCATGGATCTGCGGCATCGAGCACGTCAGAGAGACGATCCCGTTCCCTCGGACGATCTCGCGTATTTGGCCATAAAACTTTCGATTCACCTTGAACTGGGGAGAGATCGTATTCTGGGTGTTGTCGGCGGGGGCGATCGTATCGGCCCTGTTGATGGTCACGCGCAAAAGCGCCGTTTCGAGCGCGCTCTCACTTGTGATGACGTTCTGCTTCCTAGCTGGTCTCTACCTGACACTGCAGGCACAATTCCTCGCCATCGTGCAAGTCGCGGTGTACGCCGGTGCTATCATGGTGTTAGTGCTGTTCGTGATCATGCTGCTCAATCTCAAGGAAGAGCGCTTGACCCTTGGCACAGATCGCAAGGCGCTCATTGGAACCCTTGGGGTCATCGCCATTTTCGCACAGATCGCCGCGATCATTTTCGCCAATAGCAACGGTCTGCCCCCAGCGATAAGCGCAAAGGCGGCGGAGCTCGGGACCGTCGAATCGGTCGGCATGTCGCTTTACTCAAGTTTCGCATTCCCGTTCGAGATGGCCTCGGTGATCCTGATCGTCTCGGCCGTCGGTGCGATCGTCTTAGCCAAGAAGAAGCTTCGTTAACGCCATGACGTCACTTACGAACTACCTGCTCGTTTCCGCGGCCTTGTTCGCGATCGGCGCAGCCGGCGTCTTCTTCCGTCGCAATGCGATCATCATTTTCATGTGTGTCGAACTCATGCTCAACGCGGTGAACCTTACGCTCATCGCATTTTCGCAATTCCTTGGCGACCATTCCGGTCAGGTCCTCGTCTTCTTTGTGATGACAGTGGCCGCCGCGGAGGCTGCCGTTGGTCTGGCGATCGTCATTGCGATCTATCGCAATAAGGCTTCGACGGAAGTTGACACGCTCAATCTGCTCAAGGGATAAGTGAACGAGTTGATCCCATATATCGTCCTGTTCCCGCTGCTTGGCTTTGCCATCAATGGGCTCTTTGGATGGAAGTACAAGACGAACCCCATCGCCGGCGTCATCGCTACGCTGGCGGTCACCGCTAGCTTTGTCGTTGCGTGCATGGTGTTCTTTAACATGGTCGGAGCGACCGAAGAACACCGTGTCCTGAAGGTCACGGTAATGGACTGGATCTCCGTGGGGAAGGTCAACGTCGGGATTAGCTACCTCATCGACCAACTTTCTATCATCTTCGTTCTGGTGATCACGGGCGTAGGGGCGCTGATCCATCTGTACTCGATGGGGTACATGAAAGGTGACCCGGGCTACGCGCGGTTCTTTACCTATCTGAACCTCTTTATCGTCATGATGCTCCAGCTCGTCATGGCAGATAACTATCTCCTAACGTTCCTCGGCTGGGAAGGCGTCGGACTGTGCAGCTACTTGCTCATCGGTTTCTGGTACGAGGAAGTGAAGAATGGGGATGCCGCGAAGAAGGCGTTCATCGTAAACCGTATCGGCGACTTTGGCTTCCTGGTTGCAATGGGTATCATGCTCGTGACGTTCGGCACGCTGAATTATCAAGACGTCGCGAACGGAGCGTTGAGCATGGGTAGCTCAACGGCCATTACGGCTATCACGATGATGCTCTTCTTGGGCTGTACCGGTAAGAGTGCGCAGATCCCGCTTTTTGTATGGCTGCCTGACGCCATGGCGGGTCCGACACCGGTTTCAGCACTTATCCATGCGGCGACGATGGTTACGAGCGGTATCTATCTTGTCGCTCGGTCAAACATCTTGTTCGCGCTCTCACCCGCGACACTTAGTGTTGTCGCAGTTGTTGCGATCTGTACGGCACTCCTTGCCGCAATGATCGGCATCTTCCAGAACGACATCAAGAAAGTACTTGCGTACTCCACGGTGTCGCAGCTTGGCTATATGTTCCTCGGGCTCGGCGTTGGTGCGTTTTCGGCGGGCGTGTTCCACGTCTTGACCCATGCGTTCTTTAAGGCTTGTCTCTTCCTCGGTTCGGGCGCTGTCATCCATGCGATGCACCACGAACAGGATATGCAGAAGATGGGAGGCTTGAAGAAATATCTGCCGATCACGTATTGGACATTTCTCATTGCTACCATCGCGATCGCGGGTATCCCGCCATTCGCAGGGTTCTTCTCGAAGGACGAGATATTGTGGAAAGCGTTCTCGCAAGGTAGTGTGCTGCTGTGGGTACTTGGTGCCCTCGGCGCGTTGATGACGGCGTTCTATATGTTCCGCCTTGTATACCTGACTTTCTTCGGCAAGGAGCGCTTCGACGCACATCACCATCCGCCGCATGAAGTTGGGGCGGCAATGTACATCCCACTTATCGTGCTCGCGGCGCTGTCGATTCTTGGCGGATTCCTCGGCGTTCCGGAGATCCTCGGAGGCGGTGAAACACTGCACCGCTGGCTCGAGCCGGTGCTCGGCGCAGGTGAGCAGCTCGCAGCTGCCCACGCCGGTGTCCACGGAGAGGGGATGGAGATCCCATTGATGGCTGTGTCGGTCGGCATTGCCGTTGTTGGTATTCTCCTGGCAACGCGTTACTACAAGAGTAAGACCACGCTGGCCGAGAATGAGCGGAAGATCGGCGGCTTCTATAAGATTGCTTCGAACAAGTTCTATGTGGACAAGCTCTACGAAAGTGCTGTCGTGAAACCGACATTCGGTCTTTCCAATAGCTTCCTGTACAAGATCGTGGATGTGAAGATCATCGATGGTATTGTCAACGGGGCGGCTGCCGTCACCGGCATGCTCAGTGGGATCTTGCGCCGTTTACAGAACGGACTCGTCCAGAACTATGCCATGGTGATCGTCATCGGCATCTTCGCCTTGATCGGTTATATTCTGATGTTCTAGGCCATGGGAATGATCTCACTACTCATCCTCATTCCACTAACCGGCGCGGCGTTGCTTCACTTCGTGAAGAACGATAACGCTGCGAAGATCTTTACGCTCGGGGTTTCCGTCGTCGCGTTCGTTGTTTCGCTCGTTGCCTATTTCCAGTTCGACCCGAGGGCGCTCGGCTATCAATTCCAGGAGAAGCTTGATTGGGTGGCGATCGGCAACATCCGTCTGAGCTATTTCGTCGGGCTCGACGGAATGTCAATGCTTCTCGTGTTGCTGACAACCTTCCTGATGGTCATTGCGCTCATCGGTACGTGGAATTCGCAGTCGAAGAAAGTATCGAACCTGATGGCGCTCTTGCTGCTGCTCGAAGCAGGCATGATCGGCGTTTTTTGTTCACTTGATCTCTTCCTCTTCTACATCTTCTGGGAGCTCATCCTCATTCCGATGTACTTCATCATCGGCGTTTGGGGAGGGGAGCGTCGTATCTATGCAGCGGTCAAATTCTTTATCTACACGCTTGCGGGATCGCTCTTCATGCTCGTGGCTATCATCTGGCTCGGACTCGAAGCCGCGAAGGTTGGCGGGACGTTCACTACAGACCTCGTGAAGCTGACTGCGATCAGCCACCAACTTCCGCTCGATGTTCAGAACTACCTCTTCTGGGCGTTTGCAGCATCGTTCGCGATCAAAGTGCCACTCTTCCCGGTGCACACGTGGTTGCCCGATGCTCACGTCGAGGCTCCGACGATCGGCTCGGTCATTTTGGCCGGCGTTCTTCTGAAGATGGGTACATACGGCCTGATCCGATTCAACCTCGGGCTTTTCCCTCAGGCAAGTGCGAACAATGCGTCTGTCCTTGCGGTACTGGCGGTCGTTGGTATCATCTACGGTGCTCTCGTCGCGATCGTCCAGACGGATATCAAGAAGCTGATCGCGTACTCGTCCGTTACGCACATGGGGTTCATCGTGCTGGGTATCTTCTCGATGACTCGGGAAGGTCTGCAGGGAGCGGTGATCCAAATGGTGAACCACGGACTCTCGACAGGCATGCTCTTCATGATGTTCGGCATGATGTACGAGCGGAAGCATACCCGGGCCATCAGTGAGTATGGCGGAGTAGCAAAGATCACGCCGCTCTTTGCAGTCTTCTTCGCGATCGCTATGCTTTCGAGCGTTGGTCTGCCGGGACTCAACGGCTTCGTAGGTGAATACCTGACACTAATGGGGGCGTTCCAATCGCCGGTACTGCACTCATGGGTGTACTCGATCTTCAGTTCTACCGGTGTCATTCTCGCTGCAGTATATCTACTGTGGATGTACCAGCGCTTCATGCTCGGCCCGGTGACGCACGAAGCGAATCGTTCGCTGAAAGACCTTTCGACGCGTGAGATAGTGTCACTTGTGCCGCTCGTCGTATTCATGATCTGGATCGGAGTCCGACCGATGCAGTTCATGCGCACCAGCGAGACGAGCATCAATGCACTGTCGAACTCTTTGCTCGGTGTTCAGCCCGAGAAGACCAACGACTATCAGGTTGTGAACCCGAAGGTGATCGTGAAATAGTACGACTGTGAGCTACAACGACTTCATCAGTGTGCTGCCGCTGCTCGTCCTGACCGGGACAGGGTTCCTCGTGCTATTGTGGGATGCTTTCAGCAAGAAACCCTCGCGGGCACCGCTTACACTGACGATGCTCGGTGGTGTCGGGGCGATCGCGGCTGCGGCGGCGAATCTGATGAATTCCTCGAGTGTAGCGTTCGGCGGTCTTTTCTTCTCCAATAGCTTCACCAATTTCTTTACTATCATCTTCTCGGCAGCCGTCATTTTGACTTCGATGCTTGCCGAGCGATACCTGCAGGGCAAGGAAGTCATCACCGGCGAGTTTAGTGCACTCCTGATCTTCTCCGCGGTGGGAATGGTCATGCTCGCTTCCGGGGCGAACCTGATCGTGACGTTCCTCGGACTTGAGACAATGTCCGTTTCCTTCTATGTCCTGGCTGGGCTCTACCGAACTGAAGCCCGGTCCAACGAAGCATCGCTGAAGTACTTCCTGCTTGGCGCGTTCGCGACTGGTTTCTTCTTGTACGGCATCGCTCTGATCTATGGTTGTACCGGAACGATGAGCCTTGTCGATATCCGAGGCACGATGGCGGCGACCGGTGCCCAGCCACGAATCGCTTCGCCCGATTCGACACTGCTCCTTCTCGGCTCAGTGCTGCTGATCGTCGGCCTTGCGTTTAAGGTCGCAGCATTCCCATTCCATCAATGGGCACCAGATGTGTATGAAGGATCGCCGTCGATCGTCTCGGGCTTCATGTCCACCGCGGGGAAGACTGCTGCATTCGCGTCCTTTGCCCTGATCTTTGGCTACGCGCTCATTCCGAACGGCCACCCGCATGGCGGGATGGAGAAGGTCCAGATGATCCTCGCGATTCTCGCAGCGTTGTCTATGCTCTACGGCAACATCGTGGCGATCGCCCAGACGAAGATCAAGCGTATGCTGGCCTACTCGAGCGTAGCTCATGCCGGATATCTGCTGCTCGGTGTGACGGCGCTTAATGCGAATGGCCAGAAGGGCATCGCTGTTTACTCGGCCGTTTACACGCTGATGCAGATCGGTGCGTTCGGCGTCGTTTCGTACCTCGAGCGTGAAGACGGTGTCGGCCTCGAATTAGCTGACTACGCCGGCCTCTCGAAGCGCAGGCCCTACCTTGCATTGCTGATGTCCATCCTGATGTTCTCGCTTGCCGGAATACCTCCGTTCGCCGGATTCTTTGGTAAGTACTACCTCTTCATGGCCGCCCTTGATGCGGGCATGACGTGGGTCGTGATCGTCGGCGTTATTTCGAGCATCATCGCCTCCTTCTTCTATCTGCGTGTGATCGTTCAGATGTACTTCACAGAGCCGAAGCATGTTACAGAGCCCGCGAAGGAAGGCTTCTCATTTCCGATGATCGCCGTCGGACTGGCGGTGGTTGCACTGCTCGTCTTCGGCTTGCAGCCATCCTTGCTTTTGCAAGGGATCGGCTATTTCTTCCAATAATCTTTTTGAATATAATGCGCGCGGTACTCACCAAAGCAGAGTCCAAAGCGTATGACGAGTTTCTGATCAAGAAGATCGGCATGCTGCCTGCCGTCTTGATGGAGAATGCCGCACGCGGTGCACTTGATTCGATCAACGATTGGCTCGTTGCAGCACCGGCAAAATCGGTACTCATCTTCTGTGGTGGCGGAAACAACGGCGGCGACGGCTTTGCCCTGGCTCGGTTGCTGACCGAACGAGGCAGCGACGTCGACATCGTAATGCTGGCAACGCCGGCACAACTCTCGAAGGACGCGGCGCAACAATACGGTATCCTTCGCAAGATACTCGGCCCCGAAAGCTTCCATAAGTATCCGTTCAGCGATTCGCATTTCTTATCGCATCTCGATCTGTGCGTCATCGTTGACGCCATGCTCGGAACCGGTGCAAGCGGGAAGCTGCGTGACAAATACGCTGACGCCGTCGTTACGATGAACCAGTTGGCCCAGGCAATCGGCGCAAATATTCTGGCTGTTGACATTCCGACTGGACTCGATGCCGATACCGGTGACGTCCCGACCGTTCGCGGCCAGAAGCCGATCGTCGTTCTTGCCGACCGTACCGCTACCATGGGCGCCTTCAAACAGGGCTTCTTCCAAGGATTTGCACCCGACGTTACTGGCGATGTGAGCGTCATCGGCCTCGGCGTCGCGATCGACTCCGAGTCAGCTGTGAATATGTTGGACATCTCCGACATCCGGCCACTCGCACCATCCCGGTTCAAGACGGCTTCCAAGTACGACGAAGGCGTTGTGCTTTCGATCGCCGGCTCCATTGGAATGACCGGAGCGGCGATCATGAGCGCAGAGGCTGCCCTGAAGAGTGGCTGCGGACTCGTCACCGTTGCGACACCCGAATCGCAGCGACCCATCGTCGCTGCGGCGATGCCGGAGATCATGACCATCGCCCTCGAAGATTCGGACGGCGAGCCGATAGGGAAGTCACTTGCTTCGCTCGGCAGATCGCTTGAACGCGCCGATGTCATCCTTCTCGGTCCCGGACTCCGCGACAGCGACAGCGCCAAGGCGTACTGCAAGATGGTGCTTGGTGACGCGGAACTTCCGATCATTGCAGATGCCGGAGCTCTCGCAGCGATCGCCGATGACGTGACCATCCTCAAGAAACGCAAGGCACCGACCGTGCTCACACCGCACGCCGGAGAAATGTCCCGCATGCTCGGGATAGATCGTGATGAGCTCGAGGCCCATCGCATCGAATATGCCATTGCATTTGCCAAGGCCTTCAAAGTTGTCGTAGTGCTGAAAGGAGCCCCGACCGTCATTGCATCGCCGGACAGCAAGGCCTTTATCTCTCCGACAGGCAACGCAGGTATGGCGACAGCCGGAACAGGCGACGTCCTCGCCGGAATGATCGCCGGCTTCGTGGCCCGCGAACCGCAGTCTGTTCTGAACCCGACGATCTTCGCCGTCTATGCTCATGGCCTTGCAGGCGATGTGGCCGCAAAGGAGAAGACGCAGAACTCGCTTGTCGCGACCGATCTCATCGCCGTCTTTCCCGAGACGTTCAAGCAACTCGGCCTGCAATGATCTCACCCGTCCTTCGCAAAGAACTTCGCATCGAGCTTCGCAGCCGTTACGGCACGAGTGCGGTGGTGATGTTCCTTGTCGTAACGGTCGTAACCATCGCCTTCGCCGCAGTCGATAAGATATCCCCGTCGTTCATGAGCGCGTTCTTTTGGATCACGCTGTTCTTCGGGACGATCACCGGTCTTTCGCGCTCGTTCATCAGTGAAGAAGAACGGGGGACAGGCCTGCTCCTGCGACTCTATGGTCGAGCCGACTCGGTCTATTGGGGCAAGTTCATCTACAACCTCCTTCTTAGCCTTGCATTGGGCTTTACGGCAGTGCTCATTTTTGCATTTTTCTTCAAAGAGTTTGTGCTGAAGGATGCAGGTTTCTTCTTCCTGCAACTCCTTCTTGGCCTGACCGGCACCGCAGCGATCGTTACGATCCTATCAGCCCTCGTCGCACGTGCGGCGCAGAAGGGGGCGTTGCTGCCGGTACTCGCCTTGCCGCTACTGTTTCCGCTCGTGATCGCCGTCACCGATGCGACGCGCATCACGATGGAGATCCCCAACGCCTGGGAAGGCGTCCGGGGAGATATTCTCATACTTTTTTCGTTCGATGTAGCGCTCATTCTTGTGAGCTATGTGCTCTTCAGCTATATTTGGCAAGACTGACCAAACCGCATGAAGCTGCTTCGTAACCCCGTCTTTCTCTGGCTCTATGCCGCGATCTTCGCGGTGAGCATCTATCTGTCGTTCGCCACGCCGGTTGCCGGTATTTTTCGCGACGCCGCGACGCTCATGATGATGAACGTCTCGAGCAAAACGCCGGTCCAGGCGACAATCAAATCCGTTGTCAGCTCTGACGCCAACCGCACTACGTTTCTCGCTACCGACCGCTTTGAAGTCGAGCGAAAGCTCGTCGCAAAGAACTCGTATGGCCTGAAGCCCGGCATGATGGTCGTTGGTGACTGTGCCTACACAGCCGGCGACAGCAGCTACGAACTCGTCTCGCTCGAACGTATCAATCCGTCGATCGTCTTTCCGCTGATCCAAGGGCTCGGCGAGCTGGGCCGTAATATCCTGTTCCACGTCCCGATGTCGTTCGTCGCGTTTATCGCATTCCTGCTCGGGACGATCAACAGCATTCAGCTCTTGCGTAAGAACGACCTCAAGTACGATCTCCGCGCTCGTGCATCAAGCGCCGGCGGATTGCTTTACACGACGCTCGCGACTGTTACCGGCAGCATCTGGGCTCGATTCTCGTGGGGGAAGTTTTGGAATTGGGACGAACCGCGCGAAACGTCGATCCTTGTTCTGCTGCTGATCTACATCGCATATTTCCTCCTTCGCTCGCTCTTGGAAGATTCCGAAGAGAAGAAGGCCCGCATTGCGGCGGTGTATAATTGCATCGCGTTCGTGACCGTGCCGTTCCTGATGTTCATCCTGCCGCGCATCACGCGCAGCTTGCATCCGGGCTCGGGCTCCGAGGCTCCGGTCGTAAACCTCTCGGGCAAGACGCATATCGACCCCTGGTTTTCGATCTTCCTGTGGGTGAACGTCACCTGCTTTGCTATCCTGTTTCTTTGGATGCGCGACCTCTACATCCGCACGGAAACGCTCGAAGCACGCCGCGCACAACAATACGAATAGCCATGGACTACTTGCAAGAACACTCGCTCTACGTTGTTGCCATCATCTCGACAGTGATTTGGCTTGGCATGTTCGTTTTCTTGAACCGCGTCTCGTCGAGAGTCTCGAAGCTGGAGAAGGGAAGCTGACACGTTTCTCATCCGCACGTAGGACGGACTCGTAGTCCGTCCCTCTTTCGGACACCTCTCAGCATCAGTTGCCACCCCAAACTCCGCCCACGAATGAATTCGTGGGCTGACATCTGTGGCCGTCCTCTCGGACTCAATGCCGCTTCGCCCATCCTGTCATTCGAACGAAGTGCGTCAACCCTTCCGATATCACTCCGAGAATAGGTTAGTTTGCTTCGCTTGGCTCACAATGACACTGTACTGAATCAGCGAACATCCGCCCAATCCGTGTCATCCGTGTGCCATGTATTTCGGGCACCTATCGAGCCTCATCTAACCCCGTTACTTGTCAACGAACTAACTATACACAAACACAGGCCTCGCTCATTCGACGAGTTCGAGTTCGCGCACCTCCTCAACGATCGGTTCGAGTACCGGCGGTTGTCCGTTGAGATGTCCCTCTTCGCTGATGAAGTGATCGGAATGCTCCGTTGCCGCGGTCTGAGGTTCTTCCTCGCGGGTTTCTACCGGACCAATAATGGCGGCCAATGCCGAGAGGCGGCCGAGCGTGCCCCGCATGATGCAGCCGGGCTTATACTCTTTAGGATTTGCTTGAGAATACACGACGATCGTCACGTTCAATTCGGCCATCAATTCACGCAACGCAAAGATCGCCTCTTCGCGGTAGCGGGCGTTGGCGCTGGCAAACTCCCATGAGTTTATCAGAATCACATCCACGCCTTTGCGCTCGACACGGTCGCGTATAAAACTAAGTTCTTGCGAGAGCCGACCCTGCCCAAGCGTCAAGATGTCGAGCTGCTTCCATGGCGCATCATTTAACCGGGGCTCTGCGGCCAGTGCACGTGCGACAGACATTCCCCAACGATGCGTCGAGGCGCAGTTGAGCACCATCGCACGCTTGAAGTATCCGCTGGCGACGAGCTCCAGTCCCTTCTCGCATGCCGCGCGCGTATTGAGCAGTACGTTCTCGCCGCAACAGATCGTTATTTCGGCAAGCGCCACACGGTGCTTTCGTGCGATGGCTGCCGAATGCTTGTCATAGAATTTCTCGAAATCATTGCGCTCGTTCTCCGCGCCGACCTGAGTTGCCGACATATTGTATCCTCCTCGATTGTGTTGATGAAAAAAACACCACCGCGACCAACGCATGGTGCCTACTTGTTCACCGGCTAAGATAGGGCACCGAGGAGGATGTTGTCAAGGTGCCCATCGAAGAAATGTTGAGATTTAATATTGCGGGCACCTATGAATTGAAAAGCCCCTCCGTTACGGAGGGGTTGGGGGAGGTGAGTCACGCCAAGCCCAACGAAGAGTATCTGCTCTTCACGTGCGATGCCACCGTCGCCGAAGAGTACAAAGCGAATTGGGAGGAACGGAAGAAGCAGCGTGAGGAAGCCGGAGGGAATCAGACTACATAGCATGGGGACAATGATTGTAGCGAACTTCACAGCATCCCCCACTCTGACTCTATACGCGAGACCGCGTCAAGAAGGACCACTTGGGGGCTAGGCTGACGCCTTGATCCTACTACCAAGTTAATGGTCATCCCTTCCAAGTCAGCCGTTGCCTCTCTCTGAAGGTACGGACGGATGGAGGCGTACACGGCCGTATCGAATAGATTATCCTGAATCAGCGGAATTTCCTTCCTCCAATACTCAATTAACTGCTTCCTATATGCGAACTGAAGTTTCTGCTTTTCGATTCGCCATGCCCAGGCTGGCGCAACCAAAATTGTAAGGGTCGATGAGCCGAGGCCCACAACAGCGGGTACAAGGAGTGATGTAATGTCCATCAACTTAAAACGGCCAGATCTGAGATTTTAGTGCTATCATTCTTGACGCCACTAGCACATCGGTTGTAACCTCATTGTTTGGTACAAGAGAGAACAATTTCCGTCTTAGCCGGCGTACAAGTGCTGAATCAGGCATCGCGTGCCATAATGAGTCAATCGTTGAATCGAGGTTAGCCCTGACAGACAGCAATAACCGGATCGTGCACTGAAAACAGAACACGGTGAACAAGGTTGTCAAGAGCAACCCAGACATTACATATGAGAATTTTAATCACTGCATCAGCGCCAGGAAATATTACGTATGCCGAAAAGAGGGATTGAGGGAGAGCTAGGAGACGATCTTGGGTTCAGATTCGAGTATGTCTGCCGCCCATTCTTGTACGTGATAGCTTGTAATCGTAGACATGCCAGAATAGTAGAGTACAGGCTCTGCGCCAGCGATGATATCCGCCCGCTCAAGAGCCGAAACATCGTCATCTGTAAAGTCAAGCTCCTGAGCCTTATAGCGATTCTGTGGGATAGTCCAGTACCGTAGAATCTGTTTTGCACGCGGTGGGAGATTCATTAGCTTCCTTTGATTGGCACGTCTGGCGTTTGTGGCCCTTGCTCTCGCGCTGCCAGCGCCGAAAAACCACAGGATAGCTTCGACTAGCAACCAAGCTGTGAGAAGACAAAATGCGAGTGCAAAATAGACGACATAACTCTGAAACGAAGACCTGAGTTGTAAAATGTTGAGTTCCGCAAGTACTACTAACAAGACGATGCCTATCCATGCAATGATGAGCACCCTGAATCTGACGTTACTCTCTGCGAACTCTCGGATATCCTTAACTACTGACATTTGCATATCTCCTAAAACATCCCCTCCTGTCCGCTCTCCTTCTTCTCCTTCTGCGCGCGCTTGAAGGTTAGCGAGCCCACGGTGAGTTCAGGGTATTCGGGGCGTTTGGTTTTGTTGAGCTGTCCTTCGATTTTCATGCGATATGCTCCCTAAGAATGTCGAGGTTGTCTCCGAAGAACAGCTTGTTCATTGGTACAAATATACTGCGCCTCGCCCCGGCCCCCTCCCGTAATCGGGAGGTGGAGGCACCACCCCTGCTCGGCGAGAGCGCCTCGCTTCCCCTCCACTTTGGTGGAGGGGAAGTGCGCCGTGTTAACGAACCTCCTCACACCAACGGATGTTTGTAATGTAGCAACCATCCTTCGTATGAAGAAAAAACACATTATCGCACTCGTTGTCGCACTGCTGTTTATCGGTGTAGCAGCGTTCGCGCTGGTCGATAACAAGATCGACTATTCCGATTTCGCGTCTGCCCAGAATACGGGCAAGCGCGTGCAGGTCTCGGGCTCGTGGGTGAAGGAGAACAACTACAACTACGACGCCAAGAGCAACATCTTCTCGTTCACCATGAAGGACCACAAAGGCAATGTGCTCCCGGTGAAGTTCGAGGGGATGAAGCCGAACAATTTCGAGACCGCACCGTCGGTCGTCTGCGTCGGGAAGGTCGAGAATGGCATGTTCATGGCCTCCGATATCCAGACCAAGTGTCCGTCACGATACGAGGGGAGTAACAAAGAATAATGGTAGGCTCTGTCGCCATGGGCGTGGTACTGGCGGCATCGCTTGTCGCTTGTATCCTCTACGTCCTCGTTGCTCGCGGTCGCACCGAACTCCTGACCGCCGCCCGCATCACCACCCATGTTGCAATTTGGGCACAATTTGTCGCAGCCGGGACGCTGCTGTATCTGATCTTCAATTACCGCTTCGACATCAACTATATCTACGAGCACGTATCGCGCTCGTTGTCGAAGCCGCTGCTCTTTGCATGTTTCTACGCCTCGCAGGAGGGGAGCTTCATGCTCTGGGCCTTGCTGACGGCAATTGTGGCGATCTTCCTGATACCATACGCCCAGCGACAGCGCGTCGAAGCGCCGGTGATGGCCGTGTATCTCGGTGTGTTTGGTTTTCTGGCGCTCATGCTCGTTGCAAAGAGCCCGTTCACGACGATCTATGCCGCGCATCCGGGCGATGTCATGGCTGGCTTTATTCCTCCTGACGGACGAGGACTGAACCCGTCGCTTGAGAACCTGTGGATCGTCATTCACCCACCGATGCTCTTTACGGGCTTCACGCTGCTGGCGGTACCGTTCGCATTTGCCGTGACTGGCCTGATCCGAAAAGACTTTCAGGGCTGGGTAACGACTTCGCTTCCGTGGACGCTCGGTGCCGGTATGATTCTCGGTTTCGGTATTATGCTCGGCGGCTTCTGGGCATACGAAACGCTCGGATGGGGTGGTTATTGGGGCTGGGATCCGGTCGAAAATGCAAGTTTGCTGCCATGGCTCATTACCGTTGCGGGCACGCATACGATGCTGACGCAGAAGCGCACCGGTGGCCTCGTGAAGACGAACATCGGCATGACGCTGCTGGCGTATGCACTGGTGCTCTATGCCTCCTTCCTGACGCGATCAGGCGTACTCGGTGATGCATCGGTCCATAGTTTTGCCGATCCGGGGTACGTCGCATTCGCGCTGCTGCTCTATGGTATGATCTTCTTCGTCGGCGGCTCCTTCGCGCTCTTCCTCTGGCGTTGGCGCGCAATGAACGTGCGTGGCAAGGATTACAAAGTGCTCTCGCGCGAGACGGCGCTCTCGATCGGTTCCGCACTGCTTGGTGCGTCGACGCTCGTCGTTTTTATCGGCACCAGTGCTCCGCTCATCAAAAAGAAGGTCGATATTAGCTTTTATGGCGATCTGCACGTGCCGATCGCAATCTTGATGATGCTTGTCAACGGGCTCTCGCTCGTGCTGAAGTGGAGGCAGTCGGGGTGGCAGGAAATGCTTCGCAAAGGAGCGTGGGGATTCGGCCTGGCGCTGCTTGGGGCGATCGGTCTGTACTTCGCCGGGCTCGACGATATCAAATTCCTGGCGATTGGGTTTAGCGCGCTGTTCTCGCTGTTTATCAATATCGAGGTTGCGCTGAATCTCTTCCGCGGAAAAGTCGGGGTTAAGATGGATGCATCTGCCGGCTCGATGAAGCAGAAGATCTGGTCGGCGTTCAAATGGTCGTTCTCGATCGGCCTTGTCGCGCTCCTGATCTTTTCGAAAGGGGATTATTACAAGTTCGGACAGATCATTGTCGATGACGCCGGCGGTTTCTACTGGCTTGGGTTCTTCCTGATCGTGACGGCAGCGTTTATGATCTTAGGCGCTCCGTCGTTCCGATTGGACAAGCGCTTCATCGGCGCCTATGTTGCGCATATCGGCTTAGGCCTCTTCCTGCTCGGAGTGATCGCAACGACGCGCTACGAGAAGAAAGAGTTCGTGAAGCTTGTGCAGGGCAAGCCGGTCAAAGCATTCGGTGGTAAATATACTCTAAGCTTCGATTCGACGGAGATTACTCCACCGGAAAATTACTACTTCCACGTCGGCGTGCATGACCAGGCCGGCAACGTTGCGCTCGCAAAACCGCTGTGGTTCTGGACGGCGTTCAATAACCACACCGACCCGATCGCGAACCCAGGTATTCTGAAATACGGCTCGAAGGATCTATATTTCACCGTCGTTGCGACCGATCAAGAAGGCGGCATCCCGCACGATTCGCTCGTTCGCGGGCAGGCTGTGACCATTCTCGGCGGCAAGAAGACGGTAAAGTTTGTTGACTTCGACTTCCCGCCCGAAGAGATGGCGAAGATGCGCCAGCAACAGGATTTCCGTGTGAAGGCCCGTGTCGAGGTCTTCGAGGGGAAGGACACGACAAGTGCCAACCCGGTGCCGCTTGAAATCAGCGTGACGCGCAATCTCTCGACCGGCGAAGCGCATCAGGAAGATGTCGTTGTTCCGAATACGGCATACCATCTCCAACTCGCGGAGTTGCGACCCGATCTTTCGGATCGCTCGAAGTCGAAGATCATCTTCGCATGGTTCGACAAGAACAATCCGCCACCGAAGCCGGTACCGACAATTACGGTTGAAGCGTTCGTGAAGCCGTTTATTAATGCGGTATGGGGCGGCATCCTGATCGTCGTGCTGGGTTTCTACTACAGCGTATTGCGCCGCCGCCGCGAGGCGCTCGTTGCCATCGACCGTGCTGAACGCGCATACGAAAAGAGCAAACCGCAATCCGAAGGCCTAAAGGATCCGATCGCTTCCGAGGGAGCGCGAATCTCGCCGGTCGAAGCGCCGAAGAAGCTCTCCTGAAGTGCTTGCCGAGGCTTCGGGCGATAGTCCGTAATGCATGATTGTTTCCGGGCCTGCTCGATCACAAGCAGGCCCGTTTCTGAATTCTATGACCAACACAATAACTACTCTGGCCGAAGCGAAAAAGACAGCGCTTGGCCTTGGCCTTTTAGAAGAGGAATTTGAACGAATCGTTACTATCCTCGATGGGCGCATCCCGACCTATACCGAGCTTGGTATCTTCTCTGTGATGTGGAGTGAGCATTGCTCGTACAAGAATAGCATCACTCAGCTCAAGACGCTCCCGCGCAAAGGGAAGCGGCTCCTGGTCGAAGCAGGCGAGGAAAATGCGGGTCTGGTCGATGTCGGCAACGGCTTGGCCGTCGCGTTCAAGATCGAGTCACATAATCACCCTTCGGCCGTCGAGCCGTATCAAGGGGCGGCGACCGGTGTCGGTGGGATCTTACGCGATATCTTTACGATGGGTGCAAGACCGATCGCTGCACTGAACTCGCTACGTTTCGGCTCCATCGACCATCCACGAACGAAATACCTCTTACGCGGAGTGGTCCATGGGATTGCCGATTATGGCAATTCATTCGGTGTGCCGACTGTCGCAGGCGAAGTGTACTTCGATCCTCGCTATCAAGGCAACCCGCTTGTCAATGCGATGGCCGTCGGGATCGTCGAAGCAGGGAAGACCGTCAGCGCGACAGCAGAGGGCGTCGGGAATACGGTCATGATCGTGGGTTCGAGCACCGGCCGCGATGGTATCCATGGCGCAAGTCTTCTTGCAAGCGCTGTCTTTAGCGAAGATGCCGAAGATATGCGCCCGACCGTGCAGGTCGGCGACCCCTTCACGGAAAAACTTCTCCTTGAAGCGACACTTGAGGCAATTGCTGCCAACCTCGTTGTTGGCATGCAGGATATGGGTGCCGCCGGAATCTCTTGTTCAACGTCAGAGATGAGCTTTAAGGCTGGGACTGGTATGCACATAACGCTCGATCATGTCCCGCTCCGAGAGTCCACTATGTCGTCCTACGAGATCATGCTTAGCGAGTCGCAAGAGCGCATGCTCGTCGTCGTGAAGCCCGAGAACGTGGAGAAGATCAAGGCCATTTTCGACAAATGGGATTTGCAGGCAGCCGTCATCGGAACAGTGACCGATACCGGCCGGGTCGTTATCAGGTACCGAGGGGAGCAGGTTTCGGATATCCCGGCAAAAGCTCTTGCCCTTGGTGGAGATATGACGCCAGTGTACATCCGGGACACGAAAAAACCGGAATATCTCAAGGCGACTTCGAGCTTCGATCCGCTCTCGCTTGCGGATGTGACCGATCCGGGAGCTACGCTACATCGGCTGTTGTCGTCGCCGAACATTTCGAGCAAGCGCTGGGTCTTCGAACAGTACGATTCGATGGTTCGCACCAACACGCTCGATCTGCCGGGTGCGGATGCAGCCATTATTCGTATCAAGGATGCAAAGAAGGGGCTTGCAGTCAAGACAGACTGCAACAGTAAGTATGTCTATCTCAACCCGTATCGCGGAGCAATGGCAGCGGTGTGCGAGTCGGCCCGGAACGTGGCCTGCGTTGGCGCACAACCGATTGCGATTACAAATTGTCTGAACTTCGGCAATCCGTACGATCCCGAAGTGTACTACCAGTTTACTGAAGCCATCCGTGGGCTTGGCGATGCCTGCCGCACACTCGAGACCCCGGTGACAGGCGGGAATGTGAGTTTCTATAATGAAAGCCCGGACGGAGCAATCTACCCGACACCGACAATCGGTATGCTCGGCGTAATTGATGACGTCTCGAACGCAATCGGGGCAGGCTTTACGACGAGCGGCGACGCGATTATCCTGCTCAAAGGGTATGACTCGCCGACGCCGGCCGATGGCCTCGGAGGCAGCGAGTATCTTGCACTTTGCAAGGATGGGCAAGCATTGGGCGAGGCGCCGTTCGTCGATCCGGCAGGGGAAGCACGGCTGATCGAAGTGCTCGTTCGTGCTGCGTCTCGCAAACTTCTCCATAGCGCACACGATATTAGCGAGGGCGGCTTGGCGGTCACGCTCGCGGAATCATGCATCGATGGTTCGACTGGAGCAATGATTACCGCGCCCTCGGGGGTAATCCGCCGCGATTCGTATCTGTTTGCCGAGCATCAGGGCCGCGTGGTCGTGAGCGCTCCGGCCGACTGTGTCGTCGAGATCTTCCGTCTTGCCGAGCAGAACGGCGTGCAAGCGGAGGTCATCGGAAGCGTCGGTGGCACGGATCTTGTAATCGGCGATCTTATCAATGAGCGCGTCGATGCACTTCGCACCAGTTATGAGACTGCCATTCCCGACGCGGTGGAATCGGTGGTCGAGTTATAACGACAAACGACGAATTTGTGTCGTGATGAACGGCGGGAGGCATTCTGTCCCCGCCGTTGTGTTATACAGACGTCAATGCTCCTAACGCTTCGTTCGAAGATACTGGCGGGGTATGCGGTGCTCGCAGTGCTGATGGCGGCGCTTGGCGGGTATATGGTGATGAGTTTCCGCACCTTCACCGGCGTTTCCTCGCAAGCGTACGAGCGTATTTCCAACGCCGACCGTGCGAATCTTGCGATCTACGAATCGCTCGTGCGTATCAACGATGCCGCCGTCCGTTCGTTTGGCGAAAACGTCCCGCTCTCTTCGACCGTATTTTCCGACGAGCCTCCTCGTATCAACGCCGAACTCTCGTCCGCAGAAAAGATTATTGCCTCAATCCCTACAGACATAGCACCGACACTTGCACCGGCCTTTACGAGGTTGGAGGTGCTGTGGCATCAGTATCAGGCGCAATTACCGGAGTTCACCAAGCGAATACTCGATAGCCCGACCGAGGCCCGAAAATTTTATAGCGGCGTGCTGTTGCCGACATACACCGAACTCACGATAACAAGCCGGGAAGTCTCGGCGATGATGCAAGGGCTCTTTGAAACGACCCGACGACTGACCGAGCAGGAATCGCAGGATGCATCGCAGACGGTCATTATCGTGACCCTTGCCGCAATTGCCCTCGGTATCGTGGTTGGGTTTGCCATCGTTCGGGCTACGACGCGGCCTTTGCGGACGCTGAGCGACTCGCTCAAACGCATCCAGGCAGGCGATCTCGGCGTCCATCTCGATGTCACCGGTGCCGACGAACTTGGCGAAGTTAGCTTCGAGTTCAACCGAATGGCCGAACGACTGGATCGCTACGACAAGCTGAACGTCGAGCGATTGATGGACGAAAAGAGTAAGTCGGAGGCTGTGATCCTCGCCCTCGACGAACCGCTGTTTCTGCTCGATAGCACCGGGCGAGTATTGGTCACCAACCGCAGCGCGGAGCGTCTGCTTGCCAAGACGGAAGATGCAATTATCGGGCAGGAGCTCATTCGATTATTCACCGACGAAGAAACGGTCCGAATTATCAGATCGTCGGTGAGCGAGACGCCTGCGCCGGCAAGCAAACCGCCGCTGATCGAGGCACGTGTCGGAACAACAACCCGGTTCTACCGCGTATCGTCGACACGCATCGTATCCAAAGCTGCCGCCAGTCCGACGAAGCTCGGTTCGCTCGTTCACTTTAGCGATGTCACACAGTTCGAGGAGCTCGACCGCTTGAAAGACGATTTCCTTGCCAAAGTGTCACATGAATTCCGCACACCGCTGACATCGATCAAGATGGCGCTTGATATTCTGGCAAAATCAAAGATCGGCGCGCTTACCGACGACCAGCGAGAGCTTGTGTTGACCTCGAAGATGGACACCGAGCGTCTGTCGAAGTTGATTAAGGACCTGCTGACGATGACCCGACTGCGCCAGGGAAGCGAAGAACAGCGCGAGCTTGTCAACGTTGCCGAAGTTGCAACCGACGTCCTTCGTTCGATCGAACCGCAGGCCTCAGCTAAGTCGGTGAGTATAAAAAAGCTCATGTCACAAGGCATTGCGGCGGTATTCAGCCGCACGCAGCTCGAGTCGCTCGTGCAGAATCTGGTTGGCAATGCACTGGCACATACGCCGGAAGGCGGCACGATTACCGTAGAAGTACTTGCGAGGCCAGAAGGTGGCTGGAGCCTTGCCGTGAGCGATACCGGTTCGGGGATTGCGGCCGCCGACCTAGAGCGTATCTTTGAGCGATTCGTGCAACTGAAACCCAAAGATGTCGCTACTCCCGGATCCGTCGGCCTTGGACTGTCGATCGTGAAGGATATAGTAGATTCAAACGCAGGGACGATCACCGTGACAAGCACCCTTGGAAGCGGCTCGACGTTCGTAGCCGTATTCCCCAAGACGTTTAACGAGCAAGCATGACTAACGTACTCATCATCGACGACGAGCCGAATATTCTCAAAACGATGTCCATCGGACTGCGCAGCGAAGGATATGCCGTAACGACGGCGTCGTCCGCCGAAGATGCGCTGAACGATTTGCAGGCAGGGAAGACGGACTATGCGGTTGCCTTCGTCGACCTGATGATGCATCCGGTTGACGGCCTGACCGTGCTGCGCAGGATGCAGTCGATCTGTCCGCAAATACCGGTGATCATCATTACAGCACATGCAACGGTCGAATCGGCAGTCGAAGCGCTGAAGCTTGGCGCATACGATTATCTGCAAAAACCATTCGACCAAAACGATCTTCTCCTCATTACGAATCGGGTCGTTCGGCTACAAGAGTTTAAGAATATCGCACCGCAGCATAACGGCATCGTCACGCAGAATGCCGAACTGCTGTCGTTGCTCAAGACAGCCGAAAAAATTGCAGCGTCCGATCTGACAGTGCTCATCGAGGGGGAGACCGGAACAGGAAAGGAGTTGTTGGCTGATTTTATTCACGAGCATAGCACACGCCCATCGAAACCGATCATCAAGCTCAACTGTGCGGCGCTCTCGCAGGAATTGATCGAATCGGAATTATTCGGCCACGCAAAAGGAGCGTTTACGAGCGCAATAAAGGATCGTGTCGGTCTGGTCGAAGCGGCAAACGGCGGCACTCTGTTCTTAGATGAGATCGGTGAAATGCCTATTCTGATGCAAGCGAAGCTGCTGCGATTCCTTCAGAATCACGAGTTTGTCCGAGTTGGCGAGAATACGGTACGCAACAGCGACGTACGCATCGTTGCTGCAACGAATCGCAATCTTGAAGAAGCCATCGATGACGGAAGATTTCGCGAAGATCTGTTTTATCGCTTAAGCGCATTCCGGCTGACCGTCCCGCCGTTGCGCCATCGAAAAGACGATATCATACCTCTCGCCGAACTCTTCGTTGACCGTGCAAGCAAAGGTACTATTGTCCCCACATTATCTGATGAAGTAAAAACGGCTCTTCTACGATACGAGTGGCGGGGAAACATCCGTGAACTCGAAAACGCGATGATGCGCGCGGCGATCCTCGCTTCCGGTGAACGATCTATCACGATGGAACACTTGCCCGCGCATATTGCCACGGGGAGACAATCGGAGAAAACAATCGATGTAGCGCAGCCCTCGCTTCGTTCGCTTGAAGAGGTAGAACGCGATCATATCGCATTCGTCCTCTCGAAGACGCAGAGCCTCGAAGAGGCAGCCCGCATTCTGCAAATCGACAGCGCAACCCTCTGGCGCAAACGCAAGAAGTTCGGACTATGAGAAACGGCTATTTCGGCATTCCTCGTCTTATTCTGCTTGTTGCGGCGGCTGTGGGCGTGTTCAATGTGCTCGGCGGCGTCGTGCTTGTGGCACTCTATGGCTTGAATGTGCAAAATGCAGATGCATCGGTCATGGTCATTGTCAATGCCGTCTCCGAGCTGTTGGTCATGCTTGCGATTCCGATCTTGCTTACACGCACGACCCGGAAGGATCCGCATGCGGTATTCCGTATCGAAGGAATGCACGAGACGCCTCTCGGGGCCCAGCTTATCGGCGTACCGGTCATTATCGCCACCGAGGTCGTCGGCGGCGGTCTCGATGGACTCTGGCATTCGTTTCTCAAGTTGTTTCCGTCGCTCTTCGATACGCTTGTCGGCTTGCAGAAGCAACTCGACGATCTCATGTCGAATGTGACGACGGCGCATAGCTCGGGCGAGCTGATAATTCTCTTGATCGGTATTTCTGCCGTCCCTGCGATCGCCGAAGAGGCATTCTTCCGAGGTTTCATACAAACACACATCGAACGAAGCGGGAAAGGGAGGCCTCGGCCGATCGTTGCACTGGTGATCACATCGCTGCTCTTCGGGGCAATGCACATGAGCCCGCTCAATCTCCCGGGCCTCGTCGCGATGGGTGCGGCACTTGGCTGGCTTGCGTATCGAACAAGCGATCTACGGGTGAGCATGCTCGCACATGCGATGAACAACGGCCTGATCGTGTTGGCGACGTTCTATTTTCAGGGGAGTGCTTTGACATCGGAGTCGCTGGCCAAGACGCCGGATGTTCCACTCGCGGATTCGGCGGCACTGATCGGACTCGGATTGCCGTTCCTATTTGCCATGTTATTCGTATTCCAACGGATCACCGCTCCACTAACGGCCAGAGGTAACGCCGCTCGTGAGATCGATGCGCTGAACCGCGAAACGTTTTCACCCATCTACCACGATGTCACTCAGTAATCTTGCGCAGCGCGTACTTGTCGCCGTCATTGCGATCCCGGTCGTGCTCTTTATCGTGCTCTATAAACCCGTCGGGTTTTATGCGCTGGCCGTGATGCTTTCGGGTATAACGGTATGGGAATACTATGGGCTCGCCCGTGCGAAAGGCTTTGTACCGCAGACGTATCTCGGCATTGCAATCACAATGTGTATTACTGCCGTCTTCGGACAGTATCGGATGAAATTCTATCTGACCGACTCAGCCGATCTCGTCTGGGGGGCACTGGTTGCGATCATTTTGCTGTCATCGTTTATCGTTCTTGCCGTCGAGATATTCCGGAACCTTCCGAACCCGATCGTACAGTCTGCCGTGACGATCTTCGGCGCCGCATACATCGGTGTCGGCATGGGCGCTGTATTTGGGGTTCACGATGCACTCAGCCGGTGGGCGAATATTCGCGGAGGGTACGAAGAGCACATGCCGGGCTATTTTATTCTTGCTGTGTTCGTCTCGATCTGGGTTTGTGACAGTGCCGCATATTTTGCCGGCCGTGCATTCGGCAAGCACAAATTTTTCGAACGTGTGAGTCCGAAGAAGACGTGGGAAGGAGCCATCGCAGGGTTTCTCGCTTCGGTCGGTGTGTGGATCGCACTACCGCATCTAATTCCGGCTTTGAACTGGTTGCGATTAACAGACGCTATCATCATCGGCGTTATCGCGGGTTCTATTGGGCAGCTTGGCGATCTTGGTAAATCGCTCTTGAAGCGCGATGCCGGCGTTAAGGACTCATCGAATCTTATCCCGGGTCACGGCGGGTTCTTAGACCGTCTTGATTCGATTCTCTTTACTTTTCCGGTGATCCTGATCCTCCTGAACCTGGAGCACTTCCTACAAGTCTTGGGAGTGTAGCTTTGCGGATAGAAATCACTGTCATTGCGAGGATGACGCGAAGCGTCTGACGAAGCAATCTCGAATGTTGATCCTGCAGTGCATCTGAGGAATTTCAGATTGCTTCGGGGGCTAAAGCCCCTCTCGCAATGACACCACTAGGTACGGTTTCTATGCCCTAAGTCCTCGGATATCCGCGCTCCAGAGCAGCTTGTTGCGAAGCAGATCGAAATATGACTGCGACGGATGCCGCAGGAGCTTCAATCGGTTCTGATGCCCCGACAGACGCACGATTGCCGGCGTCTCGATCACGACTTCTTCCTGACCGTCAGCTACAGCGAGCACCGAAGAACTGGCGTCATTATAAATTCGCAGATCGATCTCGTACCATTCCGGCACAACCACAGGCCGGACGGTTAAGCTATGTGCGGCAATAGGGGAGATAATGAGCACGGGACTTGTCGGCTCCACGATCGGACCACCGGCGCTGACGCTATAGCCAGTCGAGCCCGTTGGTGTTGAAACGAGAATACCATCTGCACGAAGTGTACCGAGCAGCGAACCCTGTACCCGAATCTCGAATGTCAGCATTCGTGTCGAACCGAAATTATCGATCACGATCTCGTTGAGCGCACAGGCACGAGCCGAATCGCCGCGTTCGCCTTCGCGTGATGGAGTTAAGACGTCGCGACGAATCAGCACCCCGGTCTTTTCGTTCGATTCGCTCGTGAGCAAGCCTTCGAGCACCAGACGGTTCTCTTCGGTCATGGTACCCTGCTTGACCGCCACGATGAGCTCTTCCAATGCATTCGGCGAATGCTCGGAAATAAAGCCGAGGTGACCGAGATTCACGCCGACGAGTTTTGCCGCCGGGTTTTCGCGCATGATTGCCCGCGCAGCGGTGAGCATCGTGCCGTCGCCACCGAGTGAAACGATGACGTCGCTGTTTGCCGCAAGCTCGTTTGCGCTATCATAGAACGTCACCTGGCGATTCCCGACATATTCCCGCAGCGACGAGAGCGTCGCGCATGGCTCCGGACTCAGAAGATGGAGTAAGTGTTCGAGCGTGGAATGGAGCTCGACTTTGCGAATGTTCGCATAAATCCCGAAACGCATAGCGTTATGTAGTTTGGCGAATGGCTGCCGTAAGCGTATTGCGGAGCACCATGGCGATCGTCATCTTCCCGACGCCGCCGGGGACAGGCGTGATTGCACTCGCAACGTCTTTGACGCCGTCAAAATCGACGTCGCCGACAAGACGGGTGCCGCTTTTTTTCGTAAGATCCTCGATACGGTTCATCCCGACATCGATCACCACTACGCCTGGGCTGACCATGTCCCGGGTAATTGCACGCGGGACGCCCATGGCGGCAATGAGGATATCCGCTGAACGGGTATACTCCTTTAACTTCTCCTTTGCGCCAGTGTGCGCCATCGTGACGATGGCGTTCGCACCCTGTGCCTTCTGCACCAGCAGAGAAGCCATCGGTTTGCCGACGATGTTCGAGCGGCCGACGATCACGACGTGCTTGCCCGACGGATCGATGTTTTCCTGCGCCATCATTTCCATAATCCCGAGCGGTGTGCATGGGACGAAATACTCGCCCCGACCGATCGAAAGGCGACCGACATTCACCGGATGAAAACCGTCGACATCTTTATGCGGCGCGATCGCTTCGATCACCGCTTCTTCCGACAATTGCTTCGGTAATGGAAGTTGACAAAGGATGCCATGAGTCGCGGGATCTTCGTTCAGACGGTAAACCGTATCGAGCAGTTCGGATTGCGAGACGGTAGCAGGCAGGCGGACGGTCTCGTGCGAGAAGCCCATGTCCGCGCTTGACGTGCCCTTCGAACTGACATACACTTCGCTTGCCGGATTACTGCCGACGAGGATAAACACAATTCGTGGGGTAATACCGGTGCGCTTGATGAAATGCCCCGCATCGTGTTTGACCGAGTCGCGGACACGTTGCGCAATCGCCGCGCCGTCGATGATCCGAGCCGTACTCATTTTGCCGGCACTCCTTCCTCGGTGTGATTACCTGCGTCTTCGACGTACGTCCGCTGTCGTTCGAAGTCGGGGTAGAGAATTCGCTCGATGCGCAGTGCGCGGCCGGTGGCTTCGTCGACTTCGACGCACACACCCGAGATCTTCATGTCGCCTTTGGCCGTCTCATATTTATGTGGTGTCCCGTAGGTAAAACGCTTGATGGCGATGTCGGTCCGCATCCCGACGCAGCTATCGTACGGGCCGGTCATGCCGACATCGGAGATATATGCCGTGCCTTGGGGAAGGATACGCTCGTCGGCGGTCTGGACGTGTGTGTGAGTGCCGAGCACGGCGCTCACGCGACCGTCGAGATAGTAGCCCATTGCCTGTTTTTCGGCGGTCGCTTCGGCGTGCATATCGACGATGACAATCGGTGTTTCGCGAAGGATATGTTCGAGCGCCCAGTCGGCGGCATTGAACGGGTCGTCGATCGGCGGCAGGAATACCCGGCCCTGCAATGACAATACGCCAACTTTCTGGCCGGACTTGGTCTCGAATATTGCGAACCCCGCACCGCCGTTATTTCGCGGATAATTCAGCGGACGCAAGATGCGGCGTTCTTCCCGAAGAAGCGGGCGAGATTCCCAGCGCTCCCAGATGTGGTTGCCGGTCGTGATGATGTTCGCCCCGGCCGCGAAGAGCTCGTCTGCTTGTTTGCGGTTAATGCCTTTGCCTTCGAAGACATTTTCACCGTTGACGATCACGGCGTCGGCATGATACTTATCGGTGAACGTCTTGAGGAGCCGCGTCAGCATCCCAAGGGCGTCCGTGCCGACGACATCACCTATGAATAGTATATTCAAGAGAAATAGGGCTGTTTCCTGTGAAGTTACCTTAACAAATCTGGCGAGGAAATTGGTACAGGATTTTGGTGCACCGATGTTCATCAGCAAATGTGCTGCAGGCCTGAGAATTAAACCCGCATGTTCGGGCGAATTCGTAGATGGTGCAGGTAACAATATGAGTCCGCACGTGTTATTTGTATAGCATCAGCGTATACCACGTTTCCGATACTATGCTCATTCATCCGATCATTCGCACCGTTCTCATCGCAGCCGCATGCATCCTATTTGCGGATAGCCGGAGCGCAGTTGCCCAGACTTCAACCGGCCACTGGGTCAAAGGCCCGACGTTCTTTGAAGATTCGATGGAGTATGGCAAGATCGTCTTTGCCGATAGCCTTCACGGGTATTTCTTTGGTGCCCGTAACATATACGTTCTCAAGAAATCGAATTGGGCCGACCGGACGTGGTACCGCACCGTCGATGGAGGTGAAAGCTGGCAGAAGCTCGACCCGGTGGCATTGTTTGCCTGGGATAGTGCACTCTTGGAACAGCCAGGAGATGTCATCGTCGGTGAACCTACCCCAATTTCCGCAAACGAACTTGTATTCACCAATGCCTGGGGAGTGCACAATGCCTTCCATGACACCATCGTCACCTACCGTTCGACGGACAATGGGACCACCTGGACGCGAAAGGCATCCAATCCGGTGGTCAGCCGTGGGACGTTAGCTGAGGAGGCCATCACGAAGAAGGACGAAGTCATTACAATGAGGATGGACGACCTGAACCTGTTGCACGATGAGGGCAAACTTTTTATTTCGTCGAACGAGGGTGCGGTTTTCACGCTTGACAAGCGGTGGGACTCAACATTGTTATACAACATTTCGCAACTTGGCTTCGGGAAGACCGGCAAATTTAATCAGGTGAATAACCATGCATTCACCATACGTGGCGATGGGGCTTGGGTCATTAGCGTCCCTGATAGCAATAACGCTGCATCTATGGATACAAAACGCCCATTCTCATGGGTCACGCTTATCTCGACCGATGAAGGTCATCATTGGGTGGCAAATCGGGGTGTCGTACCGAGGATACCGTCAGACCACGAAATCGCATACCTCGCACCGCAAGCGATCGCAAACTCCAGTTGGCTCTACGCATTCTCGGGCTACGGCGAGGGCGGCAATCCGTTCAATCACTATATGGTCGCTTCGGGCTTTCCCGTATACGGCGTGAACTACGCATACTCATCCGACGACGGCCAGTCATGGCAGATCGATACGTCATTCGGCACCAACCGCCGGCCGAGCACATCGCCCACACGACCGATTTTGGTCGAACCTGGGATATCGATACGCGCACACTCATGAACGACATCCCGTTCGATGCGCGCAGTATGACATTCCTCGATCCGCGGCACGGTTGGATCTACGCCCAGACCACCGACCGGCACACGTTCAGCATTTTCCGCTATGTTCCGGCTGGGACAAGTGATGTTCACACCGACGCGACCGTAGCCACCCCTGATCTTCGTGCGTACCCGAATCCGAGCAGTGGTGACGTAAAGTTGACGTTCACACTGCCGCAGGCCGCGCCGGTGAGGGCAGAGGTGTATGACGTGCTTGGGGAAAAGGTCTCGACACTTGCAGACGGCGAAGTCCTGGGCAGCGGGGGACATCATCTCGAGTGGCATCCCAAGAACGCTGCTGCTGGCGTCTATCATGTGGTCCTGAGGGCCGGCAATACAAACGCCGTGCTACGGGTTGATTACATCAAATGAGGTACCCCATGAGATTGCTATCGATTTCGATGATCGTAGTGCTACTTGCAGGAGAGTTGCTCTCCTGCAAGTAGCATTATCCAACCGAGACGAAGAAATGCGATACATGCTCGGATACGACACATCACCCATGCGACACCTGCAACCTGAATCAGGACTCGCTGCTACGGGTGAAGGATTCATTATCTCATGCGTGGTTATGGACGGAATACACGATCCCCGGAGAGACCAATTTGACAGGTGTATGGGTTTTTGGCCCGGATGACATCTATCTCGTCGGCAATAATCTCTACCGATTCGATGGGTCGTCATTCCATCAGATCCATACACGGGATTCGACACACCATGTCACGATGGACGGTGCGATGAACGGTTATTCGATCTTTGCCTTCGACACGAATCACTACTGGCTTATTCATTACGGAGGTGACGCGGTTCATTCGTTGACAAATGGAGTCTTCGAAGATTTCCGTCCTGGCCAGACAAATGCGTGCTGGGGGCAATCGAGCCATGATCTGTTTGTCGTTGGAAATGCCGGTCAGATTCATCATTACGACGGGACGACGTTCACGGATATGGCCTCCCCAACGACGAAGGACCTGCGGTCGGTCTGGGGGACGAGCCACAATGATGTATGGGCCTGTGGAGCGAATGTTTCTACAGGTCAAACGACACTCCTACATTATGATGGCACGATCTGGACCGAAGATCCGCTTGCGAATACAGAAAGCGCTAAACGCTCCGGGATGTTCGTCGTGTGGGCAGGTGACAGCCTTGGTCACCACCTCGCTGTGACCGCTGGGTCAAACGTGTATCACCGGACAGATGGAGGTGCGTGGAGGAATGATACAACTCTTGTTCCAAATTCTCTCGGACAAGGGACGTTTGTGGGGCTATATCTCTTATCCGCAAACTCCTCAACGGACATTATGGCTGCTGGCAGTTGGGGCTGGGTTGGGCACTGGAATGGAAAGACATGGCAGCGATACGATGCGTTGTATGATTATTCGAACGTCAATTACATTGGCAAAGCACTTTCGCTCAAGGGCAACACAGCCTGTGTAGTCGGTACAAAGAACGGTCAGTCTTGGGTAGCGATCGGCCGACGAGCGAAATGAGATTGCTGTCACTATCAATGATCACAGTGCTGCTTATTGATCAGTAGGTCCAGGCACATCTGTAAGTGCGGAAATCGAGCATTTGCACCAGTCTTATTTACGGAGCCATATATTGGCAGAGACAATTATAGGCACCTATGCGACCGCCACGACCCGATACCCGAACGAAGCTCCAACTCGATACGCACGAACGATTCTATGACCGCGATTATGGCTGGGTGCGCCGTCTGCCGCAGCCATGCCCGAAATGTAAACGGACCGGGACAATGGCTCGGCTGGAAGATCAGGGGGTCGAGGGGTGTACGCATTGCTCGTACGCACATGTGCTCGAAGGCTACGCATTCAAACCGGGTGGCTATTACGAGGCTCGGAAACTTCTGGAAACGCTCTTTGACGAACGCCGCGTCGAAAAGCCAGTTCAGTACCGCTTTCAACCGATGAATATGAAACGGAATTGAGAGTGGGCGGGGGGACAAGCAATTGGATCGGAGCGTGGATTACTCCACATTTCCCCAAGATTCGAAGGAGTGGCTTTGTGTTGACTGTATTACTATCGTCATTCTGAGCGAAGCGAAGAATCTCTGCGGCGGAGACTCACTGCGTTTCATCAAGGGATTCTTCGCTTCGCTCAGAATGACGTCTGCGTAGAGCAATTCTTCGCTTTGCCCAGAATTACGGCTGCTTATTGAATTTTAATTAGAGGTGCTGCAAGATTCGACATAGTTGAACTTCCCGGGCTCTGTGGGTGTTATCACCCCGCTTAGAAAATAGGGGAATATAGAGATGCCAAATCCTACTCATAGAAACAGCCGTACACGTCGCGATAAGCGCCGCACGCATTATAAGGCCGCTAAGCCGTCGTTCGGCGAATGCAAGAACTGCGGTGCTGCGAAGTTGCTTCACCGTGCTTGCCCGAACTGTGGCCACTACAACGGCCGCCAGATGTTCGAACCGAAGTCGGTCGCGTAACAAGTCTGCACTGATCGTTAAGCCGTTCATCTTGCGATATCGCAAACAAGATGAGCGGCTTTGCTGTTGAATTCAAGTTCGTAATGACAATGCGCATGTCATTCTGAGCAAAGCGAAGAATCCCTTCGGGTCTGCACGGATCCTCGAGGCGCACCTCAAGGGATTCTTCACTTCGTTCTGAATGACGTGTTTCGGAAGGAAAGTATGATCCGGATCGGTCTCGATACCATGGGCTCCGACAACTCTCCGGCCTACGAGGTCGAGGGGGCGCTCACTGCGCTTGTCGAGACCAACGGCCGTTTCGTCGTTACGCTCTATGGCAAACGATCGGTGGTCGAGCCGCTTGTCAGCGGTAAGCCGGGCAGCCAGTGGGTGACCATCGTGGATACCCCCGAGGTCATCACGATGCACGACGAGCCTGTCGCAGCGCTCAAGCATAAACGCGATAGTTCGCTCGTGCGCGGAGTGCTTGCACTGAAAGCTGGCGAGGTCGATGCGTTTATCAGCATTGGCAACACGGGCGCCGTCATGAGTGCTTCGACGCTCGAACTTGGCCGCATTAAAGGCGTCAGTCGCCCGATGATCGGCGCACAATTCCCGCGCGGCGGCGGTGGCTTTACGCTTGTCTTCGATGTCGGCGCGACCGTCGATGCCAAAGCCCAATGGCTCAAAGAATACGGCATCATGGGCACGGTCTATGCGCAAGAGATCTTCGGTGTGAAGAACCCGACGGTCGGATTGTTGAGCGTCGGCGAAGAGAAGGAGAAGGGAAATGCGCTCACAGCCGAGGCGATCCCACTGCTCGAGAACGCCGGACTGAACTTCATCGGTAATGTGGAAGGGCGCGACATTCTCGCGGGCAAAGCGGACGTGATCCTCTGTGACGGCTTCACGGGGAACATCATCCTGAAGTTCGCCGAGAGCGTGCTGACGAGCCTGCGAGTACGCATCAAAGCATACGCCGCGAAAGGGATCGTCAATAAACTGAAAGCCGCGGTAACGGCTTCGGTGCTCAGAGCAAGTTTGAAAGATTTCGATTATCAGGAGCACGGCGGAGTGCCGCTGCTCGGCGTCAATGGCGTCGTGATTATCGGTCACGGCTCTTCGACACCCCGCGCAATCAGAACAATGATGCTGCGCGCGGAAGAAATGGTAGAAAAGAATGTTGTTGCAGTGACCCGGGCTGCATTATCCACTGCCGGGACAAACGCATAATGGCGACACAGACTCTTCGCAGGGCAGGCATTACTGCCATCGCTCACTACCTTCCGGAAGAAGTACTTCCGAATTCTTTTTTCGAATCGTATCTCGATACGAACGATGAATGGATCCGCACCCGCGCCGGTATCCGCGAACGACGTATCTTCCGAAGCGGCCCGACGAGCGACCTCGCCGTTCCCGCGATCAAGGAAGTACTCGACAAACGCGGGATCACTGCCGACGATATCGACATCATCCTCGTCGGTACCGTTACGCCGGATATGTTCTTCCCGTCAACGGCCTGCGTGATTCAAAATAAGATCGGCGCATCGAAGGCCTGGGGCTTCGATGTCTCGGCCGCATGCTCCGGGTTTATCTTCACGCTCGAAACCGGCAGACGCTTCATCGAATCGGGAGCGGCGAATCGCGTGCTGGTTGTCGGTGCGGATAAAATGAGCTCGATCATCGATTATGAAGATCGCAACACGTGTATCCTCTTTGGTGACGGCGCCGGGGTCGTGCTGCTCGAGGCTGTGGAGGAAGAATACGGCATTGTGGATTCCATCCTGCACATCGACGGCAAAGGCGGCGAGCACCTGCACATGAAAGCAGGCGGCAGCCTGAACCCGCCGACGCACGAGACGGTCGACAACAAGTGGCACTACGTGTATCAAGACGGCAAGACCGTCTTTAAGAGTGCGGTCGTCGGCATGGCAGAAGTCTCGGCGGAGATCGTCGAACGAAACGGTTTGACGGCCGATGACATTGCATATCTTGTGCCGCACCAGGCGAACCTTCGGATCATCGACGCCGCACGCCAGCGTGTCGGCTTGCCGGAAGAGAAGGTAATGGTAAATATCGACCGTTACGGCAACACTACCGCCGCGACGATACCGATTTGTTTGAGCGAGTGGTATGCCAACGGTAAACTGAAGAAAGGCGACTACGTGGTGCTCTGTAGTTTCGGCGCAGGCTATACGTGGGGTTCGATGCTCGTTCGTTGGTGCATCTAAGATACAGACCAAACATGACCGCTTTCGTTTTTCCCGGACAAGGATCGCAATACGTCGGCATGGCGAAGGAGTTCGCCGAATCGAACGCAACGGCGAAGTCGATGCTCGAGCAGGCGGACGATCTGCTCTCGACGCATCTGTCGCGGACAATGCTCGAAGGGCCGGACGATCTGTTAAAGCAAACCGAGTTTACGCAGCCTGCGATTTACCTGCACTCGATGATCGCACTTCGTTGCGGCGAACCAACCACGACGCCCGCGGCGGTTGCGGGGCATTCGCTCGGCGAGTTCACAGCGCTTACTGCCGCAGGGGCGCTATCGTTTGACGACGGCCTGAAACTCGTACGACTTCGCGGAATGCTCATGGCAGAGGCAGGCAAGCGGCAGCCAGGCACGATGGCAGCAATTATCGGTATGGACGAAGCCGTGTTGCGTACGATGTGCACCGCAGTCGAGTCCGAAACAGGGAACATCGTTCGTCCGGCAAATTTTAATTCGCCCGGTCAGGTTGTCATCAGCGGCTCTGTCGATGGCGTACGCGAGGCGATGAAGCGCGCGAAGGATGCGGGGATCCGGATCGTGAAGGAATTACCGGTCAGCGGCGCATTTCATTCGCCGTTGATGCAATATGCTGCCGATGGATTGAAAGAAGCGCTCGAATCGACGGCGATCGGTGCGCCGAACATTCCCGTCTATGCGAATGTGACATCGGAACCGCATGGCGACGCTGCGTCGATCCGTATGCGTCTTGTCGAACAGCTTACCGCACCGGTGCTCTGGGAGCAATCAGTACGCAATATGCACAAAGCGGGCATCGTTAATTTTGTGGAGTACGGGCCGGGCAAGGTATTGCAAGGACTCATCGGACGTACCGTGACGGATGTCATGACATCTGGCGTCGAAAAACCGAACGCCGCATAACAAGTAAGGAGCGATCACGAATGACTGGGACGGACCACCTGGGCGAAGCGGCGGAAATGCACGGAGATATTCCGGCATCGCGTCTTGCCCCGTTCACTATTAAGGGCTTCAAGGTCGACGAGCTGATCTTCACGCATGGCTTCGTGAAGTATTGCGACATCGACAAATGTGGAGGCGGCTGTTGCCACAGCGGTGTCTACGCCGACACGGCCGAGTACGAGACGATCCTTCGTCATAAGAACGAGATCGCCGCGCACATGGACGAGACGCAGGATACAGACCCCGCGCATTGGTTCGATGGCGAGTGGATCGACGACGCCGATTTTGCCAGCGGACGCGCAACCGGCACGAACGTGCATGATCGTGATGGTGGTATCTCGGGCTTCACCGAAGGATGTGTCATGCTCGATAAGCGCCATTTCTGTTCGATCCAGGTTGCTGCGGCTGCAAACGGTCTGCATCGTTGGGCATGGAAGCCGACGTATTGCATCCTGTTTCCGATCACGGTCGTCGAAGGCGTTATCACCTATGACGACTCGCATTCCGAAGATCTTAATCATTGCGGGCCGACGGGTGCAGGGAATTATGTGCACTCGGTCTTCGAGTCGATGACCGAAGAAATCAAGTACGTCTTCGGCGAAGAAGGCTACACCCAAATGAACGAGTATTTCCAGGCGAATCGCGCACGCTTCGAGGACGAGCGTCGCAAGAATTCCATGGTACAGATCTCCTTATGACCACCATTGACCTAACCGGAAAAAGCGCCATCGTCACTGGTGGCTCGCGAGGCATCGGACGCGGAATCGTCCTGGCGCTGGCGGCGGCGGGGGCAGACGTGCTATTTACCTATGCATCGAACGAAGCGGCGGCGAACGACGTCGTCGCCGAGGTTGAGAAGCTCGGCCGCAAGGCTGTCGCCATCAAAGCCGATGCGGCATCGAGCGAGGATGCAACGAACGTCGTCGACCAAGCGACCAAGCAGTTTGGGAAGATCGATATCCTCGTCAATAATGCCGGTATTACGAAGGACACCCTGCTGATGCGCATGAGCGAGGCCGACTGGGATTCGGTGATCGATACGAACCTGAAGGGTGTGTTCCTGTTGACCAAGGCGGCGATCCGGCCGATGATGTCTGCCCGAAGCGGGAGGATTATCACGATATCCAGTGTTGTAGGCCTCACGGGAAATCCGGGTCAGGCAAATTATACGGCTTCGAAGGCCGGCGTGATCGGATTCTCGAAGTCGATCGCAAAGGAAGTCGGCTCGCGCGGGATCACGGCAAATGTTGTCGCCCCGGGGTATATCGCAACCGACATGACAGGCAAGCTCAGCGAGACGCAGCAAAAGGCAATCATGGATCTCGTGCCCGTCAAGCGGATGGGGACGGTCGAGGATATTGCGAATGCCGTGCTCTTTCTTGCGTCGCCGTTGGCCGAGTATATCACCGGCGAGACCATCCGCGTCGATGGCGGCATGGCGATGTAACGGGGCAGGGAACTCAAAAAGTGTTATATTTATAGGTTGAATTTTCTACTTTATTCACTAAACCAGTTATGGCAGACACAGCAGCAATCGAGTCAAAGGTACGGGATATCATCGTTGGCAAGCTTGGCGTTGAGGCCTCGCAGGTAACCACCACCGCATCCTTCACGAAGGATCTCGGTGCGGATTCGCTCGATACCGTTGAGCTCGTCATGGAGTTCGAAAAGGAGTTCGGCATGCAGATTCCCGACGAGGACGCGGAGAAGATCCAGACCGTCGGCGATGCAGTGACCTACATCTCCGGCAAACAGTAATTCATTTTTCCAACAGAAGGTGAGCGCACCGACGATTCGTTGCGCTCGCCTGTGTTTCTACTTATGGCTCACGAATACCGCCGCGTTGTCGTTACCGGAATGGGGGCAGTGACCCCGATCGGCAACGATCTTGCTTCCTACTGGGATGGCCTGCGCAATGGCCGCTCGGGCGGAGCGACGATCACCCGGTTCGACGCATCCGATTACGACACCAAATTCGCCTGCGAAGTCAAGAACTTCGATCCCGTCGAGTACGTCGATCGCAAGCTCGCTCAGCGGATGGATCTCTTTACGCAATTTGGCATGGCGTCGAGTGTGCAGGCGATCGCCGACTCCGGAGTCGATATGGAGAAGGTCGATCGCGACCGCTTCGGCGTCATCTTCGGCTCGGGCATCGGCGGGATGTGGGCGTATCAGAAGCAGCAGCAGACGGTATTCGATACCGGCGGACCGCACCGAATTTCGCCGTTCTTCATACCGATGATCATTTCGGATATTTGCGCCGGGTATATTTCGATGCGGTTCGGCCTCAAAGGACCCAACTACGCAACGACGAGCGCCTGCGCGACGAGCAACCACTCGATCATCGACGCCGTGATGTACATCCAGCGAGGGCTGGCCGACATGATGGTTGCCGGAGGCACCGAAGCGGGCATCTGCCCGATGGGTGTCGGCGGTTTCAATGCAATGAAGGCGCTTTCGACGCGCAATGATTCGCCCGAGACGGCGAGCCGTCCGTTCGACCTTACGCGCGACGGGTTCGTCTGCGGCGAGGGATCGGGCAGCCTCATTCTCGAAGATCTTGAACATGCGATGAACCGTGGCGCACGCATCTATGCCGAAGTCGCAGGCTTTGGAGCAACGGCAGACGCGCATCACATCACTGCACCGGCGCCGGGCGGGGAGGGAGCCGTTCGTGCCATGAAAATGGCCCTGCATACCTCGGGCATGTCTCCGAAGGATTTTGATTATGTCAATGTCCACGGTACGTCGACGCCGCTTGGCGATATTGCCGAGACCGAAGCGATCAAAACGACATTCGGCGATCATGCGTACAAGCTTGCCGTCAACTCGACAAAGTCGATGACGGGCCATTTGCTTGGGGCGGCCGGTGCCGTAGAAGCCATTGCAAGCGTTCTGGCCATCCACCACCAGATCGCGCCGCCGACGATCAACCTGCAGACTCCCGATCCGCAGTGCGATCTCGATTACATCCCCAATACTGCCCGTCCGATGGAGATTCGCGCTGCGATGAGCAACGGATTCGGATTCGGCGGTCATAATGCCACGATCGCGCTGAAACGGTTTGAGCAGTAATCTAACGTTCTTTCGGCATTTCGGGGGAGACGAACCGGTGAGTACTCCAGCAGCCGACGGCAGTAGTATCAGTCTTCTTGGCAAGCTCAGGAAGCGCATCGAATATTATCGCGAACTCGGCGCGAAGCGCCGAGTTCGCCGTGGCGTCGAACCTCCGGGCATTACGCCCAGACGCAGCGACCAAGTCTATGTCGCGCCGCCGCCCGAAGTCGCGGGCGTTGCACGAGGGAATCTCTCCGGCGCGGACTTCGAGGAATTAGAGCGTCGCATCGGCCATGTGATCAAGTACCGCTTGTACTTCATGCAGGCACTCACGCACCGCTCCTACTTGCAGTTCGTTCAACAGCCGGATATGCAATCGAACGAGCGTCTTGAATTCCTCGGCGATGCCGTACTCGATCTGGTCATCGGTGAATATCTCTACCGAGAGTTTCAGAATCTTCCCGAAGGTGAACTCACGAAACTGCGGTCGCGGTTAGTGAGCGGCACTGCATTGGCTAAGCATGCCAATGACATCGGTCTCGAAAAATTCATCCTGCTTTCTACCTCCGCACGCCATTCGCTCGATCGGGGCTCGCAGACGCTGCTTGCCGATGCATACGAGGCGATTATTGCGGCGATCTACCTCGATGGCGGGATGGATGCTGCCCGTGATTTTATCTATCGGCAGATCATCACGCATACGCGCCGCGACGAGCTGATGCTCAGCGATACGAATTATAAGTCGATGCTCCTTGAGTTCGCCCAGTCGCAGAAACTCGGCGTGCCGCGTTATGTGACGGTCGGGGAAGAAGGCCCGAACCACGCACGGGTCTTCTCGGTAGAGGTGCTCGTCGGCGGGATGGTTCGCGGCGCCGGACGCGGGCACTCGAAGAAAGAAGCAGAGCAGGAGGCCGCATTACGCGCACTCGAAGAGTTTGGCGTGCTCACACCGGGTACGACGGATCAAACACCGATGGTCTGACCGAATGAAGAAGTCTTGGTTGAAGTATGTAGTCGCAACGGTCCTCACCGTGGGCGCATTGTTTCTGGCATTTCGAGGGCAGGATTTCGGAGCGCTGCTACAAGTAGCGAGCCATGCAAGCATCCCTGCGCTGCTTGGCATCGTCGTCTTTCAGCTCATCGCACACTACGTTAGGGCATGGAGGTGGCAATATTTACTTCGCCCACTCAAAGGGAAGGTATCTTCGTACAACTCTTTCAAAGCAGTTGTTGCGGGGTACGGGCTCAATAATGTAATTCCGCGCGCTGGCGAACTGGTGCGCCCGGCAATGATCGCTCGCTCCGAGCGTGTCCCGTTCGCCGGAGCACTCGCCACAATCGTCATCGAACGCATTCTCGACGTCATTGCGCTCGGCAGTATTCTCACGCTCACGCTCTTCGTCTATCGCTCCGAATTCGAACGCGAGTTTCCTGATCTCGCTAGCGCAACAATGCCGCTGATCGCCATTGTCGCGGTCGCTCTGGTAGTGTTCGTTGTGGTAGTAGTGAATCGGCGGGTGGGTGACTTCGTGTTGCGCCTGATCGACCGATTGCTTCCGGCAAAGATCGCCGGCGTACTCAGTCGGGCATTCAAGACGTTCACGACCGGCTTGCACGGGCTATCGAAAGAAACCATCTTCCCGATCATCGTCGGGACAGTTGGTGTCTGGCTGTTCTATCTCATTTCAACATTCTCCGGCATCTTCGTCTTTCCGGGGAGTGGCATCGAAAGCATTGGCATTACGGGTGCACTTGCGTTGCTTGCGCTCACCGGCGTATCGATCACGATCCCAGCGCCTGGCGGCACAGGAACATACCACTACTTCATCAGCCGTGGCCTCGCAGGCTTCTTCAACACGCCGATGCCCGTCGCCATCGCCTTCGCGACCATCACACATGCCGTGAATTACTTGGCCATCACACTCCTCGGTCTGTTTTATATGGTTCGCGCCGGGGTGTCGCTTCGTGCACCTCAGACTGACTAGCGGACACAGGCACTTCGGAACAGAGCACTGGACTTCAGCAATTGCAGTCGAGGGCCGGATGCAGAAAGGGGATTGAAGTAGGTCTTCAACCCCCCCCCCCCTCAGAACTCTCTCTCTAGGTGTGAATTACGGTCCTACGCGCTGCCAGGCACCAGCCGCAACAACGAACGTTGCTGTTGCGCCTGGATTTATTACTGTTCCAGTTGTTGCGCCTGCGTCCCCATTATAGATGTAGAGGATGCGCCCATTATCTCCAGACCCAACAGTGGGCATTGTAACAGCGTTGGCTAGGGTTAAGCCATCGTCTGCAATCCCGATTACCGACGAAGTTGTCGGAATCGTGATCGTTGCGCCGGCCGTGACCGTGGCATATGAAAGTGTCGTAATCCCCGCCGTCACGTCAATACCACCGCTGGTTTTGACGAGACCAGAGGTATTGACTACGGTTACGCTTCCGTTACCGAGCTGGATCTTGTTGCTTGCATCCACGACCGAATTCGCGCCGATCGCGGTCGCATTACTGAGGCTGCTTGTACTGGCATCAGAATGATCACCCAAGAAGGTGTTGTTAGATCCAGTGGTATTAGTCTGCCCTGCAACAGTACCAATTGCGGCGTTGTTGGACCCCGTGGTGTTGTTCAAGAGAGCGCTGTACCCACTTGCGGTGTTGTTATGACCTGTGTTATCGTAGTAGAGCGCTTCCTCGCCGTCGGCAGTATTGTTATCTCCGGTGGTAAAGTTGAGCGAGTAAGTACCGGTAGCAGTATTATAACTTCCCGTACTGCTATAAAGCGCCTGATTGCCGCTGGCAGTATTGTTTACTCCAACCAAATTAGAATAGAGTGTATTGTGACCGATAGCCGTGTTACCGCCTCCTGTGAGATTGCTGTAGAGCGCGCTCTCACCGCACCCTGTGTTCCCTGAACCATAGGTATTGTTGTGGAGCACTGCGGACCCGTAAGCCGTATTGTAGTCAGCATCGGCATTATAAAGTGCCTCCCAGCCGCTGGCCGTATTGCTGTGCCCGGAGGTGTTGCTGTAGAGCGCGGAGTACCCGTTGCTTGTATTGTCGTACCCCGTCGTATTATTCCCGAGTGCTGTCACGCCACTCGCGGTGTTGCTTTCCCCGGTCGTATTGTTATACATCGCATAGGCACCGCTTGCAGTATTGTCGTGCCCTGTCGTGTTGTTCTGGAGCGAGGATGCCCCTGCGGCGGTGTTGTTGTAACCGGTCGTATTGGCGTGTAATGCATGTCCGCCGTTTGCGGTGTTATAGCTTCCGCTGGAGTTAGTGAAGAGTGAGTAGGCTCCGGTCGCCGTATTCTCGTACCCGAACGTTTCGCTCCATAGAGCCATACATCCAGTTGCGGTATTTGCTAGCCCCGTCGTGTTACTATGTAACGACTGGAAACCAGTGGCGGTGTTGTCGCCCCCAACGGTATTGCTGAATAGAGCGCTCGATCCTAGCGCGGTGTTCTGCTCCCCGGTGGTGTTACTATAAAGTGCTGAATCTCCGAACGCACTGCTCTGCGATACATTGCTATTAAAGAGTGCGTATGCTCCCACGGCCGTGCTGAGAGTGGCTGTCGTATTCGCTTGAAGGGCCGCAGTTCCTACGGCAGTGTTGTTCATGCCGTATGTGTTATTGTAAAGCGCAGCGACACCGATACCTGCATTAAAATGCCCCTTGTTCTCATGAAGTGCATCCGCTCCATCGGCAGTGTTGTACGTCCCAGTATCACTGTTTGCCATGGCCCCCCAGCCGGACGCAGTATTGCCGACACCGGTGATATTCATTTCTAGCGCGCAAGCTCCTATCCCCGTATTTTTTGCTGATGCTACTGTTTTCCACAGCGCCCAAAAGCCAACGGCTGTGTTTTCCCACCCTTTAGTATTTGCTTCAAGTGCACCGGAACCACACGCTGTATTGCGTGCTCCCTCCGGTTCATACTCACCATCGACCAACGTATAGGTACCACCGGTATTTGCATGCAGGGCGTTGAAGCCGATGCCTGTATTATCGAAGCCGCTATCGTCTACTGACAGAACACCCGACCCGCAGGCTGTATTCTGCACGGAAAAGACGTCGGTACCATGACCGGTGCTTCCACCACCGGTGAGCTTCTGGAGGGACCCAAAGCCGGTCGCAGTGTTATTGTCTCCTATTGTATTGCTGGTGAGGGCATGAAAACCGCTTGCGACGTTGCCCATACCGGTAGTGTTCGCTGCCAATGCGCCGGACCCAAGGGCAGTATTACCAGTTCCGGTGCTACTGCTTGTGAGAGCGTGGAATCCCACAGCAGCGTTATCCGAGCCGACAGTGTTAGCTGAAAGTGAGCCGGATCCAATCGCGGTGTTGCTGCTCCCGATCGTGTTGTTGGTGAGCGCCTGAAACCCACTGGCTGTATTGTCTGATCCTATTGTGTTTGCGCCAAGCGCCCCAGCGCCAGATGCGGTGTTTTCACTACCCGAAGTATTCGCATTCAGCGCGAGGTTTCCGACTCCGGTGTTATTGGTACCTGTCATCGACAGATTGCCGGCGTCATTCGCCGCAAAGAAGTTTGTGACTCCGCCAAAACTGTGGATAAACGTATGGTTGGTGTTGGTTTGAAAGATTACACCTAATCCCGAAGCGGCAGATGTTGGCAGAATGATACCACTTGTTATGCCGCCGACCGGAGCGCCAATTAATATCATCTGCGTCACGCCGAATGCGACCATATTGACGTTAGCAGGGTTTGTGTTGTCAGACCCCAAAAGGCCCGCGCCGTAGCCGGCGGCAGTGTTTGCTCCGGTTACCCAACTCACTCCTCCGCCCTGTGGGGTTGCATTCCCAATACCCGCATAGGAGTTTAGCGAGAGCGTGTTCGTGGCTTCATCGTAGTTGAAGGCCGTATGCTCGCCGTTAACAAGGTTCAACGTTGACCCTTGTGCTGTGATCGGCTTTCCGTTGACGTTGATCGCACCCACATAGTTGAAGTCGACCTTGTCCTTGGTCACCGATCGATCGGCAACCGAGACGGCGTATGGCGATCCGGAGAGTCTTGTAAGAGGCTTCATTACTTCTCCGCCGTCGATCTGGACACCGATCCAGAGCGGCTTCGAGAAATCCAGCTCGTTCGGTAACGGATATGCACCGCTGCCAAGCAGGACGGTAAAAACACCTCCAGTCAGTTCGTGGCGGTAGGTGCCGCTCCAGACGGGCACGGTTCCACTCGCATCGGAGTACAGTGTGGTTGTGATCCGATGCTCGCCCGTAAGTGGGGTTCCCGTGCCTGTCGTCACGGAACCCTGATACGAGAGCACCCTCGGATTCACTTCTTGCTGAGCACGAATCAAAGTGGATTGAGTTGCTATCAACAGCACTGCAAGTAGGCTCAACGCCAAACGGCGGAACGGCCTTGCATGGAACAAGGAATAGAGTCCTGATTTCATTGTGGTATGTCTTCTAGTTGAATAAGTTATCACTGGCAGCCCAATGGGTTAAGAAGGCAACTAATGAAAGAAGATGCAAGTAGCTTCTTTCCCACTTGACCACTATGTCGAGTACACGTACTTCAGGAATTGAAGTGGAGGTGTATTTCACTTCCAATATACAAAACTTTCGGCGAAGCTCCAAAATAATATCCTTGCCGCGCATTGAGGACGATGCCGAGCCTCGAGAACAGTGTGGGTTGGGGGGGGGGGCAACATCTCGTCTGACACAATCTGGTTTGCCTCGTCAATTCCGTAACGCTACCTATTGTCTCAGGGTGACCAACCTCGATGTCCGGACCGTGCCTGCGGTTGTGCAAATTGGCGTGTACACTCCGTTCGGGATGTCCGAGACGTCGGCATGTACTATGGCCGTTCCTTGCCCACCATCCGAATTCGGCGAGCCTGTGTTGAAAGATTTCAGGCCGATGCCGAGATCGTTTACGATCGAGATGTCAACCCGGTCGTGCGCAGCAGTCGGCATTCGTATCTGCACGGCCCGGTTGGAGGGTTCGGAATCAGCGAAAGGTCGTCCGCGACGGCCCGACCGATGGCTTCGACCGCATCTGTTCCATACACCTTACATTCAAGGCTCCAGACCAGATATTTCCCGTCAATGGTATGGAATATGAGGGAATGCGGAAGCTTTCCCACAACATGCGGAGTGAATAAGTACCTGATCACCAGCGAGTCGCCATCTGCGATGGTAATCGGTGCCTTCGAGAGTTCGGTAAACTCGAACTCCGAGAAATCGCCCACCGTATAGATGGAGTCGATGGTCTCTCCGCCGCAGGAGCGAACTTCTACATTTTCATTTACACCATGGTGCTGCGGAGTCGTGGCAATCGCAATCGGAAAGCCACCATTCATTTCGTCGTGCAGCGTATCGGTACGAATTTGTTGGTTGAGATCATAAATCGAAGAGCCGCAACCAAAGTCAATTGTGGTCGAGGTCCAGCCGTACAACCCAATCTCAGGTCTGACAATAGCGTGGCAGAGAACAATCGCAGTTCTGGCGTATGCTCCGTAGTACCCTACGATGCGAAGCGTATCCAAGCCGATATGTTTGGGAGAATAAACTGGGCCTGAACATTGGCCCGCCATTTCCTAAATTAATGGTTCTAATCGTTACGATGTATTGAAAAGCGGATGTGTCGCATTCGTACCGGATCGAATCGACACGGAAGCCGACATCATTTGGGTATAATACATTGGCAATGCCAAAGGTAATTCCTATTTCGTACTGGAGAATGCCATTGCAAAAACAAACCGGTTGCCCAGGATTGTCATAAGGGGTAATATCGAGTTCTCATGGGGACCGACAGATCCCTTGCCCAACGAAGGCGAGCGACAGGAGGGCGTAGAATAGGATGATCGTTCGCTTCACAGTGGTCTCTTTCAAATGAAATGTGATATATGACCTGTACATGCGTAGTCGGGCCGATATTCTCATGCCTCGCAATAGAGTAACCCTTTTTTCAGGCAAAGTTGTACGGGAGAGAGCCGACACGAATGAGTAAAGCCGACGTACATGACAACGGTCCGAAAAATAGAAACGGGCGGCACAAGGCCGCCCGTTTTTCGAATCGTCTAATTGATCCTGAGTGCTATTCGCACGGCTTCACGACGCGCACCGCGATGCGGCGGTTCTGGTGGCGTGCAGCCTCGACCATCTTCGCCGTTACCCTCTTGCTCAGCTTCGGCTCCGGAATAACCGGGCGGCTCGAACCGTACCCGATCGTCCGTGTGATATGATAGGGGTTCACGCCCTGATCGATGAGCCATTTCTTGACCGCAGCAGCTCGCATATCCGAGAGCTCCTGGTTGCGTTTTGCTTCGCCTTCGCTTGACGCATGGCCTTCGATTTCGACCTGAATGCTGTCGCATTGTTCGACAAGCGCTTTGATCTTGTTAAGTGTCTCGAGCGTACCGCCGCCACTCATATCGAAGTTATCGGTATTGACGATGAAGAGAATACCAGGGAAGTTGGTCACCGTATTCACCGGTGCCTTCGGCGGGCAGCCGTCGGGTGCAACACCGGCAAGCAACGGGCACTTATCGACGCCGTCTTTGAATCCGTCGCCGTCGGAATCCGGATTGAGCGGGTTCGTCTTGGTACGGGTGACTTCGTCGAAGTCGCTGAGTCCGTCATTATCGGTATCTTTCTTCGTCGGGTCGGTCTTGTACGTCTTGACCTCGTCGCCGTCGCTCAATCCGTCACCGTCGGAATCACGTTTTATCGGGTCGGTGTGATAGACCTTCACTTCGTCTCCGTCATTCAGGCCATCGGCATCCGAGTCGGCCTTGAGCGGGTCGGTGTGGTAGGTGCTGATCTCCTCGCTGTCGGTGAGCCCATCACCGTCGGTGTCGATCTTTAACGGATCGGTATGGTAGGTATTGATCTCGTCGGCATCCGAGAGACCGTCGCCATCGGTATCGGTCCTCTTCGGGTCGGTATGATATTGGTTGACTTCGTCACCATCGCTGAGGCCGTCGCCATCGGTGTCTGCTTTGAGCGGGTCAGTGAAGTACTTGTTGACTTCGTCACCGTCCTTGAGGCCGTCTTTATCAGTATCGGGATTCATCGGATCGGTATGGTACTGATTGAGCTCCTGGCCATCCGACAATCCGTCATCATCCGAATCCGCTTTTGCGGGATCGGTATGATACTTCGTGACTTCGTCGCCATCGCTGAGGCCGTCGCCGTCGCTATCCATCTTGATCGGAGAGGTTGAGTATTTCTTTACCTCATCACCATCGCTGAGACCGTCACCGTCCGTATCCGCTTTTGCCGGATCGGTCTTGTAGGTATTAACCTCTTCGCCATCCTTCAGGCCGTCACCATCGGTATCGGCATTGAGCGGATCGGTATTATACACCTTGATTTCTTGTCCGTCGGAGAGGCCGTCGCCATCGGTGTCGGCATTGAGCGGGTCGGTTTTGTATTTATAAATCTCGTCGTAATCCGAAATCCCATCGCCATCGGTATCGGCCTTGGTCGGATCGGTGTGATATTTTTTCACCTCTTCGCCATCCGGGATGCCATCGCCATCGGTATCCGGATTATTCGGATCGGTGTGATAGATTTCTTTTTCGGCCTTATCGGTCAACCCGTCTTTATCGACATCCTGGTCGCCATAGATATAATAGCTAAATCCGACGCCGAACGTGAGGAAGACGTCCGAAGAAGTAGATGGCGACTTCAGGTCGGGAAGCTGGTAACCGGGGTTGTGCAGCTTCTTGTCGAACTCATCATACGCCGCTTGCGAATAGTCGTCAAGATAATCGGTATTCGGAATATGCATGAGTCCCTTGCCGTTGAAGACGAGATCCTCGTTGACATAGAGTTCGTAACCGAGGCCAAACACCCAGCCGATCGTATTCTTCGAGTATCCGACTGCCGTCTGATAGGGAAGTGCACGGTCCTGGTCCAAATTGCGGGCCTCAAAGTTGAAGATCTCGATACCTCCGATCACATAGGGGACGAATCGCTGCAAGGGAAAGAAATTAATACTCGGCATGATCTGAAAGCCGCCATGCCGTATTTTGTTTTTCTCTTCGCGATTAATATCGGATCCCGTCCCGGTGCCGGGGATGAGATAGACTTTTGAGGTGGACGGCCCGAAATAATCCTGATAGCTCGGGTTCTGGAGCACGTCGTCATTGAGCTTCATTCGCATCTGGCCGCCATTATACGCCACATGCAGAGATAGCCAATCCAGGATATTATACCGCAAAAAGAGATCGCCGGACATCCAAAACTGGTTGTCGCGGAAATTTCCATAGAGTTTGTTCGCCTCATAATCAAAACCGAACGAGACTCGTCCGGCGGTGCTTTGCGCGTTCGTGCGGGCTGTCGAGATCGTCAGTCCGGCAACGATTGCCAGCAGGGTGGTCAGGATACGCTGTTTCATACGTGCAAATAGAATGTGAAAGCGTCTGGGATGTCGTTGGTGCAAAAATACCACCATTTTCCCCAATGTGTATATCTTATAATAAAATCACGGATTAGAGGCGCGATTTGTGACATCCATTTATTGGCTAAGCGCAGAATGCATTTCTCGCATAGCATATATAGAAGAGGGCGGCCCATCAACCGCCCTCTTCTATTCGAGACTCCCCGCTACTTGCAGGGTTGAACGACGCGTATTGCGATCCTTCTGTTCTGTGCTCGTGCTTTCTCTAGCATCTGCTTCGATACATTCTTGTGTCCTTTCGGCTCGGGAATAATAGGCTTCGACGAACCGAATCCTTCGATTCCGGCAATGCGCGTCGAGTCGACTCCCTGATCGGTCAGCCATTTGCGTACGCTTTCTGCGCGTGCTTCGGAGAGGACTTTATTACGGTCTTCTTTTCCTTCGCTCGAAGCATGTCCTTCGATTACTACTTTGATGTCGGGACATTGGTTAACGAGCTCGCGGATCTTATAGAGATTCTCGAGTGTCGCCGGCTGCGAGAGGTCGAAGTGGTCGGTGTTGACGATAAAGAGTATGCCAGGGAAGTTGGTGACCGTATTTGCCGCTTGTTTCGGCGGGCAGCCGTCCGGAGCCACGCCGGGTGTTAGCGGACATTTATCGACGCCATCGTTGAATCCGTCGCCGTCGGTATCCGGCTTCAGTGGGTCTGTTTTGGTCTTATTGATCTCATCATAGTCACTGAGCCCGTCACCGTCGGTGTCTGCTCGTGTGGGATCGGTACGGTATTCAATAATCTCGTCGCGGTCCGAGAGTCCGTCATCGTCTGTGTCCATCTTTGCCGGATTCGTATGATATTTCAATACTTCATCGCCGTCGCCTAACCCATCGCCATCGCTGTCGGTCTTCGTCGGATCCGTCCCATAGCGATGAACTTCGTCGCCGTCATTCAGACCGTCACCGTCGGTATCGACTTTCAGAGGATCGGTCTTGAATTTGTTGATCTCGTCGCCATCCGGTAGCAGATCGCCATCGGTGTCCGGTTTGAGTGCATTGGTATGATAGACCTTCACCTCCTGGCCATCGGTCAACCCGTCATCGTCGGTATCTGCGGTCGTAGGGTTGGTGTGGTAGCGCATTAGTTCGTCGGAGTCCGACAAGCCGTCGCCATCGGTGTCTGCTTTTGTGGGGTCGGTATGATAGGTAAAGACCTCATCGCCGTCACTGAGCCCATCGCCGTCTGTGTCCGGGTTATAGGGATCGGTATGATATACCTCGCGTTCGGCACGGTCGCTGAGGCCATCTTTATCGGCATCGAGACTTCCGGCGATATAATAGCTAAAGCCGACACCGAAGGTCAAGAACACATCTTGTGTGGTCGAGGGAGTCCGAGGAGGATTTGCCTTGTACGATCCGCCCGATGTGAGTTGCTTATGGAATTCGTCGTAGGCTTCTTGCGAGAAGTCGTCGAGATAATCCGTATTCGTGAAGTGGACCAGCCCTTTGCCGCTGAATACTAAATTCTCACTAATATAGAGTTCGTAGCCGATCCCAACGACTTCGCCGAAGGTATTACGCGAATAATCGACGGCGGCAAGGTAGGGAAGCGCTTTGTCCTGATCGAGATTTCGAGGCTCGAAGTTCAGCGCCTCGATGCCACCGATGACGTATGGGACGAAGGTCTCTGTGGGGAAGAGGTTCGTGCTGAGCATCAGTTGAAATCCGCTATGGCGGATTTTACTATATGTTTCGCGCGCGATCTCGGAATTCGTGGTTGTTCCGGGAATCGGATAGTAGGCCGCTCCTTTTTGTCCGAAATAGTCGGCGTATGTGTTTAGGTTGTCGTCGTTAACCCGCATTCGCAACTGGCCGGCATTATAGGCGGCATGCAGCGAAAGCCAATCGAGGATATTCCACCGGAAGAAGAGATCACCGGACATCCAGAACTGATTATCGCGGAAATTTCCGTAGAGTTTGTTCGCTTCGTAGTCCAGACCGAATGCGACGCGCCCTGCTGCGCTCTGCGCAAATGTTGCTGTGGGAAAGCTCGAGACTGCAACCAATACCGCCAAACAAACAATGACCCGTTTCATAGTCGGTAGGTATAGATATAACTCGAATGTGTGGAGAAATCGGGTGGGCTGTAATGTCGTGGGGAACCTCCTGACGATCACAGTATGCTCGGGAGGATAACAATAAATGTGCCAGCAGCAAAAGCGTAAAGCTTGTGGAATACGAATGTTAATCGGCACGTACGGGCCGCAGATGGAGGTGAATTGTATTTAACGGCGTAACAAGACTGAGCACCCGTCAGTCCCTCTTTAACGATTTGCGAAATCGAGATGCGTGTTACAACACCCCCATCCATTCTCGTAGAGGAATCGACGCATGATTGTAACTGCAAAATTCTCGATTTTTTGCAGTCGCGGTATCATCGGCTCGTATTTTTGCATATACGAATATGCTGACAGAACAAGATATTTCCGAGCTTCGGGCGCTCAAATCGCGCTACGAAAAACCACAGGCGATTCTGCTGCCCGTCCTATGGCGCATTCAAGAGCGCAACGGCTGGATCGACGATGCGGGGATGAATCTCGCCGCCGAACTTGCCGAATGCACGAAGGCGCACGTTCTCGGCGTCGTGAGCTTCTACACGATGTTCTTCGAGAAGCCGATGGGCCGCCACCATATTCAGGTGTGCACGAATGTAAGCTGCATGCTTCGCGGCGGGAACGCGGTGTACGAGAAGGTGAAGGACTGCCTGCACATCGGCCACATGGAACGAACGCCCGACGGCGTGTTCTCACTTGAGGAAGTCGAGTGTATGGGGGCTTGCGGCGGCGCACCGATGATTGCTGTCGGCGATACCTTCTTCGAGAAGATATCAGCGGACGATGCTGTCTCGATCATCGAAACGATCCGCACGAGCGGGAATGTCCCCGCACCGAAGCGTTTTGCGCAGTTACCTGATCTCACCCGGGAAGCAATTTAATACGAGCGTACGATGTCAGATACTCAACGATTGATCCTGCCGAATATCCCAAACCTGCACGAGATTGACGTGTATGTCAAGAATGGCGGGTATGGCGACTCGATGCGCAAAGCATTCTCGATGACACCGGACGCGGTGACAGACGAGGTAAAGCGTTCCGGCCTGCGTGGCCGCGGTGGCGCTGCATTCCCGACCGGCCTGAAATGGACCTTTATGCCGAAGGGGCCCGATAAAAAACGGTTTCTGCTGATCAACGGTGACGAATCGGAGCCGGGTTCGTTCAAGGACCGACAGATCTTCGAGTTCAATCCGCACCAGATGATCGAAGGCATGCTGCTTGCAGCATACGCAATGCAGGTGCGCCATGCATATGTCTATATCCGTGGCGAATACGGCCATTGGATCAAGATGGTTCAGAAGGCTGTAGACGATGCTTATGCTCGTGGCTTCATCGGGCCAAAGATGCTCGAGACGTTCAAACCGACGGGTGAGGGTGTTCCGTATTCCGTGGATATCACAGTGCACAAGGGGGCGGGTGCGTATATCGTCGGCGAAGAGTCTGCGCTCATGAACTCGCTCGAAGGTCAGCGCGGCTACCCACGCGTGAAGCCGCCGTTCCCGGCAAACTTCGGCCTGTGGGGCAATCCGACGACCATCAACAATGTAGAAACAATCGCGAATATCCCGGCCATCATCAGGATCGGCGCCGAAGCATATTCCCAGATCGGCGAGGCAAAACACCCGGGGACGCTGCTGCTCGGAGTGAGCGGGCATGTCAACCGTCCGGGCATTTACGAAGTACCCAGTGGTACGCTCCTCACCGATATGATCTATAAGTATGCGCAAGGCGTACCGAATGACAAAAAAATTAAGATGGTGATCCCCGGCGGTTCGTCGATGCCGCCGCTTCGTGGCGATCAACTCGAAGGTGTAAAGATGGATGCCGAAAGCCTGAAGGCTGTCGGTTCGTCGATCGGGACCGGTGGCATCATGGTTATGGACGAGGACACCGACATCCCGAGCGTGCTACAGCGTATCTCGAAATTTTATCACCACGAATCCTGCGGACAGTGTACACCCTGCCGCGAAGGAACGGGCTGGCTTGAAAAGATCCTCAAACGAGTCAACGCAGGCCAAGCATCGCAGGCGGATATTCAGTTACTCGAAGATGTCGCCAAGAACATCGAGGGTCGAACCATCTGCGCACTTGGCGAGGCTGCCGCCTGGCCGGTGAAGTTTACGGTACAGCGCTTCCCCGAAGAGTTCGCAAAGAAGGTAAGTGCTACGCGCGAACATCTCGCACCCAACAAAGTACATTCGCTCCGTCAGGGCGGACTCGAACCGGTACAGATCAACGTGCCGCTGATCGAGCGTAACTGAGATTCGGGTTTAAGACCCCTTCGATACAGCCCACTCTTGAGAGAACAGGAGTAATCCTCTGATGTGTGTGGGGTGGCGTATATACATGCAATAAAAAACGATACAAGCAGAGCGGTCCCTTTACTCCTACTTATTAATTGACGATAAATCGTCACATTCGTGTGGTGTATTTCACCGACGGCACCAAAGGTATGATAGCGCCTTTGGGGACTTCGGTCGGAAAGTCTGTTCATTCTGCGCTACGAAATTCCTATATGTCGGTCGCGTTTGCCACGACGCCGGCTGCTTCGGCATCCGTGCGTCCGTGACCGAGCCTCTAATTCACACAACATAACACATTCACAAATGCGGGTAGCACACCTGTAGGAGTACAACCATGAAAACACAACTCATTACCTTCATTGCAACGTGTCTCGTTGCGCTCGTTAGCTGTCAACAGGGAAGTCAGCCGACATCATCGACCGCCGGGCAAAACCCTGTCGGCTCGTTGAAGATGAACCAGGATGACGCGCCGTTCTCTACGACACTCATCAATACTTGCTGTAACGATACCGTGACGATCAGAGGAAACGAGCATATCGTCAGTAATGACGACTTCACGAAGGTACATATCAATCTCAGCGGCCTTTCCGGTACCGGTACGTCGGGGAATACATACCACGGCGGCTTGGTGCTCGAAGAGATCAGCCGCGATACGAACGGATCAGACGGCTGTAATGCTGTTGAGCATTTCGTGATGACAGCGCCGGGTGGTTGCAAGTTCAAGTTGACGATGCACATTCACATGACGGTCGATGCGAACGGCAATCTGCGTGTCGATCGCAACGACTTCACGATCGATTGCTTCTAACGCCCCTACTTGCGTATCAGCAATCGGTTCGGTGACACACGGCAGCGCCTCATCCGAGTCGCTGCCTTTTTTTGCGGCATTATTTTGTGTAAGTCGAAGGTTGGAATGGTGACCAATTCTCGTTCATGCCATTCGTCGGTCATCGAATTCTCCTCGTGTTCTTGATGGGCGCAGTATTCGCTGCGTGTAAATCTCCGTTTGCGACAGAAGCCCCGGTCGAGCTGACACGACGCTCGGTCAATGTGAATGCATCTGTACCAGATATGCTCCCGGCCGAGTTCGAAACATACGATGGGGTATTGCTTGCCTATCGTGCAATAGGAATAGATTCCGTTTCCAGACAGGTGCACGCAGAAGCAACGTTTTTTAACTATCTGGGCAATGGGTATCGCCCGCGACAACCCTTTCACGCACTCTTCGACGGACAACAATTACTCGACACCGTGAATATCCCGGGCGAGTTTACTGCGGTTGTTGCCCCTCCGACACGGTCAGAGTGGGTATGGAATATTCAAGGTGGCCGGGATGCTCCCACGTTCACCGATTCGATCGAAGCGCCGGACGAGGTTACTATCGAATATCCCGATACCGCCCATCGTCTGCCGGTTCCTCGTGAGCAGTTCGCTGTGCAATTTACCACCCCTGGTTCCGATTCCGTCTTTGTTCAGGTGCTAGTCATCGACCCGACCATAGGGATATTTTATTTTCATATTCCGAATACTGGCGTGTTTGAATTCACACCCGATCTTCTTTCGCGAATCCCTCCGGAAGCGAGTCTTGCCATAACCATTTCCTCCGTTAGAACGAAGGTAAGTATCCATGACGGCAAGACAATTCTGCTGCGAGCGGTGTACCCTACGTGGCGCACATTTACTTTTTCCGACTAACCCACCGTGCTGGCAACTACACGATCCTCCATACTCGCTACAGGCATCGGCAGCCTGTTGCTTTGGAGTTCGATGTGTCTTTCCGTCGCTCATGCCCAGAGAATCGATTTCGACACGCTTCGAAGGCATAGCCTTCAGATCGGAACGGGATTTGGTTCGTATGCTACCCACGATCAAATGGGTTCGCCGTTCATCTACTCGGCATCGATCGGACCGTTCTCAGTAGATTACATGTATCGCTCCGGGTATGCGACGCACGATATTCATGTTTGCTTCAGTATCGGAGGGGTAAACGGATCCTTCTTACATGCGCCGGTGCCGAGCGGACAACTTGACAGAGCCTCGTTGTTCACTCTGTTTGACCTCGCATACACGCAGCTTCGCCCATGCGGCAGTTTCGACGACGAACGGCTTCGGATTGCAGTCGGTGGTACGATCGATCTGTGGGGAGCGGCGCGCGCATATCTCTATTCCAGCACCGACATTTCTTCAGAGGATAGAGCCTTCAGTTATGATGCGGCAATGACGCTTGGGGCTTCGGTCCGCGGTTCGTATTCGCTGACAAGCGATCTGGAATGTCAAGCAACCGTTTCGATCCCACTTATCGGCGCTCTGATACGCCCGCCATATAACTTTTTCACCTCCGAACTCACGGCAATCTCGTGGTCTGATGTACATCTGGTTGGCATCGGCGGCTTTGTATCGTGGGATGCTTCGCTCGGAGCCTCCTTTGCTCTGTCGCCGTTGTTTGTGCTGAACGCAGCATTCAATTCTCGATATTTCCGCTACTCCCGAAACAATTGGGAGAGTGCTAACCTCGAACAAGTGATAGCGCTCGGGTTGGAATGGAGGTTTGCACTATGAAGTATGTGCTCCTTCTCGTACTGGTGTTCGTCATGACGGGATGTACCGATCTGTTGCTTGGTCCGCAAGAATCGGCCAAACCCACCGCGGTGTTCGATGCGTTCTGGAAGGAGTTCGACGCACGATACTCTTATTTCGATGTGTTCTCTGTGAATTGGGACTCGTTGTATTCTCTCTACCGCCCACGCATCAGCAACGATATGCCCGACTCGGCACTCGCCGCTACGCTCGACTCGCTTATTGTACCATTACACGACGCTCATGTATCGCTCTACGGTGCAGCAAATGGCAAGCAGTTTTCTTACAACTCCAATCGTCGCGTAAGCGATTCGACATTCGGCTTTTCAGAAAATGTCGTTAGCTCCTATTACCTCGGTCCCAGTGCTCGCCTCGGCGGATATGGAGAGGTCGTTTACGGATCGATCAATGACTCACTGGGATACATGCATATCGGAACATTTATCGATGGTGACGATAGCCGAGGGTGGGCCGACCGTTTTGAATATCTACTCGACTCGCTGCGCGACAAAAAAGCACTCATTGTAGATATCCGAGGAAATGGAGGCGGATCAGTAGGAAACTTCCGAACCCTCGCTTCTGAGTTTATCCCTACGGCCCGTCCGGTGCTTCAGGTACAATTTCGCAACGGGCCAGCTCATTCCGACTTTTCGCAACCCGAACCCGAAGTATTATCCCCGAAGGGGAAGCATCCCTGGACAAAGCCCGTCGCCCTGCTAACCGACCGCTACTCAATCAGTGCCGCCGAATGGTTTACACTTGCATTACGCACCGTCCCGAGCATTATCCAGATCGGGGACACGACGAACGGCTCGTTTTCCGGTCGCCTGGATCGAGAACTCGCCAACGGGTGGTTATACTCCATGTCCATCGAGCGCGTCACCGATGTGAACGGCATATCGTTCGAGGGAAAGGGAATCCCGCCGCATATTGTGGTCGCACGTCCTAAAATCACTACTACTAATCGTATCACCAACGACGTGGTGCTTGATCGGGCTATTGAAGAACTCAGTAAATAGCGAGAGCGCTTAACAGTCGTACACGTGAAGCACCGGCGCAATATCCGTCAGATTCGCCGCTCCATCGTAGTAGTTGATTTCCGCAAGGAACGCGAAGGCTACAACATTGCCGCCAAGTTGCTGGACGAGGTCGGCAGTTGCCCGTGCGGTGACTCCGGTCGCGAGGAGATCGTCGACGATCAGGATATTTTCACCTTTCTTGACTGCATCGCGCATCATTTCGATGCGGTGGGTACCCATTTGTAGCGCATAATCGATTCCGACGACGTCGAGCGGATGATCGCCTGTGCGCTTTCGTGCGACACTCATGCCGATACCGAGTTGCAACGACAGCGGAGCGGCGAAGATCAGACCTTTCGATTCGATACCGACAATACGGTCGATCTTCATGTCGCGAACTTTTAACAACAACGAATCGATCGCATGACGAAAGACGAGCGGGTCCTGCAACACAGGGGAAATATCGCGGTACGTGATGCCGGTTGTAGGGAAATTGGGGATATCGCGGATGTAATCCTTAAGAGTCATGATGAAGTATTGTGTGGATGTTCTTAGTAAGATAAACAGTAAGAATAGGCGCTTGGTGCGAGGAAAGGGAGCAGCACCGTTCAAACGGTCTAAATACAAGTCATTCTGAGCGAAGCGAAGAATCCCTTGATGAAACCTTGTGAGGCTCCGCCACAGGGATTCTTCGCGGGAGTGTACACTGAGCGGAGCGAACGTGCTCAGAATGACAGTACTGCACAATCAAATGGAGCCGTGCCACCGGGGAAAAACTTGAGGGGTGGCTTTCCTGGCCAACCGACGGACAGTGTGCAGAGCCGGGCTTCTCATCGTGGCAGTCATGAATTCCTCAATCTAAGATGCATTTTCCCGAATCGGACGGCATATCTTCCGTATTTTTGTATGTCTAATTAGCTGTAGGTATGATTCATACGTTCGATGTTGTGATCGTTGGAGCAGGCGGAGCAGGTCTTCGCGCTGCTGTCGAAGTCCCGGCCGGGTATTCTTGCGCCGTACTCACCAAAGTCCATCCGCTGCGTTCGCATACGGGGGCTGCTCAGGGCGGCGTCTGTGCCGCGCTTGGCAATCTCGAAGAGGACACGCCGGAATGGCATGCGTTCGATACCGTCAAAGGGTCGGATTATCTCGGCGACCAAGATGCGATCGAGGTGATGTGCAACGACGCACCCCGTGCCATTATCGAGCTCGAACACATGGGCATGCCGTTTTCCCGCACGGCAGAAGGGAAGATCGCGCAACGTCCGTTTGGCGGTCATACGCGCCCGATCGACAAAGCCGACCTCGACTCGAAGCGCATTCCCGTCAAGCGAGCCTGCTATTCCGCAGATCGTACCGGCCATGTCATGCTGCATACGCTGTACGAGAACTGCGTCAAGAACGAAGTCAATTTCTTCTCGGAGTATTTCGTAACCGAATTGCTCTACGAGAATGGCGTCTGTTCCGGTGTCGTCGCGATCGAAATTATCAGCGGCGAAGTCCATATCTTCCATGCCAAGGCTGTGATGTTCGCAACCGGCGGCGCTGGTCGTGTGTGGCGTATCACCTCGAACGCACACGTCGGTACCGGCGATGGATTTATTCTCCCGTATCAGAAGGGCTTGCCGCTTGAGGATATGGAATTCATGCAATTCCATCCGACCGGGCTTTGGAAGCTCGGAATTCTCGTTAGTGAAGCCGCTCGAGGCGAAGGCGGCATCCTACGCAACAAGGACGGCGAGCGCTTCATGGAGCGCTATGCGCCAACGGTGAAAGATCTGGCACCCCGCGACATGGTATCGCGCGCGATCATCCAGGAGATTCGTGAAGGCCGCGGCATCAAGGGATCCGACGGCACATCGTATGTCGATCTCGATCTGACCCACTTGGATCCGAAGATCATCAACGAAAAACTTCCGGAGATAACAGGCTTTGCCCGCACATATCTCGGCGTTGAACCGACCAAGGAAGGTGTGCCGATCCAGCCGACGGCCCACTACACGATGGGTGGTATCCCGACCGATATCGACGGGCGGGTGCTCCAGAATCATAACGGAGACATCGTCCGGGGGTTCTACGCAGCAGGCGAGTGTGCCTGCGTAAGCGTCCACGGTGCGAACCGTCTGGGCACGAACTCGCTGCTCGATCTTATCGTCTTCGGACGTCGAGGTGGGAAAGCGATCGTCGAATTCCTCAAGACTGCCGAGCACGCACCGCTTCCGAAGGATGCCGGCCAGTACACCCGCGCAATCGTCGCCGATATCAAGAGTCGCACGAGCGGTGAGAACGGCGCTTCCATCCGTACCGAGATGCAAGAAAGCATGATGGAAGATGTCGGCATCTTCCGTGACGACAAGGGTTTGAAGCGTACACTTTCAAAGTTAGACGAACTACAGGAGCGGTTCAAGCGCATTAAGATCGACGACAAGGGGATGCAGTTCAATACCGACGTCCTCGAAGCGATTGAGCTTGGCAACCTACTCGAAACCGCCAAGATCGTGACCGCTTGCGCGGAAAACCGTAAAGAATCGCGCGGTGGCCACGCCCGTGAAGACTTCCCGGATCGTGACGACGTAAACTACCTGAAGCACACGATGGCCTATCGCGGTGCGGACGGAAGTGTGAAGATCGACTATAAGCCGGTCGTCATCACGAAGTATCAACCGAAGAAGCGCGTCTATTGATTTGATCCGCGTTCGGCGTCAACGATTGCGGTCGGCCCTCGCCGCGGTCATGCTGTGTGCGGCATTCTCGACCGCACTTGCGCAGCACACTCGATATGAGTTCGGCGCTTCGTTCGCCGCAGGAGGGCAGTATGCCTTTATCAGCGACGGCGACGGTGTGTTTTTCGGTACTCCGTTCATTTGGAATCTTCGTGCTCAGCTCGGGACGAATTATATCCAGTCGATCTCTGCCGTTCTCGAACGTGTTTGGCAAACCTCGTCGCGCCAAGGACTCTGGTCGCCTTCCGGCAGTCTCGTCGATGTGACCGATCCGTATAATGCGAACATCACCGAACACCTGGCGATGTATGCGCTCTATGTCGAGACGATCAGGACCATTGCCCGATCCGATATATTTCGTCTTGGTATCGGGCTTGCCTTTGGGTATGCACTCGGCAGCGCCGATGCAACGGCCGAGCGATTAACGGATCATTCGACACGTTCGTACGATGGCAGCTCACCTTGGACCTCGTTTTATCTCGGTGCCTTCACGCGGGCTCGCATTACAGTCATCGACAACGAAACCTTGGACATCGGCCTGACCGCCACTGCCCGGTATTGGGCGATGCCGACACTTGGACCTGTTGCCGTGTCGGTGAATAGCTATAACGGCCCGAATGTACGGGCTGTCCATGAGGTCGGCTATCTGGCGGGTGTTTCGGTCGGGATCAAAAAATGGAAATAGGCGTCGTGTCCAGCACACAACGCGACACTCCGTCCGGACTGTAGGGGCACTCGGAACAATGCGAACGCTTTTTTTCGATGTCGTCGAACGAACGTGCATCGCGCCCGGCAAGGATCTCCTCAATCGTCCCAATCAACTCGTTCTCGAACCCATGTAAATCGATATCGGAATACACCGCTGATTCGGTCGTACCGGTCGATGTAAAATATAAATGGGTCGCCACCTGAGGAGCATCGAATAGTTTGAACACCAGAAAGGCATAGAGTTTTGTCTGGAATTCGTACTGTCGGATTTTTTCCGGTGTCGGTGTTTTGGTAGTCTTGTAATCGAGAATATGCCACATGCCGTCAGCATCGCAGTAGAGGCGGTCGATGACGCCGGAAAGGACATAGTGCTCTTGCAATGCGAAGCGCACAGGAAGCTCCGTATACGTCTCCGTGGCAGAGCGCAATGCGAGTAGGAGGTCTGACGCAAGCACCCGGCGAATATCGTCCTCCAATTTCCGCTTTGATAGAGCCCGTGCAGATGGCGGCAACTCCACACGAAATGCAAGTGCTTCGAATGCTTCGTCATTAACGGTAAACGTCCCGTCGGCGGCCGGTGCAAAATCGTCTATACGCTCGAACGCTGCGTGTAATAGCTTTCCATAGGTTGCCGCATGTGTTTGGCTGTGCTCGACCGAAGGATCATGTTCATACTCGATCGTCCGTACCTCCGGCAGGCCGAGATTAAAATGCAACACATATTTAGTCGGGCAATCTACATGCGTCTCGATCTGTGTCGGACTATATCGAGTGACACCGCGACGCGGATCTATCGTCCGCAGATCCATATGTACTGTAGGCACGACGTCCGATTGCGCCAACTGTCGCTCACGAGCTGCAAGGGTCCGGACGATCGGTATCGAACCCGTAAGTACCCGCTCGCTCTTGGTTCCGTTCTTATAGACGCTCAACCGTTGAACGAAGCCAATCGTGTCGGATGTGCTAAGTGTACTGCCATCGACGCCGAGGCTATCGAGTACTTGCGAAAGCTGAGACGTTTGGGCAATGGGTTTCTTGCCGTTAATCGTTGCGGAGATGACCAGCTCGTTTTTTGCTCGCGTGAGCGCAACATAGAGAATCCGCAGCTCTTCCTCGCGCTCGGCACCACGTTCGCCGACCGACAGAAGTCCGGAATATGGATGCCGCAGTGCCTCGTTGCCGGAATAATCTTCGAGCACGATATAGGGATAATGCCGACTGACGAGCGCCGAGGACGGACGCTTGCGCCCTTCATCCGATAGGTAGGGGAGATAGACGACCGGGAATTCGAGACCTTTGCTCGCATGGATCGTCATGATATGAACGGCATCGTCCGTCGGCTGAATAGCCTGCTGTTCGCGATCGTCGCGCTCCTGCAGAATCGTACACTGCTCGACAAACTCCCAGACCGGTAGTTCGCTTCGAGCAGCCAGTGAGATAAACTTGCGAAGATTCGATATCTTCTGTTCACCGTCCGGAAATACCAGATACGTTAACTCGATCAGACTATCGGCGATCCCTCGTTCGAGCAAGCGGACAGTATCGAGACGTCCGGTGAAAGCCACAAGTTGTGCGAGCCATGCGATTCGCGAACGAATGCCGGCATCGGTTGTGCTAGCAAGGAGGTGATCCCACAGTGACGGCCGCGGTCGCTTGAGGTTGCGAGCATGGACAAGATTCCAGATCGTGCGGTCGTCGATCCCGACATAGGGTGATCGAAGCAAGGCAACGAGATAGAGATCGTCATTCGGATCGATGAGTACATGCAGGAGAGTAAGTGCATCGATGATCTCCTGCTGTTGGTAAAAGCCCAGTCCGCCGCTGAGCGAATACGGAATATTATAGCGTCGCAGTGTCACTTCGAGAGACCCCAACCGCTTACGGTCTCGAAGCAAGATCGCCATTTCGGCGAAGCGGCACGGTGGATCGGCGGACTGTCGTTCGAGGATGGAGCGGGCAATGAGCTCTTCTTCGCTGAGAGAAGTATTCTCCGTTTCGTGAGCCTCATCAGACACCTCCTCTGCGATCAGCATTGTTACTCTCCCTTCAAACTCATCATCCTTCGCACACACAAGCGGACGATAGAAGTAGCGTTCGCGCAGGGTCGGATCTTCGCCAAATATATGGTCGGTCACCTTGTTCGCGAACGAAAGAGGGAACGGCAGCATGCGGAAACAGACGTCGAGAGTGATGGGCTCGACGCCATGCGATGCCCTCACTAAGTCAGCCACTGCATCGTGAAACACATCGAGATCTGCGTCGCGGAATCGGTAGATCGATTGCTTCGGGTCCCCGACGATTGTTACCAGTACATGATTCGAAAAATGAGCCGTGATCGATCGAAGGAGGCTATATTGTCGCTCGTCGGTATCCTGGTATTCGTCTACAAGGCAGTGCCGTAAGGACTCGGCAATCTCGGCGGCGATATGCGGCTCGGCGAGGAGGCGGACACCATAGTCGATCAGATCGTCGTGATCGAGCAAGCCTTGTCCAAGCTTCGCCTCGGTGTATCGCTCAAAGCTCTCTTCGTAGAGTTCGACCACATGACGCAAATGCGTAAATGTGTGCGGGGCAGAATTGCGCCAGTCCGCATAGGCCTCGAATTGCGGCATCAGATCCATAAGTGGCGCAAGCGCAGATTCGACCAGTCTGGCAACCTCAGGCCTATAATCGTTGCCGCCTTTACGGTGCTTGAATACCTTTTCTCTCGGTCCCCCCTTGTCTGTCAGAATCTTAGCAAAAAATACTGGGATTGCTTCGTAGCGCTGCTGGGGAGTTGTCGAATTCCGAATATCATTCAACGACATACGGGCGTCCTCGGCATCTGCATGAGTAGTAAAATAGGATTCGAGTTTTGCCAGAGCCGTCTGTACGGAAGCAGACATCAGTATTCGTTCTGCGGCATATTCGAATCGCTGCAGCAGCAGTGTGTCGAGCTCTTGGTCGGTGATAGTTCTCAGTGTCTCGGCGGCACGAGCGGCATGGAAGCGGCGGTCGATCATCCCCGCAATCCAGCGATGGATCTTCGCCCGACCGAAGCGAGTAAATGTCGTAAGCATCGGGGATGAAGCCGGTTCGCTGTGCTGATAGATATCGCGCAGGCGATTGTGCAGTACAGCTTCAATCGTTTCTTCGACGAGCAGTGTACGCTCGACCCCCTGCAGAATTCCGAAGGCTGGGTCAATCCCGGCTTCAATCGGGTGCTCGCGAAGCAAACGGGAGCAGAAGCCGTGGATCGTGGAAATCGGTGCAGCGTCAAGTTCGTGCATCGCACGCCAGAGTCGGTCGATCCGGGCAGGGTCTGCTGAAAGCTCCGCAAGTCGCGTTATGCGCTTAGTGATCGCCGCGGTGATCTTTTCTCGCAGTTCTGCTGCCGCATTCTCAGTAAATGTGATGGCCGCAATGGATGCCGGGCTCGTCGAATCGTCCGATTCGAGAATATGAACATAGTGTTCGACGAGCGTAAACGTCTTACCCGACCCGGCGTTCGCGATCAGTACCGTATGCGAATCGGCCTCGATGGCTTGCCGTTGCGCTGGCGTCAGTATAGCGTCACTCATGTGGGTGTTCTTGCTCTTTGAGGCGGCGTTCGAGCGCAAGCATTTCGTTGCCCATCGCTTCGAGCGTCTCGTCGTCGAAGCCATGTTCCGCAACCTCGAAATACACCGTATCCTCCGTGAGAATATGCTGGATAAGATTATGGACGATATGTGAACCCGTCTCGATGATACGTTTTACGCTGACATGCATCGGCACGCGGTCCTCTTCAAAATCACTGACGATCGTGCAAAATTCGTTGAAGTAGTCGCGTAAGAATTCGTGGTCGTAGTTCAAAAAAAGGAATTTCACGCGTCCTTGCGGGACGATCTGCTCCAGCCGTGGGAAAAAGATCTCTTCCTCCTTGACAAGATGGACGTTCAGATGCTCTCGAATAATCTCGCGTGTCCGAAGCAGGGTTGCATAATCGGCCGTTTGGATATGCGCCCGGTACCCATCGCGTTGTAGGCGCTCGATAAGAGTGAGCAATTCATCACATGCAGCACGAAACGCTACATGCTCGGCAAGTAATTGTCGGACGGGGTTTGATGCTCGTTCCAGGTGGTCGTAATTCATATTCGCAACGCTTTGTGAACATTACATTGTTGAGTGGGATTCAATTTTCATTACGGCGATCTCTTCAGAAGCAACACTATCACGAACCATCGGTCGGGTGCTCATGCCAAGGCTGGAATTGCGTCCGTTCGAGACGGATTCAATCTACCGTGCGCGTATCGAGCGTTGGGTAGTCCAAGGTATGGTCTGCGGCTTCTGTATCTTCAACGGTACGGTCGAGCAGGCGAAGCGGATTCTTGCCACGTTGCAGACATTGGCTCTTGCGGAAGGGACTGGGCCGCTACTATTCTCTTGCGATGCAGAGTGGGGCTTGCCAATGCGTCTCTCGACAGGCGGCACCGAATTCCCGCACGCACTCGCTCTGGCACATGCGACAAGGCCAAATTCCGTTCGTGACGCGGCACGAGCCACCGGAGTCGAGATGCGAGCGATCGGACTGCATTGGAGCTTTGCACCGGTGGCGGATGTGAATTCCGATCCGAAGAACCCGATCATTAATATTCGCTCCTTCGGTGAGAATGCGGAAACAGTCTCACACGCTGCGGTAGAATACGCCGCTGGCCTTGCAGAAGCCGGCATTGCTGCATGTGCGAAGCATTTCCCGGGGCACGGCGAGACACGCGTTGACTCTCATCGGGCACTCCCCGTGCTACAGCTTACGCCTGAACATTTCGAGCAGGTGGAATTCCCTCCGTTTCGAGCGTTGATTCATGCCGCGATTCCGTCGGTGATGACCGGCCATTTAGCAGCCCCTCTATTAGCTCGTGCGTTCGGGGCCGATCTTGCTACGGCAGAATTACCTGCCTCGGTTTCGCCTGTTCTGACACAAACGCTGCTGCGTGAGCATCTCGGATACAGCGGGCTCATCGTGACCGATTCGATGGAAATGGGAGGTCTGCGAGGCCTATTTTCAGGCGACGCCGATGCCGCTGAAGCGGCTGTGAGAGCTGGGAATAATCTCGTGCTCATGCCGGGCGATATAGATGAGATTCACGAGCATTTCCTCAGTGTTGCCGCAAGAGATTGCACCTTCGCTCGTATGCTGGAACATTCTGCACGCCAGGTGAGTGGCTTCATGGGACATTGCCACTTCGGAGAGCAAGCACCAATAACCAATTCCGAATTTCATCGATTATTGGCCAAGGATATCGCGGCCTCGGCAATTGATGTAATCGGCGAGATCGGCACTGTTCGCGAAGCGCGATTCTATCATATCGTGGCGGACGACCCTACACTTCAGGCGCAGCATATCCGGGAGCTTCAATCTCTCCTTGCGGAGTCTATTCCGTCGTTGCGAGCGATCTCGGAAGTCGAACTGCAATCGACGCTCGGTGCAGATACCATCGTGTTCGTTCTCGAACGACCTCGAGGAAAGCTTTTGGATGAAACAGGCGAGGGGATGAATGTTCGCCCTGTTGATCGCTTCGCCCTGTCTGTCCGGCAGCAGGGAAGCACGCCCCGATGTATCATTTCCCTCGGAAATCCGTATCTCAACCAATCGTTCGAGTTGGACGTACGGACGTGCCGAATTTTCACCTATAGTGATTCAACGCCGTCGATCGCTGCCGTGGTCGAGAGGCTTCATACTGTCAGGTAACCTATGCGGAGTTCTGTCATACCGTTGGTAATCGTTGGGGCTCTTGTGGCGGTGTCGCTGGCCAGTTGCCAGTCGTCGAAGCAGTCCACGACACAGGTCGTCGCGCAACGCGATACAAGCATCCCGCCGAATGCGATCCCGGCAGCAAAGGTAGATCCTCGTCTGTTGCGTTACACCTTCTATTTCAAGATGTTGGCGTCCGATACGCATCCGGCTGACGAGATATTCATCGACACGAGCGGCCAGATGCGATTTAATACGCATCAACAGATGAAATCGGGAATATGGAAGACCCCGACAGGATTTGCGTATATCGAGCCTGCTGACGACGATACGCTCACGTACTTCGTCCGGAAAGAGTCACTATTTGTGATAGATCCATCGGATGTAAGTCCTGAATGCCCGAATGGAGATATAATGTATATATCATTTTACCGTCCGGACCTCAAGAAAGAGATTCGATTAAAAACTAATACTTGCGCAGAGGAGTATAACCTGTTGACCGGGGAGCAGCGGAAGCTTTTTCCGATGCTATTGGCCTATGTTCAACGCCTGGCGCAGCGATATCGCCCTCTATTCCCGGATTCGCCGTAGGCGGCGAATTCAACTGTGTTTGAAGTTGTTTGCAGTGCCAAGAAAATACCGTACTATGCCAACGAAAAGACTATCTCCGTTCCGAAACGAAACCTACAAAGATTTCTCAAACCCGAAGGAATTCGCCGCTCAGTCCAACGCTATCAAGCAGGCCCGTGCGAATTTTAACCAGGTGTACCCCATCGTGATCGGGAAGGAGAAGATCAAAACAAACGATTTTATCCTCTCGAAGAACCCGGCCCATCCGAACGAAGTCGTTGGCAAGTTCTCGAAAGGCACCCTCGGGCTCGCACAGCGCGCACTCGACACGGCCACCAGGACATTCGAAACCTGGAGCAAAGTACCTGCGACCGACCGCGCCGACATTCTCGTAAAAGCCGCAGCGATCATTCGCCGCCGCCGTTATGAGGTCAATGCTTGGATGATTCTCGAAGTCGGCAAGAACTTTGCCGAGGCAGATGCCGACACAGTAGAGGCGATCGACTTCCTCGAATATTACGCACGCGAGATGTACCGCCTCTCGGGGCCGCAGCCGGTCGTCAAAAACAAAGACGAGAAGGGCTACCTGGAGTATCTGCCGATGGGCGTCGGCGTGATCATTCCGCCGTGGAATTTCCCGTTCGCAATCCTCGTCGGTACGGCAAGTGCCGCCATCGTCACGGGAAATACGATCGTACTGAAGCCATCGAGCGATTCGCCGATGATGGGGTGGCTCTTTGCCGAGATCATGGAGGAAGCAGGCCTTCCGCCGGGGGTGCTAAATTACTTTTCTGCACCGGGCGGCGAGATCGGCGATTTCCTTGTGAAGAGCCCCTTGACCCGTTTTGTCTCATTTACGGGTTCGAAGGAGATCGGCTTACGCATCAACCAACTTGCCGCGGAGCCGCAAAAAGGGCAGAAGTGGATCAAGCGAGTTGTCGCCGAAATGGGCGGCAAGGATGGGATTGTCGTCGCAAAAGATGCCGATCTTGATAGTGCTGCCGACGGCGTCGTCGCGTCTGCATTCGGTTTCCAGGGACAGAAGTGTTCGGCATGTTCGCGAGTGATCGTCGAGCAGCCGGTGTATGATTCCTTTGTACAGAAGGTAAAGGAGCGTGTCGAGAAACTCGAAGTCGGCGATCCGGCGCTCAATAAGTACTCCGGTCCGGTTGTGAACCAGCGTTCGCAACAGAAGATCATGGAGTATGTTGCTATCGGTAAGAAGGAAGGTAAGTTGCTTGTCGGCGGCAAGACCGTCGGCAATGAGGGCTACTATGTCGCCCCGACGGTTTTCGCCGATATTGCACCGACGGCCCGCCTTGCCCAAGAGGAGATCTTCGGGCCGGTCCTCGCAATTATTCCGGTCAAGGATTTCGACGAGGCAATCAAGGTCGCCAACAATACCGAGTACGGCCTTACAGGTGCGATCTACGCCAAGAACCGTTCGAAGCTCGACCGCGCAATGCGGGAGATCATGGTCGGCAATCTCTATGTCAACCGTAAATGTACGGGCGCGCTCGTGGGGGTGCATCCGTTCGGTGGCTTCAACATGAGCGGCACCGACTCGAAGGCCGGCGGACACGATTACCTCCAATTGTTCATGCAAGCCCGTGTCGTTGCAGAGAAGATGCTGACAACGGCTGCGAAGCGCCCGGCCAAGCGTAAGACTGCCGCAAAGGCAAAGTGACCCGGACCTACATCGATGCGATCACCGATGCACTCCGTTTCGAGATGGAGCGCGATCCGAGTGTGTTTTGCATCGGTGAAGACATCGGTCCGTTCGGCGGTGCGTTCAAAGCGACAAAAGGGTTGATTGACACCTTTGGCAAAGAGCGTGTCATCGATACACCTATTGCCGAGTCGGGGATTATCGGCGCTGCCATCGGCGCATCGCTCTGTGGCTATAGACCGGTAGCCGAAATGCAGTTCTCCGACTTTATTACGAACGGCTTCAATCAGGTCGTGACCGTGGCGGCAACAACGGCATATCGCTGGGGGATTGGCGTGCCAATCGTCGTCCGGCTTCCAAGCGGCGCCGGCATTAGCGGCGGCCCGTTTCATTCGAAAAATCCCGAAGTGTGGTTTGCGCATCAACCGGGCTTGAAAGTCGTGTGCCCGGCAACGCCCTCTGATGCAAAAGGTTTGCTTCTTGCAGCAATCCGCGATCCGAACCCCGTGCTCTATTTTGAGCATAAACGATTGTACCGCTCACTCAAGGAAGAAGTGCCGGACGGCGAGCACATTGTCGAGCTCGGTCATGCTCGCATCGCGCGAGAAGGAAGCGATGCAACGATCGTTACCTACGGTGGGACAGTCCCGCTTGCGGTCGAGGTTGCGGATGAATTCATGTCGAGTGGAAAGGGAAGTATCGAAGTGATCGACTTGCGCTCACTCGTCCCGCTCGACGAAGCAACGATCCTCACAAGCATCCGCAAGACTAGCCGCGCACTTATTCTCCACGAAGATAACCTCACCGCCGGCTTTGGTGCCGAGATCACGGCACGCATTACTGAACACGCGTTCGAAACGCTTGACGCGCCGGTGATGCGCCTGGCCTCGGCTGACGTCCCCGTCCCGTTTGCGCCGACGCTTGAGAAGGAAGTCCTGCCGAATACTGCTCGACTCTCCGGCGCACTTCAAACCCTACTGAATTACTAACCGCTGTACAATCTGTACAGCTTCTCCCCGCTACATCTCGGACCACTGGACATTGTCGATCTTCCCGTTAGTGACCGTGATTGTCTGGTTCGTACTATCTGTCTGTCCGATAAAGTTAAACGTGCCGCTGAAGCGTCGGCGGGTCGTATCGTAGGAGGTGATCGTAAGCGTGCCGCTTGTCGAAGTATACCCTGCGCCTGAAAGATCCGAAATCGCCGCTGTACTAATATTTATACCACTCTGACGAAACGGAAATGTACCGACGGAAGGATTTGATATCCTCATTTGTAGGATCTCGCCGAGCGAATTGCTTGCGAATATCCAAATGGACGGGGAAACTTGCGTCTTGAATGCAGTCAATCCGTCATGGGCTACATATTGCTGGCCGTTAATCGTTGCAGAGATGCTCCCTTGCCCGTAGCCACCGACCGTGATCGGGATCTTGTCGAAGTAACCGCCCACGATATGCTTCGTGGCGGGGGCACCCTGTGTCGGTGTCTCGATGACCATATCGAACGTGAATGTGCCCGAGATAGTATTGTTGACCGTATCGAACTCAGTAATCACGATCGATCCTCCAGGTTTCGATTTGTAGTTGAGCGTATCGATCGAGAGCGTGACTTGCGGCAACAGTGGCGCTTCGTCATCGCCAACCGAGAATGTCGCTGGCTTCGGCGTATCGAAGGGGATGGAGAACATCATCGTTTCCGATGTGTAATTTGTCCCAACGATATCCGACACCATAAACTGAATCATCAGTTGGCTCAATCCATTAGGGAGACCAGTGACTCTGTTCGGATAAATAGCAGCAAATCCACTTGACGACAGTGTATAATTTTTGCGATCGATCGTAACGCCGTCACGGATATATCCGAATTCGCCCGCCGCATGCAGCGATGGGATCGTTGTCGACGATGTCGGATTATCGTAGTGATTGCAACCGAAACTGACAAGCAGAGCACCGATACATAGAAGTAACCAATTGGATCGTAGTTGAGTACGCATGGATGATGGATGACGAAGTAATGCTGTTGCAACCCCCAGGGTTAGCAGAAGGATTCCTCAGAAACCCGTCCGGTTGAGGTCTTACTGAGCTAGCTCTTGTTCCAAGAACAGGCCGGTATAACTTCCCGTCTTCTTATGGGTACGGGCAACATCGGCTGGCGTACCTTCCGAGATAATACGACCGCCTCCTTCGCCACCTTCTGGTCCGAGATCGATGATCCAATCTGCCATCTTGATAACGTCCATGTTATGCTCGATGACGACGACAGTGTTGCCTCGCGAGCGCAGCTCGAGTAAGACTGTAAGTAAATGCTTTACGTCTTGGAAATGAAGACCAGTAGTGGGTTCGTCAAGAATATAAAGTGTCTTGCCCGTAGCCACCTTGCTCAGCTCGGTTGCGAGTTTGACACGCTGAGCTTCGCCCCCGGAAAGCGTCGGAGCCTGCTGACCCAGACGGATATAGCCGAGACCGACACTATCCAAGGCATCGAGTTTCCGTCTGATGCGGGGAATATCGGTAAAGACTTCCAGTGCATCGGTGACACTCATGGCAAGAATGTCTGCGATCGAGTGGCCTTTGAAATGGACCTCAAGGGTTTCCCGGTTGTATCGTTTACCCTGGCATGTTTCGCAAGTTACCAGAACGTCAGGGAGGAAGTTCATCTCGATCTTCTTCATCCCGGCACCTTCGCAGTCTTCGCAGCGGCCCCCCTTCACGTTGAAGCTAAAACGACCGACCTTGTAGCCTCGAATCTTCGATTCGGACAGCGCGGCAAAGAAATCCCGAATATGCGTGAACAGCCCCGTGTATGTCGCCGGGTTCGAGCGAGGCGTCCTGCCGATCGGCGTTTGATCGATCTCAATCACCTTATCGATCTTGTCGAGCCCCTCGATATGCGCATACGGGAGCGGGACGACATTCGAATTGAAGAAATGTCGCTGCAGGATCGGCGCGAGGGTTTCATTGACCAACGTCGATTTTCCGGAGCCACTCACACCGGTGATGCAGGTCAGTGTGCCGATCGGGATCTTTAGGTTGGTGGATTTAAGATTATTGCCCGTTGCACCTTGCAGTTCGAGAAATTCCGTACCAACAACCGTCGAATCGCGATCCGGATGAAGAGATTCTCTTCCCGAAAGATACATCGCCGTCGGGGATTCTTCCGTAACAAAAAAGTCACCAGCGGCCACGGCTTCGCCCTGTTTGAAGAGTTCGGGCGTCGCATACGCTACGATCTTTCCGCCATATTCTCCGGCAGCCGGACCGATATCGGCGATAAGATCGGCCGACAGCATCATATCGCGGTCATGCTCGACGACAACTACGGTATTTCCGATATCGCGTAGCTGTTCGAGTGAATGGATGAGGCGTTGATTGTCTCGCTGATGAAGGCCGATGCTCGGTTCGTCGAGAATATAGAGAACCCCCACAAGCTGGGTACCGATCTGGGTAGCAAGTCGAATTCGTTGCGATTCACCCCCGCTCAGGGTCTTGGCCGGACGATCGAGAGATAGATATTCCAGCCCGACGTTGAGCAAGAAATCGACGCGGGTAAGGATCTCGTTGACGATCGGTTTTGCGATCAGGGCAGCGTTGCCTTCAAAGGTCAGTTTCGAGACGTGCTGTTTCAATCGATTCAGCGAATACGTCACCATATCCTGAATATTCTGCTGCTCGATTCGAACGAACAATGCTTCCGGTTTCAGGCGTCCGCCATTGCAGGTAGGGCAAGTTTTGCCTGCCATAAACTGTTCGGCCCATTCGCGCATCGAGTCGGTAGCATCTTTCTCGACAGCTTGCCGCAGCAATGCCATGATGCCGGCAAATTTTATATGATAGGTATGCTCTCGGCCCGAATCACTTTTCCACTCAACCGCCAGCTTCTGATCTCCCGAGCCGTTGATGAGTATATCCTTCAACGATTTTGGAAGCGACTTATAGGGCTTTTCTATCGATGCGTTATAGTGATCGAAGAGAGATTCTACCTGGGCCCACAACCAATTCTTCCGCTTCTTTCCAAGCGGGAGCAGAGCGCCTTCTTCGAGGCTTTGTGTTTCGTCACCGAGAATAAGGGCCGGATCGAAATCGCGAACATCGCCTAAACCATGACAGGTCGTGCAGGCGCCGATAGGGGAGTTGAAGGAGAATGTGTTTGGTTGCGGCTCTTCGTACGAACGTCCGCACTTCGGACAGGAAAGCTTTTCACTGAAGAGCAGTTCTGACGTATATCCTCCTGGCTCTTCGGCAAGCACTGTAATGAGCCCTTTGCCGAGCTTCAGTGCGCTCTCGACCGACTTTGCCAGACGTTCGCTCGATGTATCGGAATGGACGATACGGTCAATGACCAGTTCGATTGTATGGACCTTGTAGCGGTCGACCTGCATGCCGTCGAGCAGATCTTTCAGTTCGCCGTCGATGCGCACCTTTGTAAAGCCCATGCGAAGCGCCTCAGCGAACAGTTCGCGGTAGTGACCTTTTCGGGCTCTGACGTACGTTGCAAGAATCGTGAGCTTTGTACCGGCAGGATTCGAGGCAATTGCTTCGATGATCTGATCGAGTGACTGTCGTTGAACGGGAATGTCACAGTTAGTACAATACTGAGTCCCGAGTCTGGCAAAGAGCAGTCGGAGAAAATCATATATTTCGGTTACGGTCCCGACCGTCGAACGAGGGGAGTTGCCGATCGTTTTCTGCTCGATGGACACTGCCGGAGCAAGTCCTTCGATGGAATCGACGTCTGGCCGTTCCATCATGTCCAGAAATTGCCGGGCGTAGGCCGAAAGACTCTCTACATAGCGCCGCTGACCTTCGGCATAGATCGTATCGAATGCGAGCGACGATTTCCCGCTGCCGGAGATTCCGGTGATCACGACCAATTTCTCTCGCGGTACGACGAGATCGACGTTTCGAAGATTATGGACACGGGCTCCGCGAACGATAATCGCATCCTGCGAAGCCGGAGAGGCCTCCGGTTCGCTCGATACTGGTGTTTTCGCTTTTGTTTTAGCCATTCGCTGCTTGCCCATGACACGCCTTTTTATGCGTATTGAAACGGTATAATCTTATGAAAACAATTTGTAGGTTCCAATTGGTTGCCTGGGGATATTCGCCGTATATTTATTGTTCTAAGGCGATATAATGAACAGAGATCTTCTCGGGATTCGACATCTGGCAGCCGAAGAGATAATGATGATTCTCTCGCGGTCGGAGCACTTCATGTCCCTTCTCGATTCTACCGACCCCTTCCCAGCAATAACGACACTTCAGGGACGCACCTTCGCGAATCTCTTTTTTGAAAATTCAACCCGCACACGATCTTCGTTCGAGTTGGCGGAGCGTCGGCTTGGGGCATCACTCGTATCACTGTCGATGCAGACCAGCAGCCTCTCGAAAGGGGAAACCCTGCTCGATACGGTCAAGGTGATCACTGCCATGAAGATCGATGCCATCGTGGTACGGCATCAGTCGGCCGGTGTTCCGGATCTTCTGCGTCGCCATCTGCCCGACCATATTCGCATCGTGAATGCAGGCGATGGCGCTGGGGAACATCCTACGCAGGCGCTGCTCGATGCAGCGACTCTTGTCGAACGCTTCGGCTCGTTGAAGGGCAAAAAGATTGTGATCGCAGGTGATATCCGGCATTCTCGTGTCGCACGATCGAATATATTCGCGCTGAAGAAACTCGGCGCTTCCGTTGCAGTTGTCGGCCCGACAACACTTCTGCCTGTCGGATTCTCGGAGGTGTTTGGAGTTTCCGTTCATACCGATCTGGAAGAAGCGCTCGCCGGAGCTGATGCATTAATCGCTCTGCGCATTCAGCGTGAACGACAGGATAAGGCATATTTCCCGGATGCCGAAGAATTTCGAACTTTGTACGGCCTCACCGAAGAACGACGATTACGGTACCCGCACTTGCCGATCTTACACCCGGGACCGGTAAATCGTGGGATCGAGTTGGACGACGATGCAATGGATTCAGCTACATCACTGATCTTTCGCCAGGTGCGTCGGGGTGTCGCCGTGCGACTTGCTGTGCTCGAATGGATATTTTCCGATAATTAACCTATGCATATTGTACTGCGCAACTGCAGAATTGTCGATCCGATCACTCAAACCGATCGCTCCGCGATTGACATTGAGATTTCCAACGGCATGATCGTCGCTATCGGCGAATCGCTCTCGGCAGTCGATGCAACAGTGTACGATCTTTCCGGCATGGTGGTTGCGCCCGGCTTTTTCGATATGCATGTGCATTTACGCGAACCGGGGCAAGAGTATAAAGAAACCATCGCATCCGGAACCGCCGCCGCCGCACAGGGGGGCTTTACAGGCATTTGCTGCATGCCGAATACGTCTCCGTCAATTTCCGATCCGTTCGTCGTATCGTACATTAAGGAAAAAGCACACAATAATCTTGTCGATGTCGAGATCTGTGGTACGATGACGAAAAGTCGCAAGGGAGATGAACTGGCTCCTATCGGCTCGCTATCGGAAGCGGGGGTTCGAATGATTTCCGATGATGGCAGCGCAGTTGCAAGTGCCGAGGTCATGCGTCGGGTGCTTGAATATGCGAAGATGTTCGACATGCTCTGTACACAACATTGCGAAGAACATGCAATGACAAAAGGTACATGCATGCACGAAGGCGCAGTCAGCACAAAGCTTGGTCTGCCGGGATACCCATCCGTCGCAGAAGATATTATCGTTGCACGCGATATACTACTCACCGAGTATGTCGGTGGCGTCCGTTATCATGCGGCCCACCTTTCGACGAAGCAATCGGTCGAATTGGTACGTGTTGCAAAACGCAAGGGGATAGCAGTCACATGCGAAGTCACCCCGCACCATTTTGTACTAACGGATGCCGCTGTCGAAACGCACTGGGGTAATGCAAAGATGAACCCTCCGCTTCGCGAACAACATGATATTGACGCGATCATCGAAGGATTGCAAGACGGCACAATCGACTGCATCGCAACGGATCATGCTCCGCATGCTCGAAGCGAGAAGGAGACTGACATGATGACCGCCGCTTATGGCATTATCGGCTTAGAAACCGCCGTCGGTCTTGGTGTAACTCATCTCGTGCAGACCGGCAAACTCACCCTGATGCAGTATATCGAAAAGTGCTCTACGAATCCGCGCAAGATATTACGACTTGATCCGATCACGATCGGCGTCGGTGAACAGGCAAATCTTACGATTATCGACATGGGACAGAAATGGACCTTCCGTGACGAGGATATTCGTAGTAAATCACATAATACGCCGTTTGTCGGCAGCGAGCTCGTCGGCAGACCAGTTGGTGTGATTAATAATGGGAAGTATCAGGGAGCGATATTCTCGTAGCGAGAAGAAGCATCCGCACGTATGGAGACAAACAGTCATTCGTTCGGGACAACTGTTCATCGGCTACGGTCCGACTCGCGTGCGTTTCTGACTGCACATTCGTTATTTCGTAAAACGCTACTCGTGCTGTTGTTACTTGCCGCGGGGGCAAGATTCGTATTATTCGTAGCAGAAGGGATACGCCCGTCGGCCTCACAAGAACGGAAGCGGATTGTAGAAGAACAGACGAAAGACGCACAATTCGAACTTCAGAAAACACATCTGATTTCCGGCTTCCTTTTAGATTCGATCGCAAATGATGGCCTGATCAATTTCTACGTCCAGTACAGCAGCCCGAGCGCTTCCGAAGCGTTTTTGCGCAATCGGGCGAGCCAGTGGCTCAAACAATTTTCTCAGGCCGATGCCAACGGAAGAAAACGGGCCGATGCGGATCTATCGATGGCTCTTTACGATGTCAATGGAAGACTGAGGGCGAGGTACATACCTGCCCTCAACTCTCCCGCTCCCGATACGCTCTTTGCGTCGGGTGCAATACTCGATCGTCGGTCGCGACTTTCGGAGATTGACAGTACAACCCAACTACTGACGTATAGCACCTATCGACGACTCTTCTCGAAACAGGGCATGCCAATCGGGTACGTTCTGATTCGGCGAACATTGGCTTCGCGCACTGTCGATGATTCTATTCTAGAACATGTATGGCATTGGAGCGCAACCCCTTCGCAACCGCACTCATCGGAAGCCGCAGAATTTATTGCAGCAGGGGCCGGTTCGCCCGAGGGCACACTCTATCTTGATTCTAACGAACACAGCACACGAATCGGATACCTTTCTGCTGGCCACATAGACCTTGATCTCCGCTGGCGTAATTCCGAGATCCGTATTGTGTTCGTCTGCATCGAAGCAATTTCAGAGATACTCCTCGCCGTTTTCCTTTTTCTGCTCCTCCCACGTGTCCTCGAACGCTTGACACCCTCGGCGGATGAATATGGTAGTCTTGCTCAAGTATTGGCTATTGCCACTGTTGCAGGATGGCTTATTCTCATCCTCTCGGGGAGCGTTCCCGACTTGGTGCAGCTCGTATTACGCATCACACCGTCGTCAAACGCAGAACATCTGTGGGACACACTGTTTGCACTTCCCAAATGGGGGGTACATTCCGGTGCATTGATCTGGCTCGGTCTGCTTCTTGCTTCGCTCGCAACCCGAGTAACGAAAGAGACAAACGTCGGACGTCAAACCGCACGTTGGGGAGCATTAGTAGTATGGTGCGTTTTGCCCGCAATATTGATTGGAGCACGAGACTTCCTATTTCCGATCCCTGCATCGACTGTTCCTCTTGTCTCGAATAGAATTCTCGAGGTTCTTACTTCCATCGGCATACTGTCACTGTTGTTTGCCTTCGCACAGTATTGTATTCAATTACTACACACGTTTTCGTTTCGTCCGGCTGTTACCAAAGGCATTGCCGCTGCAATCTTTCTTCTTCAATGCTGCGGCATTGCATTGGTGTCGACAGTGATTTGGGCGCCAGAGGTGTATTATTGGGGGTGGATATGCAGTATAGGAATCATAGCAGCCATTCCATTTATTTCAGGCCTTCGGAGCATCCAATGGGTGCGTCAGCGCCTTCATCCCGTCGTTCTTTCCATAGCGCTCTGCGCCTTTGTCTCTCTCGGAGTTCTGAACCACCTGCATACCGACGAACAAGGTCAGACGTCGCTGCAAACACGCAAGCCTCTTCCGTCACCAACGCAAATCCTGGTTGAATATATCGCCGCGACCGCAGACAGTACAACTCGCTCGGCCGCCGAATATCATACGCGAGCCATCGATTTTTGGCGAGAGTATCACCGGCGGACGCCGGAGATCGGCCTTTTCTTCGTTCTGAGAGAACGCATCAGTGGTAGACTGCTTGAGCAAATATCGACGGCAAACTTTCCACTCGGCCTAATACCGACCGGCGATACACAAACGGTCGCCGAATTTGACGATACCGATATCTCGGTACGACACGGCGAATTGACCGACTCGATTGGCGGTATGAGACTTGCACGAATTCTCGGAGCAAACAGAGCACAGTTTCAGTATGACTTGATACTACGGCGAGCGGTAGGCCAGCCTGTGTTTCCTAGTGTTCGTGTCGGTTCGGTAATCTGGGACGGGCATATGGTAGCATCATCGGGGAGCGCCCATTCGCGTCAGCCCCTGCACCAATTCGTCGCACTGCTGTTATGCCTCTCTCTTATTCTGTTTCTTGGTTTTCTGCTCGAACTCGTCGGGCGGTGCGTAATTGACCATACGCTCAGACCCTATGTCAGTCTCCAAGGGCGATTGATCGTTCTGGCAAGTATAGTATTTGCCGGCGGATCGGTTGCAGTATTCATATTATCCCAAGAGGCTCTCAATACGCATAGCGATACCGTAGCGCGGGCAGTATTTGATCGCAACGTGCAGCAGGTTCGCCGTCTGCTGCTCTCGACTCCCCGGATCGACTCGTTAACGGTGATCGATCGACACATCGCCTCCGCTGCAGAGCAACTGAATTGCGATATCGCACTCTATGACGATAATGGCTTGCTCTTATCGACGTCTGCTCCGGAAGCATACCACTATGATATTTTATCGCCGTTACTTCCATCGTCATTAATGACGGTAGATCAACACCAATCCGGGTTAGGCGAACCGGTTCGCGCATCATTGCTCGGTAGGTTTCCGGCATTTGCAGAAGCTGGCAGTATTCGGGTTGCCGGAAAGTACAGAACGATTCGATTCCTTGTCGTCCAGCGGCAATTGACATTCGACCTGCTTCGTTCTGGCGTTTCAATTCCGTTGGTCGATTCTCTTATACTTGGCTCATTGCTACTATTATTCGTAGCATCGTACGCCGCTACCCGGTGGGCCGTTCCGATCCGAGGACTTCGTCGTGCCGCAGAAGAGATCGCTTCCGGCATACCGATCACCATGCTTCCAGCCGCACGCTCTGATGAGATCGGCGACCTTGTGGCATCGTTCGCCAAAATGAATGCGGAGCTGGTGTCACGACGGGAAGAAGTGGCACAAGTCGAACGTGAAGGGGCGTGGAAAGAAATGGCACGTCAGGTTGCCCATGAGATCAAAAACCCACTGACGCCGATGAAGCTCTCGATCCAACATGTTCAACATGCATTTGAACATCAGGACTCGAATTTCCCGAATATCTTTCGGCGCGTGTTGCGCACCATGACCGAACAGATCGACGTGCTGACGAGGATCGCAACGGAATTTGCCCGATTCGGGGAAATGCCCCGTCGTCGATATGCGTTTGTCACGCTTCGAACCGTTGTTGAAAGTGCGGTAGCGCTTTTCGATGCTGAGCGTTCTCATATCCGCTTTGCGATCGACCTGCCAACAAACCTATCCAAGATCTATGCAGACGAAGAAGAATTTCGTCGGGCACTTGTCAACCTGATCAAGAATGCGGTTCAAGCCATTTCTGGGTGGGGGATCATACTCATTAGCGCAGAAGAACGGAGTGGGTTGATCCATATTAAGATCAGCGACTCCGGTATCGGGATGAAGCCGGATACTGTCAGCAAAGCCTTCGACCCGAACTTCTCTACAAAGACCAGCGGGATGGGGCTTGGACTTGCGATCGTCAAGAAAACGATTACAAATATGAGCGGGACGATCCGAGTCGAGAGCGAACTTGGAAAGGGAACAACGTTCTTCATCGAACTCCCCGCACGCGATCCGAACGCAATCCAGGGTTAAGAGATCGGTTTGTTCAGTTCGCGCTCAACGGCAACAAGAACCTCTGCTTTGAGATCGTGATACGATATCTCCCGGAAAATACGTGCCCCTGCGGCATTGAAGTGTCCATTTCCACCAAATTGCTTCGCAACTTCGGCAGCCGAGCGTTTGCCGCGAGAGCGAAAACTGATCTTCCACCCTTCTTTGAGTTCGAGAAAGAAGATCGAGTACTCGATCGTAGCGACCTGAAGAGGGAATTGAACAAAGCCGTCCACCTCTTCGGGTACTGCCGCCGCCTCGGTAAGGTCTGCCTGCGTGATCACTTGCGTTGCCAGTCGTTCGTCGAAGAATAGCTCCAACGAACTGAGACATTTTCCGATCAGCTTTATTCTCGCTACGCGCGCAGTATTGTATGTTTCGTTGTAGCTGCGAACGGGGTCCGCGCCTCTATCAAGCAAGTCGGCAGAAATTCTCAGGATATCGGAATCGGTGCGTGGGAAACGGAAACTACCGGTATCCGTCATGATTGCCACATACAACCCCTGCGCACTTTTCGGCGTGATCGAGCCGCCGAGCGTATTCATGCTATCGGAAACCAACCGATAGATCATTTCACCCGTCGAGGTCGCATCAGTATCGATAAACCGCGCTTTGGCAAATTCCTTCGGTTCGAGATGATGGTCGATCAGAACCGTATTCGGATGTTCTACGAGCAAGGAGGAAAGCGATTTGGAGCGGTCAGGATCGTTGGTATCTAAGAGTGCAAACACATCTGCCTCGAGAACGATGTTTCGATGTTTCGACTCGTCGAATATCTCGATCAACGGACGCTCCGCATCAAGAAACTTATAGTTCTCGGGGATTGGAGAATGATTGAAGATCCGAACGGATTTACCGATGCTCAGCAGCCATTCGGCGAGCCCGATCTCTGAGCCAAGGGCGTCGCCATCCGGATTAATATGGGTCGTCAGCACGAACGAGTGGTTCGCTCGGACGATCTCGGTAAAGGATGCAGGGTTGAATTCGTAGATGCTCTGAGCCATAGGGTGTGGTCAACAGTCCCACAGAAATTGGGGTTCAGGGTCTATCAATAAAAAAGGCACGTAGGGTATACGTGCCTTTCAAAATAACTACGAGGGTGATCAGTTGACCATCCACGTATTGCCGGAAGCAAGGAGCTTCTTTAGATCGCCGACGGACTTTTTCTTCGCCTCGTTTATCTGGGCGGTCATTTCGCTCTCATACGTGGTCCGGTCGATCGAGAGTAGGACGCCAATCGGAACAGGGAAGCCTTCCATCTCGCTCATACGGGCAAGAATGGTCGCCAGTGTTGTGTTGGTTTCGTCATGCTTCAGGATCGTCGAAGCATCGACATCGGCCACTGCCACAACCTTCGGAGTAAAGCCATCAAGCACAAGCGCCTTGTCGTGGTTCTTTCCGAAGATCATCGGTTCGCCATGCTTGAGCTGCAACACATGATCGTCCTTCACATCTTTCTCGGTGAGATCCAGAAATGCGCCGTCGTTGAAGATATTACAATTCTGGTAAATCTCGACGAACGAAGCGCCCTTGTGAGAAGCGGCACGCTTAATGGTTTCCTGCAAGTGCTTCGGCTCACGATCGATCGAGCGGGCGACGAACGTCGCTTCGCTGCCGATGGCGTACAATGCCGGATTCACAGGATGATCGATCGAACCGTAGGGGGTCGACTTTGTCTTCTTGCCATGCTCGGACGTCGGCGAATACTGGCCCTTCGTTAATCCGTAAATACGGTTGTTGAAGAGAAGAATATTCACATCGAAATTGCGACGCAAGATGTGCATCGTGTGGTTGCCGCCGATCGAAAGGGCATCGCCGTCGCCGGTCGCAACCCACACGGAGAGATTCGGATTGGCTGCTTTCACACCGGAAGCGATTGCGGTTGCGCGACCATGGATCGTATGGAAACCATACGTATTCATGTAGTACGGGAAACGCGAAGAGCAACCGATACCGGCAACGAACACTGTTCCGTGACGGGTAACGTTCAACTCCGGCATGGTGCGTTGCACCTGTGCAAGGATGGAATAATCTCCGCAGCCCGGACACCAGCGAACGTCCTGATCCGATGCAAAGTCCTTCGCCGTAAGCGCAAGGACAGGAAGATCTACATGTGCATCGGTGCTCGGTTGCTTGGCCTTCATTGGCGGCGGTGCGACGGTACCAGATGCCTTGAACGGCGGCGGTGTTGCTTTTGGTGTATCAGACATAATTCAGAATTACCTTACCTAACTAATCGGTGTATAAACAACACACAAACCGTCTTCGTTCGTCGAGTTCGGAATGGGTGGTGGATGAGTGTAGAACCGTATAAGAATCGTCATTCTGAGCAAAGTGAAGAATCTCTGAGGCGGAGCCTCACTGCGTTTCATCGAGGGATTCTTCGCTTCGCTCAGAATGACTTGTGCTGAAAGTGAGGAAATGGAGCCTCGACCTATAGTTGAACTCTGAAACTGAGTGCGGCATCCGTTCTGGCGGCACCGCTTTTAAAGATATCCGTTATATGCGCCGAGGCGAGGTCGATCGCGACCCGCTCGAACAGTGTCGTTCCGACTCCAAGCGTTAGGTCACTCGACCCGCTCTGTATGAAATAACCTGCGGCAAGCCGTAGCGAAGCTGTGGATGACGGCGAATTGAGAATTAATCCAAGACCAAGCCGCGGGTGGTTGAGGCTTCCGACGGTAGACGTCAACCCGGCGTCATACTCCATAGACGCAGAGGTCTCGAAGCTGCCGATCTGCATGCCGACTTCATCCATATCCAACCGGCTCGCGATCCGAAGCATTGTCGGAAGTGGAGTTGTGAATGATGCCACATGGTGTAGAACGCCACTGAGTACTTTTAACGAATCGTTGAGCTGGTCGATAGTGCCGCTCGCATAGATTTTTCGCGTAAGATTATCTGCAACACGCTCCGTTGCATTGCTCGTCCAGGTGATAGCGCCAATATCCGTCACACTTGCGGCCACTCCAAGCACAGGGCGGCCAGAGTCCGATGTGATCAGATCGCCGGCAAGACCAAGATCGAAGCCATAGCCCGAACCGGCAGAATTGCTCGTAAGAAAGCCGAGGCTAAAATGGGTTGGTACTTTATTCGGGTCGAATCCGTCTCCGTACGCACTTCGAAAAATATAATTCACCTTGATTGAGGTTCCGCCATTGATAAACGAATACGCAAATGAGTTTGTCGGGTCCAAGCCCACATAGGCTATCCCGACGACATACTTTGCAGCCGCTCCGACGCGAATGGAACGAAGCAGCGGATCGCTCGTCGATCCGGCGTCGACGAGATGTCTGGAATACGAAGCAGAGTACTCGGAATACCACATACCTTGCAAATCAAAATTCGAGAAGGAGCCCTCGAATTGTAATAACTGCGATTCCGCAGTAACGAAAAACTTCAAAAATTCCTGCGGAATGTCGGTGCGTAATGCAACGTGCGTTGTCCAGGTCAGCGCAAATGTCCCAATCGAGGGAGTTTGATAGAGTGCGCCCAAGACTTCGAAATCGGCACGACCGGAGAGTTTCTCATCCAGAAACAGGTTCGTGATCGTTCGACGATCCGAATCCGCGATATTCGCATTTTTAATTGCAAAGACTTTAGAAATATCGGACGAATTGCGAAAGCTTGCCCCAGCCTCCAGGCCAAACGAACTGATGGGAAGTACTCGAAACTCGAAGCGGTTCGAGCCTTCCGGATCCAATAACGCTGGATTTAAACCTACTGCAGAAAGGCCGTGAGAGTTGATCGCATAGGTTCGCCCGGCGCCATGGGCAATCGGCGATAAATGCTCGTATCCTTCCTGCGCGTTTGCGGCAACCGCAGTCAGGATGATAGTCAATGTGACGGTCCAACGCATAGCAAACACTCCCATTTTACTTTCCTTTCTTCATGAGGGCTTCGATCTCTTGGATTCGTCGAGGAGACCCTGACGAGAGAATCTCCGGTCCAGACGCAGTGACCAGAATATCATCCTCGATCCGACATCCGATCTTCCACCATTTGGGGTCGCACGGACTTCCTGCGGGAATATAAATCCCTGGTTCGACAGTGATCACCGCGTTCTCGGGAAGTGGACCGGGCACCCCTGCGTCATGCACATCCAGGCCGAGAAAGTGAGACGTTCCATGCATGAAATATCTGATAGCCTCATTAGGGGTGCTTATGATACCAAGTTTCAAGAGTCCTCGTTGAATCACGGAAAGTGCGGCATAGTGCGCAGCCCGAAACTCGCCGCCTACTGTTACCGCTGCAATGCCCGAATCTTGCGCTTCCAATACTATTTCATAGATGGCGCGTTGTTCCGGTGTGAATGTGCCATTTACTGGAAAGCTTCGTGTCACGTCGGCACTGTATCCATGGTATTCCGCACCGATATCCATTTCAACAAAGTCACCGGATTCGGTCTTGCGGCGATTGGTCTCGTAATGGAGGATTGTTGAATTATTGCCACTGCCGACGATGCACGGATATCCGGTATATTCTGCGCCGTGTCGTTTGAACACATATTCGCCGAGTGCCTGCATTTGATATTCGTACCATCCCGGTTGAACAGTCCGCATGATCTCGTTATGTCCCTCGTTAGAAATCGAGACCGCCTTTCGCATCAACACGAGTTCTTCCGTCGTTTTTACCATGCGAAGCCGTGAAAGAATTGGCAACAACGACCGGATGACAAGCTTCGGGTACCGACGCTCAAGAATTGAGACGACGGTCGATGACAAACCGAAACCGGAGTCGATAGCAGGATCGACGACCTTCATTCCGTAATTCGGGCTGTAATAGAACGTTTCGATGCGCGGTAACAGGGATGAAAGCACACTTGGGAGTGAATCGATTACCTCAGCTTCTTCAAAGCCAAGTATCCGTTTGGCGCCGTCGGTCCCAAGCCGGATGCCCGTCCAAGTTTCGCGGGCCGGATTCTTTGCCTCGACAAAGAGTATCTGACGTACAGCCTGCTCTTTCTCCTTGATGATCAGCAGCGCGGCATTCGGCTGGATGTGTCCTGTCAGATAGTAAAAATTCGGATCCTGATGAAATTCATACGAAACGTCATTGGCACGGTTCTTTTCGACGCCACCGAGAAAGAGCGCGGCGCTATTGGCGCTCATGTGAGCGACCACGGAGTCGCGTCGGGAACGGTGGAACGATGCAGGCAGCCTGTCGCTGTCATATTGGGCATACTGTTCGTTCTGCACCAATGATTGTGCAACCGAGAGCGTCGGCAGACAACAGAAGAGGCAAAGGAGTAGGGTAGGGACGCGTATCGTCAAATCAGCGTATCGATTTGTGAGGCAAGGATAATATCACGGTCTGTCACACCTCCGGCCGAGTGCGTGGTCAGCATGACTCGTACTCGTTTATACGAGTGAAGCAGAATATCGGGGTGATGATCCAACATCTCGGCGACCGGCGCAATCCGACGAATAAACTCAACCGCCGCAACGAAGTTCGAACACTCATACTCGCGGAATATCGAATTCGAATGCTCGTCGAACGTCCAGTTCGCCGGCGCACGTTTGATGATATCCTCGCGAGTAAGGATTGGCATGGCTAATCGAGATCTTCGTCTTCGGTATCCGACACCTTTAACTTTCCACCTTCGAAGAGCAAATACGCCTTCATGAACTCCGTGATCTCGCCGTTCATCACTGCCTGCACATCGGTCTTCGCCAATTTGGTGCGATGATCTTTTACCATTGTGTACGGCTGAAACACATAGGAGCGAATCTGTGCGCCCCACGAGGCTTTCATCTTCTTTCCTTCGATGGCGGCGATACGGGCTTCTTCGATCTCTCGGATGATCGCAGCAATTCGGCTCTTGAGCATCTTCATCGCACGTTCGCCATTCTGCAACTGCGAACGCTCTTCCTGACACGCTGCAACAACGACATGCTCCTTACCGGTAGTATCGGTATACCGATACGTAAGACGAACGGCCGTCTCAACTTTATTGACGTTCTGACCGCCTTTTCCACCGGAGCGATACGTATCGCGTTGCAGGAGTGCCGGGTTCAGGACGATCTCATCGTTGCCTTCTTCGATGACAGGATACGCATACACGCTCGCGAAACTGGTATGACGGCGGGCATTCGCGTCGTACGGGGATATACGGACAAGACGATGGACGCCGTTTTCGGCCTTCAGATACCCGTACGCATTTTCGCCTTTGATCTCGAGCGTCGCGGACTTGATGCCGGCTCCTTCGCCGGCAAGTTCGTCCATCATCGAGACTTTGTACCCGTTCTGCTCGGCCCATCGGGTGTACATACGCTCGAGCATTTCGGCCCAGTCCTGAGCCTCGGTGCCTCCCTGGCCGGCATTGATGGTCAGAATTGCATCTTTATGATCGTCTGGCCCCGCAAGCATGACAGCCACTTCCTGTGCAGCCAGCGTTTCTTCGACGCTTGTCAACTCCTCGTTGACCTGTGGCGCAAGCGATTCATCTTCCTCCGCCATCTCGACCAGTGCTTCCGCGTCGTCGATACGAGACTTCAGAGAAAGGAATTCATCACGTTCTTTTTTGAGACGTGTTAATTCCTGCATCAGGCGCTGGGCAGCGCGTTGATCGTTCCAGAATGTTTCGGAAACAGATTGTTCTTCTAGCGCGGCAATGCGCTTGGCCTTAGACGTAAGGTCAAAGAGAGTCGCCGAGTTCGGCGAGGCGAGCTCGCAGATCGGCAATAGAGATGGCTACAAGTTCTGACATTAAAATCAGTAACAGGCCATCGGTTGGAAATGTCTCAGGAATTGCTCAACGCGCTCCCAACATCACAATGTGTTAGAATTCCTTCTTTTGGAAGGCATATACGGACAGACCGAAATAGACGCAGGTTAGGCCACAGATAAGTCCGATCGGTGCCCAACTGATCGGCTGACCGAGAATCGCATTCTTCATATTATCCCCCATATCCGAAGCTTGCGGAAAGACATAGTATAATACCTCGGCGATTGTCGAAAGAGTAGATTTTCCGCCACCGGAGTTGCCGACGAGATGCTCGACCCCCTTGAGAATCGCAATCAATCCGGAAATAAAAAATAAGCCGATGCCAATGATGATCGAGAGTGCACTTGATCGTGAAAGCACGCTAATCAACACCACAATCGCATAGATACCGGCGAAGCCTAGCATAATAAATACGCTGCTCAGCAGAAACGAAGGATTCCAAATCCCGATCGAGGTAGATACGACCACCCACATACCGAGTATGAAGTACACGGTTTCGATCGCGATGATCGACAAGCTGCCTACATACCGACCAAGCAAATACATCCAACGGGGGACTGGTTTTGATAACAGTAGGTCGATCGTCCCTTTCTCCATTTGCGAAGTGATGAAGCCGGTTGTCGCAAACACCCCAACACAAATCGTCATGAAATAGAGAATTCCAGAGATAACCGTATAGAATATATCTAATACCGTAACCTGTATGACACTCGCCATCGGGCCCCCCTTGCCGCTCATCTTCGTCTCTTGAAACTGATGCATGGCGTCCTGCACCGATGAACTCTGGAATACAAAAAATGTAATCAGAATAATCACTGTGGAAAAAACGAAGAAACCGACAATCGTCTTCTTCGCGCGTGCTTCGCGGTAGGTTTCTTCAATGATCGCAAGAAATTGTTGCATAGGGATATTACGCTTGGGCCCGTTGGACGTCAGAATTACCGATCAGTTGGATGAACATATCTTCCAGAGATGTACGCTTTGCATGGATATCGCGGATGAGGATACCATGAGCTCGTAGCGCGTCGATTGCGGCATTCAGCTCTTCGATCGAAGAACATTCGATTGTAATATGACCATCGGGCGCCGATCCTCCGACAGGGTGCAAGAGAGGAATCGCCTCTTCGTACTGTTCGGCAGTCACAGAGATGTCGTACGTATCCTTCTTTGAAGTGAGCGCATCCACCGTTCCTTCCGCAACGACTTTTCCTTGCCGAAGGATCGCGACGCGATCCGAAACCTGTTCCACTTCGCTCAGGAGGTGAGAATTCAAGAACACCGTTTTCCCGCGCTGCTTCAGATGAATCAGTACGTCGCGAATCTCTTTTCGCCCGACGGGATCGACGCCATCAGTCGGTTCGTCAAGCACGATCAGATCGGGATCATTGATAAGTGCTTGTGCAAGTCCGAGCCGCTGCATCATGCCCTTGGAGTATTTTCGAACCTTCATGTCCCGCCAATCGCTCATCCCGACAAGCGAGAGGGTTTCGTTGATTCTGGTTTCAAGAATGCTGCGGGGCACCATCGAGAGTTTACCGAAATATCGAAGCACCTGCTCTCCCGTTAAATGCAACGGGTATCGATGACTCTCCGGCAGATACCCAATGCGTGCTTTGGCTTGTATGGAGCCGAACGGATGGCCGAGCACATAGCCGGAGCCGGCGGTAGGGAAGACAATCCCGAGCATACATTTGATGAAGGTCGTCTTTCCGGCGCCATTCGGACCGAGGAGCGAATAAATCTCGCCCGGTTGGACTGAAATCGAGATGCCTTGCAACGCTGGTACGGCCTTTGCGCCTCCACCGAAACGTTTTGTAATACTATCGGTTGTAAGAACGTATTCCATGAACGATGGATCGTGATGATTGTGCGTGTAAATATACCATAGATTCGAGCGGATGTTACGAAGGCATGAAGGAAAGGTGGCAGTGATTACCGGGGCGGCAATCGGCAATGGTCGGGCAATGGCCTCGCGATTGGCACGCGAAGGAGCGCAGGTGGTGGTTGCGGATGTGGACGATGCGACAGAGACGTTGAATGAAGTTTCCGCTCAAGGGAATGTCCTTGAACCGTACTATTCACAAACGGACATCACGAATCCGGCCTCGGTCTCGGCACTCGTCGATTCGATCCGTGTGAAGTTCGGCAGGCTCGATATCCTTGTGAACAATGCAGGTGTGTATGAAGAGGAGCCGTTCGAACTGCTGACGTACGAACGCTGGGCGAATATGTTGAATGTGAATCTTAACGGACTCTTTCTGATGTGCAAGGCAGCATTGCCGCTGATGAAGGAACGTCATTTCGGTCGCATCGTCAACCTCTCGAGCAATACGGTGTGGCTTGGTACACCGTACCTGACCCACTATATCGCAAGCAAGATGGGCATTATCGGTTTCACTCGCGCGCTTGCCGGCGAGGTCGGACACTTTGGCGTAACTGTCAATGCCATTACGGTCGGGCTGACCGCGACACAGCGTCCGGCGGATTCCAAACTCGGGAAATCCTCGATGCTCGAGTTCGTTTTGCCGCAGCAGGCCATCGGACAAACCGAGACTCCGGATGACATTGCCAGCGTTGTTTCATTTCTGGCTTCCGACGATTCTGCGATCATCACCGGACAGACAATTAACGTCGATGGCGGTGCCGCGCGGCACTAAGAGGGAACTCTCCAACTTCATTTTCTCTTTTCTGTGTGCTTTTCAAACAAGAAACGGCGCCGTAGCCAAGTGGTAAGGCAGAGCTCTGCAAAAGCTCCATTCATCAGTTCGAATCTGATCGGCGCCTCTCTTCATTGCTCCCCGGTAGTACGCTATACCACTCGCTTGAGATATTCTGTTCTAATCTCGCTACTGATTCTGGGTATCAATACGTCGTTCGCCCAGACGACTCGCCATGACGATCAAGCCCCGAAGCGTAAGAAAATAAATCTCGGACGATTAATCAACGGCAGGTATTCGGAGCTCGCTCCGATTATCGCTCCGAACGGACGCTACCTGTTCTTTACGATGGGCAAAGAACACCCGATGAATATCGGCGACGATCATTTGCAGGACTGCTACGTCTCGAAACTTCTTCCCAATGGACAGTGGTCGGTCCCCAAGAATCTCGGATTTCCGATCAACTCCAGCGGTAACGATGCCATCTCCGGCGTCTCGCCCGACGGCCGAACCCTCTTCATCAAGAACTTCGCATACAATCCGACGAGCGGGCTCTGTTTTGCAAAGATCGATTCGGTCGGGCATTGGCATATTAACCCGATCACCATCGAACATTATTCAAACAGCAGCCATCTTTCGTCTCAATGTATCAGCGTCAATGGCGATTACATCATCGTTTCCATCGAACGCGAGGATGGGTTCGGCACACTCGATCTCTATGTCTGTAAGGTCAAAGACAGAAACAAGAATCTCTATGGTGAGCCTCAGAATCTGGGACCTGTGATCAATACACCGGCAGATGAGTTTGCTCCATTCCTGGCGGCAGACGGGAAGACCCTGTATTTTTCCTCCAGAGGTCGAGGCGGCTACGGCGAGGCCGACGTGTATATTACAAAACGTCTTGACGATTCGTGGGTGAACTGGAGTGCCCCCAAGAACATGGGGCCGGATATCAACACCGATGGGATGGACGCATATTACAGTGTCCCTGCCTCGGGAGATCTGGCATACTTCTCTTCGATGAACGGGGCGAATCAGTTGGATCTCTATAAGATATCGTTGCTCGATGACGAGCGACCTGACCCCGTGATGCTACTTCAAGGGAAAGTGATGAATCGGGCTGGGGATGTGATCCACGCATTGGTGGTCGCGACCGATATGATGCAAAATATGGAGGTAGCATCGTCAGAGAGCTCGGAGGGGTTAGGAGAATTCTCGTTGATCCTGCCTGCGGGCCGATTATATCGGCTTTCTGTCTCGGCACCGGGCTATCTGCCGTATAGCATGCAAATGGACGAAACGAATGCCGAACAATTCTCCGACACATCGATTACGGTACTGCTTGATAGCATCGGGGTCGGTAGTGTCGCCACGATAGAAGACATTTTCTTCGATTTCAACATGGCGACGCTCCGTCCGGAATCGAATTATTCACTGGACGCGCTCGCAGAATTGCTTCTAAGAAATGCGAAATGGACCGTTCGGATCGAAGGCTACACCGACAGCGTTGGCACTGTCGAATCGAACAAAAAGCTCTCGTTCCTTCGAGCACAGGCTGTTTCCCAGTACCTCATTAATAAGGGCATTAAGGAGCGCCGGTTGTCTGTTGAAGGGTTTGGTCCTGACGATCCGGTAGCCGATAACTCGACCGAAGAGGGAAGAAGAAAGAATCGGCGCGTACAATTCAGAATCATGAAGATCGAAAGCGAGGGGGAATAATACTCACAGATGGCAACGAAACTCATTGATACGATACGTCCGGTAGCAGAATCTGCAGCCGCGGAACGTGGCTTGTATGTTCTTCATTGTATCGTCAGAGGGACTGACTCGCGGCCGGTGATCGAGATAACCATCGATGGGGATCGTCTTGTGGGGGTCGAAGACTGCGAAATAGTAAGTAAGGCGTTGCAATCATTTGCCGACGAACAACTCGGTCAGAATGTCAATTACCGACTTGATGTATTGTCCCCAGGCATTGACGAACCAATCATTTACGATTATCAACTTAAGAGAAGTATCGGACGAATTCTTCGAATAAGTTATACAGATGACCTGAGTATTCGTGAGGTAACCGGCAGGCTTGTCGCGTTTAATGAAAGCGAGCTTACTATCGAACAAGAGAAGCTCACTTCAAAGGGTCAATCCCCGAAGAAACTGGGTGCCCTTACAGTACCCCGGGAGTCCATCACGAGTGTCCGACAGATCGCCATGATCCGGTAAATTCTCGAAATTGGTGAATTTTACGGCAAAAACCTCTGTTAGATAGTTTCTCAAAAGCTGTGTTATTAAAGTGTTGCAGACTTTGGGCGCCAAAGTCTGTTTCTGTTTCTACGGTGCTATTATGAATCCACAAATTGTAGAATCCTTCGCGGAAATGGTCCGCGAGAAGGGCATTGACCGCGACATCCTCATGTCTGTCATCGAGGAGACGTTCGCTATGATGGTGCGCAAGAAATATGGCCAAGAGGCCAAGTTCGACATCGTCATGAACATGGATAAAGGCGACATCGAGATCTATCTCGAGAAGCAAGTCGTCGATGTGGTCGAAGACCCGACAACGCAAATATCTGCGGAGGATGCTCGTCTGAAATCCGGTGAAGATCTGGAAGCCGGCGACGAATATGTGGAGATCATCCGCACGACGAAAGACTTCGGTCGCCGCTTGATCATTACCGCGAAGCAGAACCTGAATCAGAAGATCAGGGAGATCGAGAAAGACAACCTCTTTAACGAATACAGCTCGCTCGTCGGCGATATCATTGTCGGCGAAGTGTATCAGCAGCGACGTGGCGATCTCTTTATCCTACACGAGCGCCGCGAGCTATTGCTTCCGGCGAGCGAACAGATCTCGCGTGAACGCTGGCGTAAGGGCGATACCATTCGCGCACTCGTGAAGGAAGTACGTCGGAATTCGGTAAACTCGACGCCGGTCGTCATTCTTTCGCGCACCGATAATCGCTTCCTCGCAAAATTGATGGAGATCGAAGTACCCGAAATCTTCGACGGGTTTATTACGATCAAAGCAATTGCCCGCGAACCAGGCGAACGTGCGAAAGTTGCCGTCGAATCGAACGACGATCGTATCGATCCGGTGGGCGCTTGCGTGGGTATGAAGGGCGTGCGTATTCACTCGATTGTGCGTGAACTCGCAAACGAAAGCATCGATGTGATCCCGTGGGCAGAGGATCCGGCGATGTTCCTCGCTCGTGCGCTCTCGCCTGCAAAGTTGATCTCCGTCGACCTCGACGAAGAACATCACACCGCGACGGCCCTGGTCTCCGACGATCAGGTTTCGCTTGCGATCGGCAAACAAGGACAGAATGTGCGGTTGGCATCCCGCCTAACGGGGTACCAGATCAACCTTGTCAAGGAAGCTCGTGATGAGGAAGATATCGAGTTGATCGAGTTCCGCGACGAACTCGGCCTCGACCTGTACACCGAGTTGATCAAGGCACGTATCGATACGGCTCGTGAATTCCTCGATACGCCGGAAGAAGTGTTGCTCAAGATTAACGGGCTGACGCCTGAGCGAATCGTTCAGGTACGTGGCATCCTCTCGGCAGAACTGCAACAGGCAGATCAAGAACTCGAGAGTATGGCCGAAAAAGCCGGATTTAAGCTCACGACCATGCGCGCCGATGGCGGCGACGCAGATGCCAAGGCCGAGTAAGCGATATGAACTCGGTCGAAATGCAGTTCGAGAACAAATACATTCAGATACGCTCTAACGTATGGCGGTTGAACCGACAGAGAAAGCGAAAAAACAAACAGTCCGTACCCTTGCGACGGAACTCAATATCAGCCATGATACACTGATCGAGTTTCTGCAAAGCAAGGGCTTTACCGGCATCAAGACCATCATGTCGAAGATCGACGAAGATGCTCTTGAGGTGGTGATGAAGCAGTACGGCAAAGAAAAAGACGTTGCCGAAAAACGTCAAAAGAAGGTCGCCGCATTCAAAGAGAAACGGTCAAAGACAAAAGAGGGCGAACCCGAAGCCCCGAAGTCGGCAGAACAGCCGGTTGCAAAAGAGGTCGTTGCGCCCACTCCCGAACCGGAGGAAATCACGCCACAGCCTGAGGTGGTCGAAGTTGCTCCCGCTGAAGCGCCGGTGCTCGAAGAACCCGTGCCCGAGGTTATTCAAGAAGCACCTGTTGTCGAAGAGATTGTCGCTGTAGAACCCGAAGAAGCTGCTCCTGCGGAGGACGCGACCGTCGAAAGCGGAGTTGACGACGGGACGATGGAAGAGGTCGAAGGACCCGACGGAAAGCGGAAGCGCCGGAAAAAGAAAACGACCACACTCTTGATGTCCGCCGGCACCGCGGACACCACGACCATGCCGGGCCTCAAGATCAAAGGCAAGATCGATCTCGACGCTCTCAAGCCGCAAAAGAAGGAAACGCCGAAGCCGCCCGAACTGCGCAAAGCCGGCGAACCGAAGAAGCTGAAATTGAAAACCGGCGATGCCGCCAAACGTGGCAAGGCCGAGTTCGAAGATGCAGAGAAAAAGAAACGCGCCCGTCCGGATAAAACCGTAGATGCCCGCGAGGTCCGCGATGCAGTCCGTCGCACGATGACCGGTCTTGACGAAGGTCGAAGCCTCGCCGGCCGTGCACGTATGCGCAAGATGAAGCGCAGAGAACGCGCCGAGACCGAAGAGAGGAAGTTGCAGGAGGAGATTGCCGAGCAGTCATCGGTGATCCGCCCGACCGAGTTCGTGACCGCCAACGAACTTGCGAACCTCATGAATGTCGACGTCGGACAGATCATCTCGAAGTGTATTGCGCTTGGCCTGATGGTATCGATCAACCAGCGCCTCGACAAGGATACGATTCAGCTCGTTGCCGACGAATTCGGGTATAGTGTCGAATTCCAGGAGGAATATACCACCGACACGCTTGAGGATACTTCGGATGCAGAGGAATCGCTCAAGCCTCGCCCGCCGGTAGTGACGATCATGGGTCACGTCGATCATGGTAAAACTTCGCTCCTCGATTACATCCGCAAATCGAACGTCGTTGCGGGCGAATCTGGTGGAATTACGCAGCACATCGGTGCATACGAAGTGACGCTCGATTCCGGCCGACAGATAACATTCCTCGATACGCCGGGTCACGAAGCCTTTACGGCTATGCGTGCGCGCGGTGCCCAGGTTACGGATGTCGTTATCCTTGTTGTGGCTGCCGATGATAGTGTCATGCCTCAGACCTGGGAGGCTATATCCCATGCGACTGCGGCTGGTGTTCCGTTGGTGATTGCCATCAATAAAGTAGACCGACCGGAAGCAAATCCCGAACGTATCAAACAGCAACTTGCCGATAAGAACATTCTTGTCGAGTCATGGGGTGGTAAGTACGGTTCGGTCGAGATCTCTGCCAAGACCGGCATGAATGTCGATAAGCTTCTGGACCGAGTGCTCCTTGAGGCCGATATTCTCGAGCTCAAAGCAAACCCGGATCGCGAAGCACGCGGTGTAATCATCGAAGCGGAAGTTGACAAGGGGAGAGGTATTCAAGCCACTGTGCTTGTTCAAAAGGGGACACTCAGAATGGGTGACCCGTTTATCGCCGGAATGTATTCGGGCCGCGTTCGTGCAATGTTCGACGAACGAGGAAACCGTGTCGAAGAGGCCCCGCCGTCCCGTCCGGTACAGCTATTGGGCTTTGACGGCATTCCGCAGGCCGGCGATCAGTTCATCGTCGTTGAAAGCGATAGCGTCGCAAAAGACATTTCCACAAAGCGTGTCCAGCTCAAGCGCGAGCAGAACTTCAAGCAGATCCACGGCGTATTGAGCCTCGACGATCTGTCGGCGCAGATCAAAGAAGGTGCTGTGCAGAATCTGCGAATCGTCCTTAAGGGCGACGTGGACGGTTCGGTGGAAGCACTCGCCGACTCGCTCTTGCGGCTTTCTACTGCCGAGGTGAAAGTCGAAATCATTCACCGGGCGGTTGGTGCAATCAACGAGAACGACGTTAGCCTGGCTGCAGCATCGAATGCGATTGTCGTCGGCTTTCATGTCCGACCGAATCTCGATGCCCGAAAGATCGCCGCTGCCGAACATGTCGATATTCGCTTGTACAGTGTCATCTACGACTGTATCAACGAGATCCGCAGCGCTCTCGAAGGATTGTTGGCACCCGAGCAAAAGGAAGAGATCCTTGGCTCTGCAGAGGTGCGCGACACGTTCAAAGTCCCGAAGGTGGGTACGGTGGCAGGTTGTTATGTCGTCGATGGAAAGATCACGCGCAACTCGAAAATTCGAGTCATCCGCGATGGCATCGAGGTCTTTGCCGGATCGCTTTCGTCACTGAAGCGATTCAAAGAGGACGTCCGCGATGTCGATACCGGATACGAATGCGGTATCGGGTTAGAAAACTTCAACGATCTCAAGGTGGGCGATATGATCGAGTCCTTCCGTATTGTCGAAGTCAAGCGCAAACTCGAAACTACCGTCCCCGCTCGCTAAGGCTGCTATGTCAATCCGTACTGAACGGGTCGCAGGGGAGATCCAAAAGGCGCTCGCCGATATCTTCCAGCGCGAGTTTTCCCATTTGTATGAAGGAATCCTGACGGTTACGGCCGTCAGGATCACTCCGGACCTGCGGCATTGTAAGGTCTATCTATCGATCATTACCCGTGGGAGTGAGAACACTCGCGAAATGATGGTTCGCAATATCGAGCGTGAAACACCCCACGTTCGCGCTGCACTTGCCAAAGCCGTGCGGATGCGATATGTGCCGGAACTCCGATTCTATCTTGACGATACGCAAGACGAGGTCGATCGCATCGAATACCTGTTTAAGGAGATCCACCGTCGTGAGGGGAATGCCGGCGGAAGTGAGTGAGGAAACTCCGATCCTGACGGCCGAATCGTTCGCGCTCGACCGCGAAGCTGCGCTTGAGCAGTGCAATTCGCTTTCCGGTGCGATGCTGCTCATCGATAAGAGCTATGGCATTACGTCGTTCGTCCCGGTGTATATCCTCCGAAAAATTCTTACCCGTCTCAGTAGCGATAAGTGGGTGAAAGTTGGCCATGCCGGCACGCTCGATCCGTTGGCAACAGGGCTGCTGATACTCGGCACTCGCCGCGCGACGCGAAGCCTTACCGAATTCCTTGGTTCGGAGAAAGTATATCAGGCAGAGTTACGACTGGGCATCGTATCCCCAAGCTTCGATCTTGAAACGCCGATCACAGTAGAAAGTGACCTTCGCGGCATTACTAACAGCGAAGTGGAAGCTGTGGTACTCGGGCGGGTTGGGGAGCAGATGCAATTTCCTCCCGTCTTCAGCGCCGTCAAACAGGGAGGAAAGCCGGTCTATAAAGCTGCTCGCAAGGGGAAGCCGGTGACGCTTGAAGCAAAACCAATCGAGATCTATGCGATCACCGATCTGGACATATCCTTGCCCTACGTCCGCTTTTCGGTTCATTGCTCCAAAGGCACCTACATACGAAGTCTTGCGCATGAGATTGGCGAAATTCTCGGTACCGGTGCCGTGCTAACCGCGTTGCGGCGTACGCATATTGGGGAGTACTCGGTTCACGATGCCCTTCACTCAGACGAACTTCGACAAACACTCAGTTCGCTCAACGCATGAAAGTAACCTACGGTATCGAAAATATCGTCTCCGTTGCGCACACGGTGAGCACGCTCGGAAGCTATGACGGCCTGCATCTCGGGCACAGGGACATTCTACAGGTGTTGAAGCACAAACGCGATTCCGGAGGCCACGCCCGTGCTGTTGTCCTGACCTTCGACCCACACCCGCAAGAAGTACTCCGACGCAACGATACAACCGTCAATCTCCTGACCACCATCGACGAACGTCTTGCGCTTCTTGCGGAGACCGGCATCGACGAAACGGTCGTGATCAAGTTCGACCGTCAATTCTCGCAAACGCCGTATGCCGACTTCTTTCGGGAGGTGATCGTCGAAGGGCTTGGCACCGACGCCATGGTCGTCGGCTTTAATCATGCATTCGGAAAGAATCGGGAAGGGGACATCGCCCACCTCGAACAACTTGGAGCAGCGAGCGGCGTGGAAATCACAGAAGTCCCGCCTCACATCGTTGATGGCGTCCAGATTAGCTCGACGAAGATCCGACACGCGCTACAGGAGGGCGACGTGCAGACGGCACATTTATTCCTGGGGCGTCCATACGCCGTACGCGGCGTTGTTGTTGACGGCAACAAGATCGGCCGCACACTTGGATACCCGACCGCAAATCTATCGATCGCACCAAACAAGCTCGTCCCGAAAGATGGCGTGTATGCGGCAACAGCCAGACTCTCTTCGGGTACTGTGCGAGCTGCTGTGAGCATCGGCATGCGGCCGACGATCGGCGACGGACTTGCGCGTGTCGTGGAAGCGTTGCTGCTGGATTTCGACGGGGATCTCTACGGAGCGACCCTGGAACTGCAATTACTGCAGCATATTCGTGAGCAAATAGCATTTGCCACCCTCGACGAATTGAAAGCCAAGATCACCGAGGATGTTACGACCGTGCGGTCGTTGGTAACACTCTAACGCGAAACGATTTTAACCACGAACCATGACCATCTCAGGACTGCTAAACGGAGAACTCGCCAAAACCGAAGCGGAAACGGCTGTAGTGTCCGGTCGTGACGGATTACTCGTCATCAAGACCGATATGAGACTGCAAGAGGTCTTTATCGACGGCAAAACCGTCTCTGACGGTAATTCGGTGGCGCAAGTCGAGGTTGAGGTCGAATCCGAGCGCGATCGGATCATACGAGAGCGTTTTCAGTCGGCGCTCACAAACGCAGAAGGCGGACAGACGGGTACCGGCGGTCATGCAAAGGTAGTCAAATCCCCAATGCCTGGACTGGTCAAAGCGATCAATGTTGCTGTCGGAGATCACGTAAAGCGCTCAACGACTGTCATTATCCTCGAAGCCATGAAGATGGAAAACTCAATCGCCGCAGGCGCCGACGGAATCATAAAGAAGCTCTCGGTCACCATTGGAAACTCGATTGAAAAAGGCGCCGCGATCTGTGAGATAGAAGGGCAATAACGCGAGCCATTGCAACTTTACATAATGTATCTATTGACAACAATACTTATTTCTGCGATTGGAGGGCCCGTTGTAAGGTTCGCAGTGAGTCCAGTTTGCGGTCGATTGCCGATTCTAAGTTTCTGACGTCCCAATATCCCTTGTCTTCGAAGTAACCCTTCACGAGAAAATTGTGCTTCAACGCGTCGGTAAATTCCTCGGTATTACCCGCAGACCGACTTAACTTTTCCATGATGTCCTTGACCTCGTATATGGACGATGTCAGCGAATTCATGCTAACCTTCAGGCTCTCGAAAAGCGAACTGTCGTTCAGGAGTTTTGCGACCGATCCGTTGCCGGAGCCCAATTTGGTTAAGATATCGGTCACGGCGGCCGTACTGCGCTGTACTTCGGTCGTCACGGTAACCAATGACTTATTTGCTGTACCGATCGTCCCGGTAATACCTCTCATGAGGTCATTTGTGGAGGCAATCGTCTGCGTTAATTGGTTATACAGATCATCTTTGGTCAACAGACTCCCAAGTGTCCCTTTTCCGGCGTTAATACCTCCGATAAGCTGATTGATATTATGGAGAAATTCATTCGTATTTGTCACGACGCCTGTGACCGTATCGATCATCGCTCCAAGCTCGAATCCCGATTCTCCAATGATCGTACTTTTCGGTGGCATCAACTGCGTATTTGACTTGCCGACGCTGATGGCAATTGCTTTATTACCTACTAATCCCTCGGTAACGACGCTCGCTCTGGAATCCGTATGCAGAAGCGGTAACGCATCCTTTACCACGTAGATACTCAGCAGGACCGAATCCCCGGATCTCTGTGGAAGGTCTATCGTATTGACACTTCCTACATTTATGCCTTGTATTTGAACCTGAGCTCCCTCTTTTAGGCCGCTGATATCTTTGAATTTAACAAAATAAACAAAAGTATTACTGAAAAGCTTCTGTTTATCGCCGATCACGAATACACCGATCACCAATAAGGCGAAGCAGATAATCATGAACAGGCCGGTACGTGCTACAGGTGCTTTCGATAATTTCATGCGTAGATATCAGATCGATCGGTGGATGATCCGCTCGCGTCTGGAACGGTCTAATACAGCCGCTTCGAGAAATTCGTTCAAATGAGAGGTTTCCGTATGTCGCAGATCCTCGATCGGCCCGTCAAAAATCTTTTTTCCTGCATCGAGCACGATCGTCCGGTCGCTAACAGTATACGCCGTAGGCAGATCATGTGTGACGACGATGGAAGCAACCTTTAGCTGCGTCTGCAGGCTCAGTATGAGTTCGGCAATACTGGAGGCCGTAATCGGGTCGAGACCCGTCGTCGGCTCATCATAAAGAATCAGTTTGGGCTGAAGGACGATCGAGCGGGCCAGGCCAGCTCGCTTGCGCTGACCTCCGGAAAGTGAGGCCGGCATCTCATCGAGCTTCTCCGAGAGCCCCACAAGTTCAAGCGCCCGAACGATACGCGCCTCGCGCTCCGGAAGCGTCATTTTTGTGTGCGTGGCGAGCAGCAAATTAAGATTCTCGCCGACGGTCATGGAGTCGAACAGCGCACCGCCTTGAAAGAGGAAGCCGATCTGCTTACGCATTTCGTGCAAATCCGCGTCTTTCATCTTCGAAAGCGGCTGGCCTTGAAAATAGATCTCACCCGTTTCGGGGACTAACAATCGAGCGATCAGCTTCAGGAGCACGCTCTTCCCCACCCCGCTTTTTCCAAGGACCGTAACCGTCTCCCCTTCATGAAATTGCATCGAGACGTCACGCAAGACATCCAGTGGGCCGAATGATTTCGACACATGCTCCACCGACACGATGACATTACCTTGCGTCGCCATGACTCTATTTGGTCGTATCGAAGAGTAACACGGTGATCTTGACGACGAACATGTCGACAATGAGGATCAATAGCGAGCTTATAACGGCCGCATCGGTTGCCGAACGTCCGACACCTTCGGTACCGCCTCTGGAGTTGAACCCTTCGTAACAGCCGACGATACCGATCACAAACCCAAAAATAATTGTCTTCACGAGCCCCGGCACAAAATCGACGAATGAGATGCTGTTCATCACGCTGTTGTAGTACAGCCGGAAGCTCATTCCTGCTTCGATCTTCTGGACAATAGCCGATCCGAAAAGTGCGATCACATCGGCATACATTGTCAGTAATGGCAGCGCCACCATGCAGGCGATTACGCGTGTGGTGACCAGGTATTGAAACGGGTCAAGCGCAGACACCTCCATGGCATCGATCTGTTCCGTCACGCGCATCGACCCCAGCTCAGCCCCGATCCCAGCAGCAACACGACCTGCGACGATCAGAGACACGATTACGGGTGACAGTTCACGGAGGGTACTCACTGCGACCATTGCCGGGACGAACGCCTCGGCGCCGAATTTCAGCATGATCGGGCGGCTCTGCATCGTGAGCACTGCGCCGATCACGATTGCTACCACGGCGACGAGCGCAAACGAACGCACCCCGACGTCATAGATTTGCTTGATCGTTTCCTTCAGCTCGATCGGAGGCCGGAATATCTTAACGAAGAATCGGCCCGCAAAACGACCGATCCCCCCGATCTTGGTCAGGATCTGTTCGATCGATAGCGGCGAGGTCAGATGCAAGGTGTAGTAGTTGCTGAATGTACAATCTGGCTACCGCAGGTCCTTGACTTACTTTTTTCCTTTGACCTGCTTGATGAAGTCCAGCCCTTTTTTGGCATCTTCATCTTTCGGATTGATCTGGAGTGCCTTCTTAAAGGCCTCTTCCGCCTTATCATACTTTTTAAGCTGCAGATATCCGCCGCCGAGCACCTTATAGATATTAATCATGTACGGTGACGAAGCGGAAAGATACTTCTGCGCATGTTGCGATTCGAGCATCAAAATGCAACGATCGAAGTTCTTGGCTGTATAGTATGCTAAGCCGAGTCGGGCATACGCTTCACCGACCATTTCTTGCGACTCTTTTGTCGTCGCCAGCGCTGCAGCTTGATCCAGGAGACTCTCAGCATCCTTGAGCGTGGATTCCTGTGCCATGTCAACATCGGCTAGGCCAATCATACCATTGACGTTCTTCGGATCCTTTTGCAAGACGAGTGTGAACACGCTTCGAGCACTGTCGTACATCTTCCCGAACACGTAGAGCTGGCCGGCTTTAATAAGATTGTCGGAAGAGTGCTCAAGAGTATTTAACTCTTTATACGTCTCCGCTGCGTCGCCCCACCGCTTCATCGAGGAATACAGGCTGATGATCTGCTGGTAGACCTTGGTTTTCTCATCTTTTTTACGGATGGTGTCACCGACAAATGACTCCTTCCACTTCGCAATACCATCGACGGTGTCACCCTTCGAGATCAGCGAATATCCCCAATAGTACAAATCATACGGGGTCAGATTCTTTGCCTGCTTGAATATTTCAATCGCTTTGTCGAATTGACCACTGAAGAAATAACTCCGGGCCAGATAATTCTGCGCAGATCCTTTAAGTGAATCGACACTTGATGACTGTTCCAGATACGGGAGCGCCTTTTGATATTGGCCGCTTTCTGAAAGTGCTTGTGCGGCAAGCCATGTACCGTCCATGTCTGTTGGATCCAACTCATGATACTTTTCGGCATATTTTGCCGCGTTCGCAAACTGGCGTGAGCGGAAGAATATCCAAGCAACTTCATAATAGGCCGGCGAATAAGACGAATCCATCTTTGTGATCTTGATCCATTCGTTGATCGACTCGTCGTATTTCCGTGCTCTGTAATACAGACCCGCAAGTTTTGCAAGCACCGAAATGTCGTTCGGATCGAGTTTCTTGGCCTGCTCGTATTGCTGAATTGCCAGGACGGTAATGCGCTGCTTTTCATACAGCTCGGCAAGTCCAAGATAGGGCCGCACATCGTTGGCGCTTACCCCTTGCGCTTGATAGAGAGTTACCTCGGCCGCCTTCAGGGAATCGACTGCGAGGTAATACCGGGCAAGGGCAAGGTATGTCACGATATTCTTATCGTCAAGCTTTAGTGCGGCGCGAAATTCTTTCACCGCGTCTTCTCGCTTCTCCTGCTTCCCGAACAATTGCCCACGGCCGATCCGAACATAGATACTTTTGCGATCGATATCATATGCAGTCGCGAGTTGCTTCTCAATATCAGGAAGCGGCTTCCCGGCTTCGATCATGGCCATGGAAAGCGCTCCGAGTGCATCGGCACTCTTCGGATTCGCCGCGGCGAGTTGCTGCAGATCAGCAAGGGCTTGTTTCGTGTTGCCAAGCTCGATGAGTTTCAGTGATTTTGAAATCTTGTCGGTTACCGACTGGCTATATGCAGCAGCCGTAATGAGCAAACCTGTGCTCAGAGCGATGATCAGCGTGGAAATTCGAACGATTCTCATGAATAGTGCAGTCTTTCTATAACTGTAGCAAGCAAAAGCTGTGCCGACATCAAACGCAGAAGAAAACAGAGGAATTTCTGCTATTTGAGAATAACGAATGAACTAATTGTAATATAAGAACTTACCACGAACTATTTTGGGGCCGCGATCCGAATAATCTGTGTTCTGGGGAGTACATCATAATGCAAGAACACCCGCTGACCGTCTGCGGACATCGCGTACGCAAGAAATCCACGCGGAATTGTGTTCGGCTGCTCGAAGGTATAGCCGCAAACCCTTGAGACCAATGGGTATAATCCTTGGTACATATATGCAAGATGCAATTGCAGCGGCTCAGGGCTTTTGGATGACGATATCCGCAACGCTCGGATCGTCGAGTCGTGCCGGGTATCCAATTGGTGCAGCCAGGATGAACCGATAAAGCCAATACTCAGCGGATCTCGGCGAACGGCATCGATCACACTGTCCGTCGTTTCGAACCGACGGATTCTTCCGGTAAGTGTTTTCGGCTGAAGTGAGAAAATCGAATCCAGAGCAGATTCCGTGCTCCCGAGGTAGGACGTCGAGTAATATCGCATATCCCACTTCCCTTCGACAAGGCTACGCAACGAGTCTAAGGAAAGAGACCTCATCGAATTGGAATTCGATACAATCGCTGCGATCCCATTGAGTGCGACGTCGAATTCCGGCAGATCGAGACGAATGGAATCGAACAGATGGCGTTCTCGCACGGTCAGTGGCCGGCCGATCAATACGAGACGCGCTTTGTTCTGGATGAGTGCGTCAAGAGCCAAAGCAGCCGATGTATAGCGAACCGAAACGGTAGCATTAGGTGTCTGCTGGTTAAACCCTCGCACAAGGCTATCAATTACCGGGCGTAGCGTTTCGTCCGCTACCAGCTCGAACGATCCGGACGTCGCCGTATCCGATTGCGGCTGCAGAGCCTCCTTCTTCCCGCATCCCGAAACAACGAGAATCAGCAGGGAGAATCCGAGCAACAGGATCGATTGCCTTTGCCGATTCCTCACTGTGCCCCCTGCTGCTTCTTCCGAAGTCCGCCAATGGCAGTAGACAGACGAAATCCGCCATACAACACAAGGATGGCTGCCAGAACGATGCGCATGGTCGGGTTAAGAGCGGAGAGTAAACTCGGGTCTGCGAACATGTAGATACCTACGCCAAGTGCGATCAATCCGAGCAGCAGGAATACTATCGAGATGAGTTTCATAGAGGTAGTGTAACTGATTATACTACAAATATAAAAAATGCGCCGACACTGCGGCGCATTTTCAAGAATCGTAGAGATTTGGATTACTTGCTCAGACGGAAGACGATCGGTACCGTCCACCATACCTGCACAGGATTTCCGTTCTGAATGGCAGGGGTGAAGCGAGCTTTCTTCAAGGCATCAATCGCTGCCTGGTTGAAGATCTCGTTATCCGACTTCTCGATATCCACGCGTTCGACATGGCCATCCTTTGCAATCAATACAGAGGCCGTGACCTTGCCTTCGACGCCAGAGCGTTTTGCAACTTCGGGATACACAACCAATGCCTGAATATTCTGAACCGGTTTCGGTTCGACCTGAACATCGATGAATTCATCTTTGCTCGGGATGTCCTCTTTCACAGGCTCAGCAGGCGGCTCCACATGCACCGGGCCGTTTCCGCTGCCATTGAGCACTACCCCACTGCCGTTACCGTCGCCCGGCGTTGAAGATTGAACGGGCAAATTATTCAGATCGGGCATGGTCTGGTTCGGTGCCTGAATATCCGGTACCGGAACCGGGATACCGAACGTCGGCTTCGCTACATCCACCGTTGGTGCTGGTGCAACCGGAGCAGCTTCCATATTATTGTCTTCCGTCGATGGCGGCGGAGCGAGTTCGGCAAGGCTGCTGATGCGACGCACGTGCGGAATCTTCTTGAGGTCTTCTTTTGCCAAGGCTGTCCAGGCAAAATATAATCCCAACAGGAGCAGATGGATTGCCACGGCAGTGAGAAATCCTCTGATTGTATTCCGCTTGCCGCTTTTTTTGATCTCGATGCCTCCGTAGAGCTCCATCGAGGGCAATGTCAGGTCACTAAGTCCCATGATCGTTTCTCCTAAGAATTAGAGTGAGCCGACTGTTTCGAAATCCTTCTGGTCCATCGTGACGATACTGAAGCGCTTCTCGTTCTGATTCAGCTTCGCTTGCACCAGATTCAGATCGTCAATCAAATCGACGAGTTTCTGATACTTTGCATCGCGATCGATCTTAATCAACGTCGATGTCTTCGGGTTCTGTCGGAGCTGCGTCTCGAGTATCTGGGGAACATCCTTCGACGTGATCTTCACCGGAGGGTTCGTCCCGACATTCCAAAACACCGCTTCGTCTTTGCGTACCATAAGGGTCAACAAGTTCGACTGTGCGACCTCCACATTCACCTTGCTGTCCGGCGGGAGCGAGATCTCCATCACCTGCGGCGTATTGAATGTGGTTGTCAACATAAAGAAGGTTAGCAAAAGGAATGCCACGTCCACCATCGGTGTCATGTCCATCCTCACGCCGACGCGTTTTTTATGTTTTTTGCCTTTTTTTCCGCCTTCGGCTTGTACTACTTCTGCCATTGGGGTCTATGTGACAATCGTGTAAATATTGTATTCTTCAATCCATCGTGCAGAATTCACGGGACATGGAGTTACCGTGATTCCGTGACGAGATTAAAGCGTGTCGCACCGTATTTCTGCATCGACCGCATAATGTCGTCGACGTAGCCATAATTCAGCGCCTTGTCGGCATTAATGGCGTATCGCATTGCGGGATTCTGCAGACGGCTTGCCTTGATGACAGCCTCCATTTCAGACTTCCGTACGATCATCTCCGGCATCTTCATGAGCTGCGCGTCGTCGTACGGCTGGTTCGTCTTCGGATCGACGTGATTGAGCTCTTTAAAGATCTTCACTCGGTCCTTCTCGTTCGCCACACCGTAGTAGATGAGCGTATCGGGTGTTTCGCCGGGATTGACCTGCGACAGACCGATGCTGATTACCGCGATCTGAATATCGGGAAGCTTGGTCGTGTCCGCTTCGGCCACCGGGAGGGTGATCGTCAGCGTGTCGTTATCCGACTTGAACTTCGCCGTGAGCATGAAGAACGTCAGCAATAGGAAGCCGACGTCCACCATAGGCGTCATATCAAGCCGGAAGCCGTGCCGCTTCAGTTTAGCCTTTGCCATGGGCAGTGCTCCTATGTATTAGGCGTGCTGTCCCTTGCCGAGGAAGCGGGTCTTGAGCGTCTCTTGCAGGTTCAACGAAGCCTCGTCGATGAGGTACGTGAACTTGTCGACCTTATTCGTAAAGAAGTTATAGAAGACAATTGCAATAATAGCGCCGCCGATACCGAGAGCCGTGTTCCAGAGCGCTTCCGAGATACCGGTCGACAACTGCGATGCTGCAGCGCCGCCGCCGCTCTCGCCAAGTGCGCGGAACGAACGGATCATACCAAGCACCGTTCCGAGAAGGCCGACCATCGTCGAGATCGAAGCGATCGTCGAGAGAACAACAAGGTTCTGCTCCATGAGCGGTGTTTCGAGCATCGTGACTTCTTCGAGTGTCTTCTTGACTTCTTCGATCTTCATCTCAGGCGTCAACGAAGAATTATTCTGAATCGCCTTGAAACGATCCACGCCGGCACGAAGAATATTTGCAACACTTCCCTTCTGTTGATTGCAGAGGTCAATGACTGCATCGAGGTTGCCGTCGTTGAGATGCTTTTCAGCGCTATGAAGGAAGGTATCGAGATCCTTCTTGCCCTTGGCCTTCGAAAGTGCGAGCAACCGCTCGATCACGAACGTGACGACCATCAGCGAGAGTGAGAGCAGGACACCGACAAGGAATCCACCCTTATACATAAGTGCGAGGATGTTATCTTTTACCGGGTGCTCCTTCGCGGCATCAGTGAAGTTCGATGGTGCGCCAAGTACCATGCTCCACAAGAGGAAGCCGACAATGATCGACAGCACAATCACGATCGCCACAAAGGTGGAATTCTTTTTCATAACGCGGTTTACTAGGTTAAAAAATGAGTTAGTATCGTCTATTACAACATTTAACCACAAGAACACAAATATACGCCTGGTGTTTTACCAAGTGGTTATTTTCTTGAAAAAATCGAACTTCTCCAAACACAGTTTACCCGAATCGAATTTCCGCAAAAACGGTCAATTTCGAGTCCGAAGCACTCGATCGAGCAATTCCCGAGTACGACTTACAAAGAGCGCCCGTGCCGTGTCAACGTGCGGAAGCCGGTCGTCTCTGCGGTAGAGAATTGTAAGGTCGCGATGGACCCCTGCTCCATGGGTTCGCAGCGGACGTACCGCACTTCTAAATCGTTCGTCGAGTAGCATGTGGCCATATACTGGGCCGATATACTCTCCTGAAGCTACCAGTGTCCCAAGGATCGTATAGTCGTCTGATTCAAGGGCAATTATAGGCTTTTTATCAAGTGATCGAATAAGTCGTTCCAGCGGCTTTCTGAGCCGATCGGTGGCCGTCGGCAAGCAGTACCGCCGTCCAGATTCCTCCTTCCTTCCTCGCCCGGCGGTGCCCTTTTCACAGAGCAAGACCGGGTCGCGATAGATCGTCTCGGCAGTGATCGACTTCATCTCGGGATTTGCACCAAATGCAAGGTCGACCCGACCCGTCGCAAGGGCTTCGACGATTTCCGATTGGCCACCGGAAAGTACAAACGATAGATGAATCTCAGGATAGGCCTCCGATAGCGTTCGATGTAATTCGGGGAATACATATTGCATAAATCCCTGCCTACCCGCGACACGAAGGCTGCCTCGATCGTTCGGCGACTCAGACGTCATCGCCAGAATTTCAGACCCAATCCCGATCATTCGCCTCATTAACGGCAGGATCTCTTTCCCCTTGGTGGTTAACTCGACACCACGCCTCGAACGAATGAATAACCGAACGCCGAGCTCGTGTTCCAATGCCGTGATTGCAGATGAGACCGCAGGCTGGGTCACGCCCAGGCTCTCGGCAGCCGAAATAAAAGAACCGAGAATTGCCAACCGGTCGCACATCTCGATCTGCTGAATCGTCATATTATTATTACTTATACATTATATAAATAACATTACTCAATCTTATTATAATTTCGACTGTTTCATATCTATTCATAAACACAAACTTTTATGGCCAGCACAAAAACGTCATCGAACGGAGCAGCGGTCAATACGCCGACAACCGGTTCTGAACTTGTAAAACGGGCGCTTCCAGCAATGCTCAAGGGCGGCGTTATTATGGACGTCGTGAATGCAGAGCAGGCAAAAATCGCCGAAGATGCCGGGGCATGTGCCGTCATGGCACTCGAGCGCGTACCTGCCGATATCCGCGCGCACGGTGGCGTTGCCAGAATGTCCGATCCTGAACTTATTCTCCAGATTATCGAGTCGGTCTCGATTCCGGTGATGGCGAAGGCCCGTATCGGGCACTTTGTCGAGGCGCAGATCCTCCAGGCTCTTGGCGTTGATTGTGTTGACGAGAGCGAAGTTCTGACGATGGCAGACGAAGAAAACCATATCGACAAATCAAAATTTGTGGTCCCGTTCGTTTGTGGCGCCCGTAATCTCGGGGAGGCACTTCGCCGCATCAGCGAAGGGGCGGCTATGATCCGTACTAAGGGAGAAGCCGGCACCGGCGATGTTGTAGAGGCGGTTCGTCATGCCCGCTCGATCCTCGGCGAAATCCGCAAGCTGCAGAATCTTCCTGACGAGGAGCGTTTTTCGTTCGCAAAGAATATTGGAGCTCCGATCACGTTGGTTAATGAAGTCGCCGAGACTGGGAAGCTTCCCGTTGTCAATTTTGCGGCGGGTGGAATTGCAACGCCTGCAGATGCCGCACTCCTGATGCAGATCGGTGTGGACGGCGTGTTCGTCGGTTCCGGTATCTTCAAATCGAATGACCCCGCAAAGCGCGCTGCCGCGATTGTGAAAGCGACGACATACTTCAAAGATGCCGAAGTGCTTGCCGATGTCAGCAAGGGCTTGGGCGAGGCAATGTTCGGCCGTACAGTCTCGTCACTTGCTCCACAAGAGCAACTTGCATCGCGCGGTATTTAATTCAATGTCCATGTCGTACCGGATTGGCATCCTTGCACTGCAAGGTGACTTTGCTGAACACGCCTCCAAACTCCGATCGCTCGGACATGAAGCGATTGAGGTCCGTCGAGTCCCAGAACTCGACGGACTTGATGGTCTGATCATCCCGGGTGGCGAATCTACCACTATTGCGAAGCTCGAGGACGCAGCCTCTCGCTTCACGCTTGCAACACCCGATGCCGTCCCCATCTTCGATGCGATCTCTGCACTGGCGAAAAACGGATTACCTGTGTGGGGGACGTGTATGGGATCGATAGTGCTCGCACAACGGATCGAAGGATCCGCTCAAGGGCGAATCGCGCTGATGGATGTGACGGTGCGTCGCAATGCATTCGGCCCACAACGCAACAGTGCAGAAGTACTCTTAGCAATTCCCTCGCTTGGCAGCGAGCCATTCCCTGCTGTATTTATTCGTGCACCATTGTTTATTGAATCCTCGGCAACTGTTGAGCGACTTGCCGAATATGCCGGCGGGTTCGTGATGGCACGCCAAGGATCGTTACTTATTACCGCATTTCATCCTGAGCTCACAGACGACCCGAGAGTCCACCAGTATTTCCTGCGCATGATAGACCAGGCAAAAGGATCGTAGGGCCGAACACGACACTCCGGTCCTGTGTTGATCGTACTTTCCGTATTCTTGCGCACTGACACTGTTGGAAACCACGATCGACGCACACGAGAGTGACATTGTCCTTGAAGCGAGGGATCTGCACAAATCCTTCGGTTCGACCGTTGCCGTTGACGGCGTATCGTTCGTCGTTCGGCGCAACGAGATCGTTGGCCTTCTCGGGCCAAACGGTGCCGGCAAGACAACGACAATCAATATGGTCCTTGGTGTGCTTGAGCCAACGATCGGCTCGATTCACATCGAAGGAACGGACGTAGTTCGGCATCGTACTGCGGCGCTCGAACGGACAAACTTTGCGGCTGTCTATGCCCCACTCCCCGGCAATCTTACCGTCGAACAGAACCTGCGAATATTCGGCATGCTCTATGATGTCGATGAACTTTCCAAGAGAATCGATGACCTGATCCGTGATTTCGATCTCGAACACCTCCGAACTGACCGCTGTGGTGTACTTTCGAGCGGAGAACAAACTCGCGTCTGTCTGGCAAAGGCATTTCTCAACCGCCCGAATCTCCTCCTGCTCGACGAGCCGACAGCATCGTTAGATCCAGAGCGCGCACTCGATACCAGAACCCGCATACGGCAACTGGCGCAATCGACAAATGTAGGCATTTTATGGACCTCGCATAATATGAATGAGGTCGTGGAGGTATGCGACCGTGTACTGTTCATGTCAAAAGGAAAAATACTGTTGGAGGGAGACCCACGACGTCTGCCTGCTGAGCACGGCCGTGCCTCACTGGAAGAACTGTTCATCGCCGTGGCGCGCGAACCACTGACGCTCATGCAGGAGGAACGTCGATGAAGGTACGCCGTTCTCTTGCGATACTGCTTCGCTATGGCTATCTCCTGCGAGGCAGTACGACGCGCGTCGTCCCGCTGTTCGCATGGAGTGTTATTGATATAGTACTATGGGGATTCATAACAAAGTACTTTGGCACATTCGTATCCGGCGAAGTGCGATTGGTGCCAATGCTCCTGGGAGCCGTTCTCTTCTGGGACTTCTTCACACGCATCATGCAGGGCTTAACGACGACCTTCCTTGAAGATGTCTGGTCCCGTAACTTCCTGAACCTCTTTGCATCTCCGATCTCGGTTTCCGAATATCTCGGAGGGCTGATACTGACGACCCTCTTGACGAGCACCGTCGGATTGATCGCAATGATCTTGTTTGCCACTCTCGGTTTTGGGCTTCCGATGCTTGTCTATGGCTCGATGCTCATTCCATTTATCCTGATTCTTGTACTCTTCGGCATTTCGTTCGGGTTGTTCGCATGCGCGTTGGTACTTCGGCTCGGTCCGGCATCTGAATGGTTTGTCTGGCCGATCCCTGCTATTCTTGCGCCTTTCGCAGGCGTCTTCTATCCAACGGCCACTCTTCCGGTCTGGATGCAATGGTTCTCTCGGTTATTGCCGGCGTCATATATCTTTGACGGGATGCGCGAGGTGGTTCGGCATGGGAGCATGGACCCTGCATCTCTTATTCTTCCTTTTACGATTGCTACCGGATATATCGCACTCGCTTGGTATACATTCTCACGGGTGTTTCGATTGGCGGTGCGAACTGGTTTGATTGCACGATATAGTGCCGAGAGTGTGAGCTAAAAACAAAAGCCCCGCCGGATCGGCAGGGCTTTGTATAGATTCTTCAGACGACGGTTCGTCGTTACTCGGCCGGAGTGTGTGCAGCCTGCTCGGCAGCTTCCTCGATCTGCGTGGTCGGTGCATCCATAACACCCGGTACCGGCTGTACTTTCGGCGTGGTCTTTGCACGACGAGTCGGACGCGGCTTTGCCGCACGCTGACGCGGCGCTCCTGCCTCGTTATAATCGACCAACTCAAGCAATGCCATCTCGGCGCTATCGCCAAGACGACGACCAAGCTTTACCACGCGAGTATACCCACCCGGGCGATTTGCGACTTTCGGAGCGATCTCCGTAAAGAGCGTCTTCAGTACGTCCTTATCTTTGATCGTACGTGCAACCTCGCGTCGTGCATGCACACGCTTTGCCGCAACGATCTTGTCGTCGCCACTGAGCAAATGCGCATTTTTTGCACGAGTGATGATCGGCTCGACGAAGAGGCGAGCTTCCTTTGCCTTTGCGACGGTCGTACGGATCTTCTTGTGCTTGATCAACGAGTTCGCAAGCGACTCGAGTGTCGAAGCACGGTGCGATGCCGTGCGGCCAAGCTTTCTGCCTTTATGACTATGTCTCATGATTGATACACTCCTCTTCCCTATTACCGATTCATTACGTTCTGGCCTTCGGCGTACTTATCGACGTCCATGCCGAAATGCAGGCCGAGCTGTTCGACGATGCGGCCGAGTTCGTCGAGCGACTTACGGCCGAAGTTACGGAACGTCAAGAGCTCGCGCTCGTCACGACGAACCAGGTCACCAATCGTCTTGATGTTCGCTGCACGCAAGCAGTTCTGCGAGCGGACAGACAAGTGCATCGTATCGACATTCGTAGCGAGGATCGCACGAATGCGCTCGGTCTCGGTGTCCTCGATCGGCTTGGGCGGAAGTTCATCTTCCGGTCCACCGAAGCGGACGAACAAATTCACATGGTCACGCAGCGTGCGACCGGCGATCGTGATTGCTTCTTCCGGCGTGATCGAGCCGTCGGTTTCAACATCCAGGATCAGTTTTTCATAGTCGGTCTTCTGTCCGACGCGCGTCGGCTCAACATTGAACCGAACATTTGCAATTGGGGTGAAGATCGAGTCGATCGCGATCGTCCCGAGCGGAGCATCGGCACGCTTGTTCTCTTCTGCCGGAACATATCCACGACCATGACCGACCATGAGCTCGATCTGGACGCGAACATCCTTCGCGACAGTAAACAGATGATGATCCGGATTCAGGATTTCGATTTCGGAAGTAAACTCCTGAAGATCGCCCGCCTTGAATTCTTTCGGTCCCTTCACGTCCACGATCAGACGCGGCTGGCTTTGCATGTCCGATTTAATACGGACACCTTTGAAATTGAGGATCATCTCTGCGACGTCCTCGGTCACACCCTTGACAGCCGAAAACTCATGCTGCACACCATCGACGCGGATGCTGGTGAATGCGCTCCCCGGAATCGACGAGAGCAGGATTCGTCTCATCGAATTGCCCAGTGTCGTGCCGTACCCCTCTTCAAGCGGAGACGCAATGAAGCGGCCAAAGGTCGACGACTTACTGGACTCTTCCAACTCGATCCGATCCGGCATGTGGAGTTTTGTCATACGCTCGCTACCTTACTAAATGTGATTAAATCCTTTGTTTTCCTACAGACAACGATCCAACGCTCGATTACTTCGAGTACAACTCGACGACGAGCTGCTCGTTTGCGTTGAGCTGGATGTCACTGCGTTCCGGAACGCTCAGGAGCGTACCCGAGAGCTCGGCTTTATTGAGCGAGAGCCAATTCGGGATACCTGAATCACCGCGAGTGCGCTTGAGCGACTCGTGGACGGCCTCAAGCTTGCGCGAGCCTTCCTTCACCTGAACCACATCGCCCGGGTTCAACACATACGATGCGATGTTTACCACATTCCCATTGACGGTAATGTGACGGTGTAGTATCAACTGGCGAGCGCTCTTACGCGAAGGAGCGATGTTCAGGCGATAGAGAACGTTATCGAGGCGTCGCTCGAGCAATTTCACGAGGTTATCACCCGTGACACCACGCATGCGTGCCGCCTTCTCAAACGCGGTACGGAACTGCGTCTCGAGCAGACCATACGTACGACGAATTTTCTGCTTCTCACGAAGCTGAACGCCGTATTCGGAGATCTTGGAGCGACGGCCGTTGCCATGCTGTCCCGGCGGGTAGTTACGCTTTTCGATGGGACACTTTTCCGAGAAACACTTCGAGCCCTTCAAAAAGAGCTTTTGCTTCTCGCGACGGCACAATTTACAACTTGGGTCGGTATAACGAGCCATTGATATTTTCGAGTTTAATACGTGTACGTCCCCTCTTCTGGGGGGTTCGGTGTTCGGTCTCGATACCTTCTTCCTCCGCGATGACTCTCGTGGAGTTTACGATCAAACGAGACGACTCAGAAACAATTGCTTAGACGCGGCGCTTCTTTGGCGGACGGCATCCGTTATGCGGCATCGGCGTGATGTCGCGGATCGACAATACGTCGATACCGGCAACCTGCAATGCACGAACAGCTGCCTCACGGCCCGAACCCGGTCCTTTGATAAAGACATCGACCTTACGAAGGCCCATGTCGTACGCTTCCTTTGCGGCCGACTCTGCAGCGACCTGACCGGCGAACGGCGTATTCTTACGCGAGCCTTTGAAGCCCATCTTACCGGCCGAAGCCCACGAGAGCGTATTGCCCTGTGGGTCGGTGAGCGTTACGTGCAAATTATTGAACGTTGCACGAACATGTGCGATCCCCTGCGCTTGCGCGGCGATCTTCTTCTTACGCTTTCCAGCGGGTGTTGCGATTTGCTTAGCCACGATTCGGTCTAACGATTAGTGTTACTTCTTAGCTGCTGCCTTCTTCTTGCCGGCAACGGTCTTACGTTTGCCCTTACGGGTACGTGCGTTCGTCCGTGTGCGTTGACCGCGAACCGGAAGGCTCTTGCGATGACGCAGGCCGCGATACGAGCCGATATCCATCAGGCGCTTGATCGCAAGCTGCTGCTCGCTACGCGCGACTCCCTCGACCTTGTAGTCGTTGGTGATCACCTGACGGATCAGTGTTACTTCTTCTTCGGTGAGATCTCCGATCTTCTTGTCCTCGGAGATGCCAGCCTTTGCTAAGATCTGAGCAGCCGTCGTGCGACCAACCCCATAGATATAGGTCAGCCCGATAACGGAGCGCTTTTGCTTCGGAAGATCGATACCTGCGATACGTGCCATCGTTCTCTTATCCCTGACGTTGTTTATGCTTCGGATTCGACTTGCAGATCACGCGGACAACGCCACGACGGACGATGACTTTGCAGTGTTCGCAACGCTTTTTTACAGATGCTTGTACTTTCATAAGACTGTTGTTCCTTCCAGCGCTTACTTATAGCGGTAGGTGATACGCCCTTTGGTCAAGTCGTATGGAGATAACTCCACCGTCACGCGATCCCCTTCGAGAATCTTGATAAAATGCATACGCATTTTACCGGAAACGTGCGCCAGCACCGAATGTCCATTCTCCAATTTCACGCGAAACGTGGCGTTCGGAAGCGATTCTTCGATCACCCCGTCCACCTTAATCGCTGACTGTTTCGACATTAGTGCCTTAAATTCTACCTACTTATAGCCTGCAGTAAACCACTGCAACGCAAATTCCGTTCCAATTGACCCATTATTGGGTCAATATTTCTCCACCATTTGGCCGAACCACAATGGTATGCTCAAAATGTGCACTGGGTTTCCCGTCGGCAGTCACGATGGTCCACCCATCCGATAGGGTCCGAACCTTCCAGCCGCCGATATTGACCATTGGCTCGATCGCAAGGGTCATCCCCTCTTTGAGCTCGATATTCTTAAATCCTCGGTCAATCCGGCTCGGGACAAAATTGGGCACCTGGGGCTCCTCGTGAAGATGCTGCCCTATCCCATGCCCCACCAGATCACGCACAAGCGAATATCCGTTCGATTCGCAGTATGTCTGGATAGCCTTTGAAATATCATAGATTCGGGCGCCGGCCTTCGCTGCAGCAACCCCCAACATCAGTGACTCGTACGTCACATCGAGCAATTTCTTCACCTCTGGTTTCGGCGTCCCGACTGCGAACGTGTACGCACCGTCGCCGTACCACCCGTCTTTCTCTGCGCCGACATCGACAGAAAGAATGTCCCCGTCACGCAACGGCTCATCGCTTGGTAAACCATGCACGACAGCACTGTTACGCGACATGCACGTCGCGTATTTGTAGACGAGATTACCTACTCTGTAATTCTTGAATGCGGGTCGAGCACCGAAGCTGGTGATGAATGCATCTGCCGCATCATTCAGTGCTGCTGTGGTGGCCCCGGGGACAACCAGGGGCCGCAAATGTTCGATCGTCTGGGCTACGATGTGGGCACTCTCGCGGATCTTCGCGATCTCAGCTTCGGACTTTAACGTCACTCGATGTTCCCACATGCGTTACGATCAGGAGTAGCTTCCGCCGCCCATCGAACGGCTGCGCAACTTACCGGTCTTCATCAAGCCCTCGTAGTTGTGCATCAACAAGTGAGATTCGATCTGTTGCAACGTGTCGAGCGCAACGCCGACTATGATCAGCAAGCTCGTGCCGCCGTAGAACTGTGCAAAGCTCGATGTCACGCCAAGCGCAGAGACAATCGTCGGCAGGATCGCAATGATCGCCAGGAAAATTGCGCCCGGTAGCGTCAGATGTGTCAGGATGTTATCGATATAGTCCGACGTATTCTTTCCCGGACGTACGCCCGGAATGAAGCCACCCTGTTTCTTCATCGTATCGGCGACATCACGCGGGTTGAATGCGATAGCCGTATAGAAATACGTGAAGACGACAATCATGAGACCGAAGATCACAGCATACCCCGCCGAGCGATAGTCGAAGAAATGTGCCAGTGACTGAGCAAATCCAGAGTTTGGGAAAAACTGAAGGACTGTCATCGGTATGAAGAGGATCGCCTGTGCGAAAATAATCGGCATCACACCGGCCGTATTGATACGGATCGGAATATGTTGCGTCACACCTCCGTATACCTTACGCCCGATGACGCGCTTCGCATACTGCACCGGGATCTTGCGAATACCTTGTGTGATATAGACCACAAAGGCGATAATCGCGATCAGAATTGCGAACATCGCTATTTCAATAATGATGTTCTTTCCGGCATCCGTACCGAAGCCATGCAACTCGTCAACGAGTGCATTTGGCAGACGAGCGATGATACCGATAAAGATGATCAGAGAGATACCGTTGCCGATGCCACGCTCGGTGATCTGTTCGCCAAGCCACATCATGAACATCGTCCCTGCGGCAAGACAGAAAATCGTCGAAACGGTGAACATCAACGGGCTCATCCCAGTCGCGACAACACCGGTGCCGAGATTGCGCAAGTGGACGGCAACGCCCAGGGCCTGCAATGCGGCGACCACAAATGTACCGGTACGCGTGAGCTGATTAATGCGTTTGCGTCCTTCCTCGCCTTCTTTTTGAAGCTTTTGGAAGTACGGAACGACGCTTCCCATCAACTGAATGATGATCGACGTCGAAATGTACGGCATGATCCCAAGTGCAAAAATGGCAGCGTTCTTAAACGCACCACCGACAAAGAGATCGTATAATCCAAACAGCGAATTGGCACCACCGCTACCGGCCGAACGCTCGAGGGCGTGAACGTCAATACCGGGCAGCGTGATATGTGCTCCAAGGCGAACAACGACAAGCAGCGCAATCGTATAAATGATGCGCTGCCGAAGCTCTTCGATCTTGAAGATATTCCGAAAACTATCCGTTAGCCTGCTCATTGTGCAAGAATTGACACAAGAAAATTATGACATACGATGAACGGAGCGAAGCGTTACGCAGCGGCGATCACTTCGACCTTGCCACCTGCAGCTTCGATCTTGGATTGGGCACCCTTGGTGACCTTGTGGGCCTGGACCGTGAGCGCAACCGACAATGTGCCGTCACCGAGAATCTTGACCGGAGCATGTCCTCCGGTGATGATTCCAACAGTACGAAGAACAGCCGGAGTGATCGGCTGTCCCTTCGGGAGCTTACCGGCCTTCGCTGCTTCTTCCAAACGAGATACATTCACTTCTGCGTAATCAATGCGAAACGGGGCTTTGAAGCCAAATTTCGGCATGATACGCATTTTCGGCATCTGACCGCCTTCAAAACCGATCTTTGCCTTGTTACCCGAACGTGAACCAGCACCATTCGCACCGCGCGTCGACGTCTTGCCATGGCCGGAGCCATAACCGCGACCGATGCGCTTCATGTTTTTCGTTGATCCCTTGGCGGGACGTGGGTTGCTCATTGTCTCTTGAGTGTGATTTGTTTACTACGCGGGTCTTCCCCGCTCGCATGAAAAATTACAGTTCGGTCACTTCGACGAGATGCTGAACGACACGGATCATGCCACGGATGGCTGGCGTGTCATTCTTCTCGACGACGTAGTTCGGACGACCGAGGCCGAGGGCCTTGATCGTACGCTTCTGATTGACGAGCGTATCGTTGATGCTCTTGGTCTGTTTGATCTTCAGCTTCTTCATTGACGTCCCTTTCGCGATCAACCGTTGAACACTTTTGAAAGCGGAATACCGCGGCGCGATGCAACCGAATGCGCATCCGAGATCTGCTCGAGTGCATGCATCGTCGCCTTCACGAGGTTGTGCGGGTTCGACGAACCCTGTGACTTCGTGAGAATGTCCTGCACGCCGGCGAGCTCGAGCACGGCACGGACGCCGCCACCGGCGATGAGACCGGTACCCGGCGATGCCGGTTTGAGCATGACCTTACCGGCGCCGAACTTGCCGAACACCGTATGCGGGATCGTTCCCTTGCGCAACGGCACGATGCGCACGTTACGCTTCGCGTCTTCCGTCGCCTTGCTGACGGCATCGGTCACTTCGTTCGACTTTCCCAAGCCGATACCGACGTGTCCGTTCCCGTCGCCCACTGCAACGATCGCGTTGAAGCTGAATCGACGACCGCCTTTGACCACCTTCGCAACGCGGTTGACAGCGACCAGCTTATCTTTCAAATTCAACTCGGATGTACGTACTTTCGCCACGATCTTCCTCAGTGGTTATGATTAAAATTCCAAACCGCCTTCGCGGGCTGCATCTGCAAGCGCTTTCACGCGGCCGTGGTAGAGGTATCCGTTACGGTCGAAGACGACCTTGGTAATCCCCTTTTCCTTCGCAAGCGACGCAATCTGCTTGCCGACGGCGACCGACTTATCGGTCTTCTTCAACTTCTCAGCGATCTTCTGCGATCCGACCGATGCAAGGGTAAAGCCCTTGGAGTCATCGACCAGCTGCGCATAAATATCGGCATTCGAGCGGAAGACGACCAAACGCGGACGCTCGCTCGTCCCGCGCACCTTCGCACGGATCGCGTAGCGGCGGCGTACACGACGCGCCGTCTTTGCCTGTAACTGGATCTTCGTTGCCATACGCTGTTCTTCTAACGATTATTTGCCTGCAGTCTTACCAGCCTTGCGGATGATCTTTTCATCGGAATACTTCACGCCCTTGCCCTTATACGGCTCCGGCGGACGGATCGAGCGGATCTTCGCTGCGACAGCACCAACGAGCTGCTTGTCGATGCCACTGATCGTAAGCGACGTCGGAGTCGGGATATCGATCGTAATCTCGTCCGGAGCGCCAAAGACGACCGGGTGCGAGAATCCGAGGCTGAGCTGAATCCACTTGCCGCGCTTCTCGGCCTTGTATCCAACGCCGACCATCTCCAATTTCTTGGTGTACCCTTCGCTGACGCCGACAACCATGTTGTTCGTGAGCGCACGGGCAAGCCCGTGGAGTGCACGGATGCTGCGCTCGTCGCTGGAGCGAGTGAAGGTGATCTCACCGTTCTCGATTTTCGGTGTGATCGAAGCCGGGATCGCCGTAGCCAGCGTACCCTTCGGTCCTTTCACCGTGATCGTGCTGTCTTTCAGCTCGGCGGTGACGCCTTTCGGCAGTGTAATAATCTTCTTTCCGATACGTGACATAGTCGTTCTTCCTACACCTGTTCAGATGAGCTTACCATACGTAGCACAATACCTCGCCACCAACGTTGAGTTGGCGCGCCTGCTTATCGCTCATCACGCCACGGGGCGTCGAGAGGATAGCGATACCAAGCCCTGAGAGTACGCGCGGCGTATCAGTGGCCTTAGTATAGCGACGGAGCCCCGGTGTCGAGATACGACGTAGTCCCATGATGGCCGGAACGCCGTTCTGATACTTGAGCGTGATGCGCAATTCGCCTTGCTTCGAATTCTCGATGCGCTCAACACTATCGATATACCCCTGCTCCTGCAGGATCGTGCTGATCGCATACTTCAGGTTCGACGCCGGTACAATGACGTACTGGTGCCGGGCCTTGATGGCGTTACGCAACCGTGTTAAGAAATCTCCTATCGTATCCATATCAACTCTCTACTGAAAACTATACTGCCCGTCGCAACGGGATGTGAATAGAGTCTGAAGCGTTTCGAACGTTCTTACCAGCTCGCCTTGCGCAATCCGGGGATCTTGCCGTCGAGTGCCAATTCGCGCAAACACAGACGGCACAGGCCGAACTTGCGGTATACGCTATGCGCCCTGCCGCAGCGGCTGCAGCGGGTGTACTTTCTGGTCGAGAACTTCGGCTCGCGCTTCTGCTTGACTCGTAATGCTAATCGTGCCACGTTATTTCTACGTTTGTGAACGGTTACGCTGTTGCCACTGCTTCACCTTCGCGCTTACGGAACGGAAGACCAAAGGCCTTCAGAAGCTCGTACGCTTCTTCATCCGTGGTTGCACTGGTGACAAAACTGATATCCATACCCGTAATACGCGACACCTTATCGACGTCGATTTCCGGGAAGATGATCTGCTCTTTGATCCCGAGCGTGTAGTTGCCACGACCGTCGAACGACTTATCGGGTACGCCGCGGAAATCGCGGATACGCGGGATGGCAAGCGACATCAATCGATCGAGAAACTCATACATACGATCGCGGCGTAAGGTGACGCGTGCACCGATGCTGAGTCCTTCGCGAAGCTTGAAGTTCGAAATGGACTTCTTCGCTTTCGTCACCGCAACCTTCTGGCCGACGATCGCTTCGAGATCGCGAACAGCCGCTTCGAGCTGCTTTGCGTCGGACGCTGCTTCGCCAACGCCGACATTGACCGAGATCTTCGTCAGGCGCGGAACCTGGTTGATGTTCGTGTAATTGAAGCGCTTCATCATCGCCGGGACGACTTCGTTCTTATACTTGTCGTGCAGGCGAGCATGTACACCCTCTACCGCGGGATCCGTCGGAGCCGAGGCTGCGGGTGCTGCTTTTTGCTTTTGTTCTTTTGCTTTTGCCATTGCTGTAGTCGTTCTCGTATTGACGATAGTTGCCGTCAAAACACTTGTTATGCGATCACATCGCCCGAGCGACGCGACACACGCTCATAGACTGCCTTACCGGTGCTGTCGGCGCTGACACGGCGACCGATACGCGTGGTCTTCCCGGATTTCGGATCGACGAGCATGACATTCGATGCATTGATCGGATGCTCGCGCTCGGTAATCCCACCCTGCTGGTTCGCCTGGGTCGGACGTTCGTGCTTCTTCAGGATATTGACCCCCTCGACAAGCACGCGATTGGTTTCATTGAACACGCGCAAGACCTTCCCGCGGCGGCCGCGGTTCTTGCCGGTGATCACTTCCACAAGGTCGTTCTTCTTGATACGCATAGGTGCTCCTCTTAGATGACTTCAGGGGCAAGTGAAACGATCTTCATATACTGACGCTCGCGAAGCTCGCGTGCGACGGGTCCGAAGATGCGGGTTCCGCGCGGCTCGCCTTGGTTGTTGAGCAGTACGACCGCATTCTCATCGAAGCGGATATAGCTGCCGTCGCGGCGACGCGTTTCCTTCTTGGTGCGAACGATCACCGCCTTCGAGACTTCGCCCTTCTTCACCTGGCCGTTCGGAATTGCAGACTTCACACTGACGACGATCACGTCGCCTACACCGGCGTAGCGACGATCATGACCACCGAGGATACGAATGCAACGCACTCGCTTGGCCCCGGAGTTGTCCGCTACTTGCAGATTCGATTCTTCCTGAATCATTACTTCCTCGCTCTAGAAAATGTGCTTCGATTACCGATCCGTACTTATTTCGCGCGCTCGATGACTTCGACCACGCGCCAGCGCTTCGTCTTCGACAGCGGACGGGTCTCCATAATGCGGACGGTATCGCCCGTCTTCGCATCGTCATTCTCGTTGTGCGCAACGAACTTCGTCGTCTTCTTGAAGTACTTTTTGTACTTCGCATGTGCGACCTGGCGCACCTGCTCGACGACAACGGTCTTTTGCATCTTGTCGCTAACGACCTTCCCGATACGTTCCTTGCGTCGGTTACGCGCGGGGCTTGTCATGATCTCGTTCTCTGCCATACGATCGTAGTCTTACTAAGATGGTTACTTTGCACGTGCGGCGTTCTCGCGCTCGCCGATGATCGTTTTGATGCGAGCGTTATCGCGACGCAACGTTGCGATCTGCGCATTGTTGTCGAGATGGCCCGTCATCTTCTGAAAGTTCAGCGCGATCAGGCGCGAATTGTTCTCGCCGATCTGACGCTTCAAGTCGGCGATATCACGGCCGCGAAGTTCTGATGCTTTAGTTGCCTTCATTGGTCGTCCTTTCGCTTACTTACGTACTGCTACTTCTTCGACATGATCCGGACGCGTGACCATCTTGGTCATCACCGGAAGCTTATGCGAACTCAGGCGCAATGCTTCTTCCGCGATCGCCTTCGGTACGCCGCCGATTTCGAACATGATCGTACCGGGTTTTACCACGGCTACCCAGTATTCCGGGGTACCCTTACCGGATCCCATTCGCGTTTCAGCAGGCTTTTTGGTGATCGGCTTATCGGGGAAGATCCGAATCCAGATCTTACCATCGCGCTTCATCGTACGCGAAAGCGTGACGCGAACCGCCTCGATCTGACGGCTGGTAATCCACCCACCTTCGAGCGACTTCAAGCCGAAACTGCCGAATGCAACCTGGGCTCCACGCGTGGCCTTGCCACGAACTCTGCCCTTTTGGCGCTTGCGATACTTAACTCTCTTTGGTAACAGCATTGCCGATTACTCCGAAAAAATCTTGCTTACTCTGCCGATGACGATTCGGACGAACCGCCTTCCTTACCACGCGTACGACCACGGCCGCCGCGACGACGACGGCGCTCGCCGCCTGCCGCGCTCACGATCGGACGACGATCGCGATCCTCGGCGCCATAGACTGCCAACTGTGCCGCAGCCTCAAGTGGCGTTTCGCCGGTAATGTCTCCGGTACACACCCATACCTTCACGCCGATGGCACCGTAGATCGTCTGTGCCGTACCACGTGCAAAGTCGATGTTCGCACGCAAAGTGTGAAGCGGAATACGTCCTTCCTTGTACTGCTCGGTACGCGCAATTTCAGCGCCACCCAAACGGCCCGCGCACATCACGCGTATTCCTTCTGCGCCGGAACGCATGGCGGTCGCGACAGCCATTTTCATGGCGCGGCGGAAGGCGATACGACCCTCGAGCTGCTGAGCGATCTGGTCGGCGATCAACTGTGCGTCGATCTCCGGACGCTTCACCTCGTTGATGAGGATCTTCACTTCCTTGCCCGAGCACACATTCTTCAACTCTTCTTCGAGCTGTGCAATCTCTTTGCCGCTCTTACCGATAACGACACCGGGACGCGATGTGTGGATCGTCAAGACGATACGCTTCGTCGTCCGATCGATCGTCATCTTCGAGATGCCGGCACGGCGCAAACGCTCCTTGATGTACTTACGGATAAGATTATCCTCTTCGAGCTTCTGCGCGAAGTTCTTGTCATCGTACCAGCGCGCATCCCACGGACGCGTCACAGCGATACGGAATCCGACCGGGTTAGTTTTCTGCCCCAAGGTACTTGCGAGTTAAGTGAACGTGAACAGTACTTACAATCTTACTTAGCGGCTGCCTTCTTCTTACGGGCAGGGGCTTTCTTTGCCGGCTTCGCAGGCGCAGCAGCTTGAGCAGCCGATGCAGCAGCAGCGGCACGACGTGCAACCTTCGCAGCCTTATCGCTGACGACGATCGTCAGGTGATTCGAGCGCTTGCGCACACGGTATGCGCGCCCCATCGGAGCAGGCATGATGCGCTTGAGCACCGGTCCGCCGTCGGAGAAACACTCGCTGACGGTCAGATCTTCGACATCGATTCCGCGATTTTCGTCTTTTAACTGAAAGTTCGCGATCGCGCTACGAAGCGTCTGCTCGGCGACGAACGATGCCTTGTTGGTCATGAAGTGCAGAATCGAGAGCGCTTCCGTGACTTTCTTGCCACGAATGTTATCGAGCACCAGTCGCATTTTGACCGGTGAGCTCTGGATGCCGCGTTTACGTGCGATTGCTTGAGCCATTGAGATCGTCTCCCTTTATCAGGCGTTTTCCGATTTAGTGCCCGAGTGTCCGCGGAAGCTCCGCGTCGGTGCGAATTCTCCGAGTTTGTGGCCGACCATATTCTCGGTCACATACACGGGGATAAACTTATTCCCATTGTGTACGGTGAAGGTGTGTCCGACGAATTCCGGCGGAATCGTGCAAGCACGAGCCCACGTCTTGATTACCTTCTTTGCACGAGTAGCATTGAGCGCATCAACCTTGCCCATGAGCTTCTCGTCGATATACGGTCCCTTTTTCAGCGAACGTGACATATGCTACTTATTTCGTGCGACGTTTGACAATGAACTGATTCGAAGCATTCTTCTTGCGACGGGTACGAAGACCTTTGGCAAGCTGACCCCACGGTGACTTCGGATGCTTACGACCACCACCCGACTTCGACTTACCTTCACCACCACCCATCGGGTGATCGACCGGGTTCATCGCCATACCGCGTGTCTGCGGACGAATACCGAGCCAGCGCGAGCGACCGGCTTTGCCGAAACTGATATTGAAGTAGTCGGCATTTCCAACGGTTCCGACGGTTGCGATACAATCGATCGGTACCTTACGCATTTCGCCCGAAGGCATCTTCAGCGTCGCAAAATCGCCTTCCTTTGCAAGCACCTGGCACGAGTTGCCTGCCGAACGAGCGATCTGACCGCCACGACCCGGCTTCATCTCCACGTTGTGGATAAACGTACCGAGCGGCATCGACTTTAACGGAAGCGAATTGCCTGGGGCAATATCGGCATCCTTGCCACTAAGAATCTTTGCACCGACATTCAAACCGTCGGGAGCAATGATATAGCGCTTCTCGCCATCGGCGTAGTGCAGAAGGGCGATACGGCAGTTGCGGTTCGGATCGTATTCGATCGAGGCGACCGTTGCCGGCACATCGAACTTATTACGCTTAAAATCGATCACGCGGTACATCTTCTTATGTCCGCCGCCGCGGTGACGCGAGGTCACGCGACCGGTATTCCCGCGCCCGCCCGAACTCTTGAGCGGCGTCAGAAGCGACTTTTCCGGAGTCGTCTTCGTGATCTCGTCGAACGAAGAGATCGAGTAGTATCTCGTCGCCGGAGTTCTTGGTTTAAGATTTCTGATTGCCATGTCTTGCTATATGCTTTCGATTGACTTCTCGCCTCAATCGGGCTTAATTACTCTGGGGTCTTTACATCCATCGGCGTGAAGACGTCGATCGTCTGTCCGGCCTTGAGTGCAACGACTGCCTTCTTACGACGACTCTTCGCTCCACGAACGACACCGCGACGGGTGAACTGCGAACGCGTACGCGTCGGCATCCACATCGTACGAACTTCTACGACATTCACTCCGAACTGTGCTTCGACCGCATGTGCGATCTGAATCTTATTCGCGCCCGGATTGACTTCGAACGAATAGACTCCGTTCTCACTTGCGAGCGTTGCCTTTTCGGTCAGGAGCGGCTTGCGGATCACTACTTCCATGGTCTTCGTCCTTCCGATTATGCGGTGAGTGAAATATGTGCGACTTCGACATTCGCGCTTCCACCATTAAAGGTTTGTTCGATCACCGGCAATGCCGACTTCTGAACAAGGATCGCACGGTTACGCCAGATGTCGTACATCGAAGCCTTCGAAGCTTCCTGCACCGAGAGCGTCGCGATATTACGACCGCTCTTATAGACGTTCTCGTCGTGCGACGCTGTCAAGAGCAGTGCATTCTTCTCAGTCAGACCGAAGGCCTTGAGCATTTCGCTCATCTTCTTCGTCTTGATTTCCGGGAAGTTAAAATCTTCAACGACATACAATGTGCCGAGCTTCACCTTTTGCGAGAGCGCACTCTTACGAGCAAGCTGCTTCACCTTCTTCGGAAGATCGAGTGAGTACTTGTGCGGCTTCGGGCCGAACATCGTACCACCACCCGGATGGAGCGGGCTCTTGATATCGCCTTGACGAGCACGACCGGTCCCTTTCTGACGGAAGAGCTTCTTGGTCGAACCGGCGATCTCGCTACGGCCCTTGGTGCTGTGCGTACCAGCGCGGCGATTTGCGAGCGTTGCCTTAATAGCAAGCCACATCGAATGCTCGTGCGGCTCGATGCCAAAGATCGCGTCATCGACCGATACGGTCTTACCGCTCTTTGCGCCGGCTGTGGTGTAAACGTCTAACTGCATACCTATCAACGATCTTATCCTTTGACAACCTTCACCAACTGATTCTTAGCGCCGGCAAACGAGCCTTTGACCAAGATCAGGTTCTGCTCAGGGATGATGCGCAAAATCTGAAGATTGCGCGTCGTCACCTGGTTACCGCCCATTCGACCCGCCATGCGCTGTCCTTTGAACACGCGCGACGGATAGCTGGACGCACCGATCGAACCCGGGGCACGCTGACGATCGGACTGACCGTGCGTCTGCTGACCGACACCACCGAAGTGATGACGCTTCACAACGCCCTGAAAGCCGCGACCTTTCGACGTGCTGACCACGTGAATGGTGTCGCCCTCGTGAAACACATCCGAGACATTCAAGACCGCACCCGGCTTCAGCTCCGAGCGCTTCGCGTCGTCGAACGAGCGGAACTCGCTGACATAACGGAGCGACGGAACACCCGCCTTTTCGAAGTGACCCGCGGTCGGCTTATTCACGTTGCGATCCGGCTTCTCTTCGAAGCCGAGCTGCACCGCATCATATCCGTCGGTGGTCTTTGTCTTGATTTGCGTAACGTAGTTCGGACCGAGCTGTACGACGGTCACGGGCACATATTCGCCCGCCTCGTCGAACACGCCTGTCATCCCTACTTTTTTTCCAAGCAATGCGCTCATATCGATCTTACGCAATAAACCCGGCCGGAGCCGGCTACACTCTTGTTAGTACTAATCGGTTATACCCTGAGGTTATACCTTGATCTCAACTTCAACGCCAGCCGGAAGCTCGAGCTTCATCAGTGCATCCACCGTACGGCTATTCGAGTTGAGAATATCAATCAAACGCTTGTGCGCGCGGAGCTCGAACTGCTCGCGGCTCTTCTTATCGACGTGCGGCGAACGATTCACCGTGTAGGTCGACTTACGTGTCGGAAGCGGGATCGGGCCCGAAACAACACATCCGGTCGGCTTCACCGTGCGAATGATCTTCTCCGCCGACTTATCGATCAGGTTATGATCGTAGGATTTCAGCTTGATTCGAATCTTTTGCATCGACTATTGTGCGCTTGACTGAGAAAGAACAGAAGAAGCGCACCCCGCAGGACGAAGTGCGCTTCTTACTATCATGTTACTTCGTGATCTTGTCAACGACACCCGAACCGACCGTACGACCGCCTTCGCGAATAGCGAAGCGCAAGCCTTCTTCCATAGCGATCGGGGTGATGAGCTCAACCGTGAGGTCGATGTTATCACCAGGCATGACCATGTCAACGCCCGAGGGCAACGTCGCAACGCCCGTCACGTCCGTCGTACGGAAGTAGAACTGCGGACGGTAGCCGTTGAAGAACGGCGTGTGGCGTCCACCTTCCTCCTTCGTGAGGACGTACACCTTTGCGCTGAAGTTCGTGTGCGGGGTGATCGAACCCGGCTTGGCGATAACCATACCGCGCTCGATTTCCGTCTTTTCAACGCCGCGAAGAAGAATACCGACGTTATCGCCAGCCATTGCATCTTCCATTTCCTTACGGAACATCTCGACGCCAGTGACGACCGACTTCTTCTGGTGACCGAGACCGACGAGTTCGACTTCGTCGCCGACCTTTACACGACCGCGCTCGACACGGCCCGTACCGACGGTACCACGACCGGTGATCGAGAACACGTCTTCGACGGACATCAGGAACGGCTTATCGACAGCGCGCTCCGGAGTCGGGATGTAGCTATCGACCGCATCCATCAACTCATAGATACACTTCAAACGCGGATCGTCCGTCGTTGCAGCCGGCTCGGAACCTGCGTTCAGCGCCTGCAGAGCGGAACCGCGGATGATCGGGGTATCGTCGCCCGGGAATTCGTACTTCGAGAGAAGCTCGCGAAGTTCGAGTTCGACAAGCTCGAGAAGCTCCGGATCGGCAATATCACACTTGTTCAAGAACACAACGATACGCGGCACACCGACCTGGCGAGCAAGAAGGATGTGCTCACGGGTCTGCGGCATCGGACCGTCTGTCGCAGCGCAGACGAGGATGGCGCCGTCCATCTGGGCAGCACCGGTGATCATGTTCTTCACATAGTCAGCGTGGCCTGGGCAGTCAACGTGCGCGTAGTGACGGTTATCGGTCTCGTACTCGACGTGTGCCGTGGCAATTGTGATACCACGAGCCTTTTCTTCCGGTGCGTTGTCGATCGAATCGAACGAACGAACCTGAATACCGGTCGTCTTCTTCGCAAGGGCCATCGTGATGGCAGCCGTCAATGTCGTCTTGCCATGATCGACGTGACCGATCGTGCCAATATTGACGTGCGGTTTAGTACGTTCAAATTTCTCTTTGGCCATGGTAGTCTCAGTTAAAGTATGATAGTTAAATCATTCACATCGAGGCAGGCCATACGTCTTCCCCGATGCGCAGTTGTTGGAAAACTTGTTCGATTCGTCGGCGAACGAGCCATACTGGCCGTTCTGGTGTCCGCTTGCCTAGCGTTCGGATTGTATTCTTGCGGCACATCTAAGCTGACTTGAATCGCTTATTGTTTGCCGACATACGCTTCCGGATAGCAGAGGCGAACGTGGTAGCTCTTTTTACGGAGCGAGGAGATAACGGGACATGAGTTCAAAGAGTTTCCGGGTATTCATAAATTTCCTTCGGCTTGCACAAAAATCTTCACGATCCCCCACCAGCGTGTCAAAATGTATCTTTTCGGAGCAATACGCACCACATTATTGTTGACCTCGCTCAACCAGTCAACTATGTTAGATATCAAGCTCATCCGGGAACAGCCCGAACTCGTACGCCTTGCCTGCGTGGCTAAGCATTGCGACGACGTTATCGACCAGATCCTCGAACTCGACGCAACACGCCGTGCAATGATCGGCCGTGTCGATGTTCTCAAAAACAAACGAAATACGGTTTCGGACGAAATCGCCCGCCTCAAGCGGAGTAAGGAGAACGCAGACGACGTCATCGCAGAAATGAAGGTCGTGAGCGATGAAATCACCGATATTGACATCCAGCTTCGGGAGGTCGATATTACCCTGTCGGCTCTGCTCGATACAATCCCGAACTTGACGCACGAGAGCGTCCCCTCTGGCAGCGATGCGTCGCAAAACGTCGAAGTGAAACGGTGGGCACCCAATACCAAAAGTCATCCGTACGAAAAGATATCCGGTCTGGACCACTTACAGGTCGCCGAAAAGTACGGCTTGTTTGATTTCGGACGAGGAGCGAAGATCACTGGCGCAGGCTTCCCTATCTATACGGGCCGGGGCGCTGCGCTCGAACGAGCGTTCATAAACTTCATGCTCAACGAGCATACACGAGCGCACGGATATACGGAAGTGCTTCCTCCGTTCTTCGTCAATGAAGCCTCGCTGCGTGGTACGGGCAACCTGCCGAAGTTTCGCGATCAGGCGTACTATATGAACGAGGATGAGCTCTTCGCCATCCCCACAGCAGAAGTACCGGTAACGAACATTTATCGCGACGAAGTACTCAAAGGTGACGATCTAACGATCAAATTCTGCGCCTATAGTGCGTGCTTCCGTCGCGAAGCAGGTTCGTATGGCAAAGACACCCGAGGCTTCCTACGAGTGCACGAATTCAATAAGGTCGAGCTTGTCAAGTTTGCAAAGCCCGAAGATAGCTACGCCGAGCATGAAGCATTGACAGCAGACGCCGAACGGATTCTCGAACTACTCGAAATCCCCTACCGCCGATTGTTGCTTTGCAACGGCGACACCAGCTTTAGCAGCGCGAAAACATACGACCTCGAAGTCTGGGCGCCCGTCGAGGGGAAATGGCTCGAGGCGTCGAGCTGCTCTAACTTTCAAGACTTTCAGGCTCGCCGCGCCAATATCCGATTCAAGCGCGATCCGAAATCGAAACCGGAATTTGTTCATACGCTAAACGGCAGTGGACTCGCCACGAGCCGTTTGATGGTGGCATTTCTCGAGAACCACCAGCAGCCCGATGGGTCGATCAGAATCCCGGAGGTACTGCACCCCTATCTCACCTTCACCACTATCGAGTAACGGGTTGAACCAGACACAGTTCTATTACCGAAACGACGAGCTCTACTGCGAGAAAGTCAGGATCGCCGAGGTAGCCGAGGAATTCGGAACACCGGTATTTGTCTACTCCGCATCTCGACTGAAGGAAAATATCCTTGGGCTTCTGTCTGCAGCCGATGCCGCAAGCGGACGCTGGCGTGTTTCCTATGCGCTCAAAGCGAATTCAAATCCGGAGATACTGAAGGTCATCGCGAGCTTCGGTCTCGGGGCCTCCGTGGTCAGCGGCGGCGAGTTACTCATTGCACTGCGCTCCGGCTTCCCGGCCGATTCTATCACGTTCGACGGTCCCGGAAAAACGGAGCAGGAAATCAGGCTTGCGCTCGATAATAATATTAAAGCGATCGTTGTCGAAAGCGAACAAGAGCTTGAAACAATCGCCGATATTGCCGCCGAACGCGAGAAGCTGGCCCGTGTGTATATCCGCGTCAATCCTCACGTCGACGCCAAGACGCACCCGTACATTTCTACCGGACTGTTGGAGAATAAGTTTGGAATCGCACTGGAGGAAGCCGAACCGCTTATCGCCGGGTGTAACTATCCGTGGGTGAAGCTCGTCGGACTGCATTCCCATATCGGGTCGCAGATTACAGAGTCCGAGCCATTCGCCGAAGCAGCTTCTTCCATTGCAGATTTTGTACGATTACTGCAGAGCAAATACGGTATTGTCATATCTGAAGTCGATCTCGGTGGCGGTATCGGCATTCCGTATCACGGAGTTGTTCGTGACGCCAGATTGCCGGTCGATACAGCATCTGGCAATTCCGATGTTCCGGAGTTTGCTACGTATTTCGAAAAGGCTTCGGCTCCCTTTGCCGGCTTGCAGGTTGAATTAACCACAGAGCCTGGCCGTGCGATCATTGCCGACACATGCGCACTCGTCAGCACCGTACTGTATACGAAGAAAAATAGTGCGCGTACATTTGCGATCGTCGATGCCGCAATGAATGACCTGCTTCGCCCGAGCCTGTATGGCTCGTATCACCAGATCGTCCCAGCGACGATCGATCCGACGCGTCAGCATACCGTCACGAGCGTCGTGGGGCCGATCTGCGAGACGGGCGATTTCCTCGCTCTCGATCGCGAACTCCTGTCGTTGCGACCGAAGGATACGATTGCAGTGCTGTGTGCCGGTGCGTATGGATACGCTCTTTCATCGAATTACAATCTTCGACCCCGCGCTGCGGAGGTCATCGTCTTTGGGAGCGAAAGCGAGATCATTAGGGACCGAGAAACGATCGAAGACATATTACAATGAGAACAGACATTCGACTTGGCGTTGTCGGCGCCACCGGGGCCGTTGGCGCAGAAATGTTTCGAGTACTCGAGCAACGCAACTTCCCGTACGCTTCGTTGCGGGCATTTGCGAGCGAACGCTCGGCGGGCAAAGTAGTCTACTGTAACGGCACACAGATCACTGTCGAAGCAGTGAACGAGTCGGTGTTCACCGGCCTCGACATTGCCCTCTTTAGCGCAGGCAGTTCGATCACCAAACAGTTTCGTGCGGCCGCCAAGGCAGCTGGTTGCCTAATCATCGACAACTCGTCGGCGTACCGCATGGAGCCGGATGTGCCGCTTGTGATCCCGGAAATCAATGGGGATGATTGCCGCATGCATCAAGGACTTATTGCCGTGCCGAACTGCTCGGCAATCGTCATGCTAATGGCGGTTGCACCATTACGCTCGCTCGGTCGGATCAAGCGTATTGTCGTCTCGACATACCAGGCCGTCAGTGGTGCCGGCGCGAAAGCCCTTGCCGAACTCGAAGAACAGACACGCGAGATCGTTGCAGGAAAAGAACCGACCAAGAATGCACTCCCCTATCAAATCGCGTTTAATTTATTCAGCCATAATACCGAGATCAACCCGCAAGGGTACAATGGCGAGGAGTGGAAATTGATCCATGAATCGCAAAAAATACTCCATGACGACTCGATCGCGATTACCGCGACGTGCGTTCGCGTCCCCGTCTCTCGTGCTCACAGCGAAAGCGTAAATATCGAGTTTGCAGGTCCCAGACCAAGCGTCGAAGCAATCCGCGAGGTTCTTTCGAACTCGGAAGGAGTACGCCTCGTCGACGATCGTGCACGCAATTATTTTCCGATGCCGATAGAAGCATCCGGCGGTGACGACATCCTCGTCGGGCGAATCCGCGAAGATATCAGCAATCCAAACGCAATCGATCTCTTTGTCTCTGGAGATCAACTCCGAAAAGGGGCGGCATTAGATGCCGTTCAGATCGCGGAGTATATCTTGACTCACGACCTTCTGTAGATGAGCCAACCGGCTCAAAAACAGAATGTTTGGGCCGATCCGTGTGTTAACAGATAAATGCTTTCTGTTAACGGCATTATCCAGATCGCGCTCCCCATACTCTACGGCTCGCTTGTCGTCTGTGGGTTGCTCGCATTCTTCAAGAACGCGGTTACCGAGAAGATCTTGTATCGGCTGACGATCGCCGTGGCGCTTATCCACGTTGCGTATATCGGAAGCTATACGGTCCAGACCGGTCATTGCCTGCTCACTACGGCCTCGGAAATTTTTTCGCTTATTTCGTTCACGATGATGACGACCTACATCATCGTCGAACTGCGCCCTGTTGGTTCAAAAGCTGGGACAGGTTTAATGGTGATGCTGGTGGCATTTGTGTTCCAGTTATTCTCGTCCCTTGTCACAAAGGGAGTGAATGTTGCTTCGATCAATCCGATTTTTCTTGACCCGGCGTTCAATGTGCACGTTGCAACGATCGTGTTCGGATATGCGGCGCTGACACTTTCGACGATCTATGGCTCGCTCTACCTCTTGTTATATCGTGCCATGAAGCGGAACCAGTTTGGCGCAGTCTTCCAACAATTACCGAGTCTCTCCCGCCTGGAAAAATACGGGATTCGGACACTTGCTGCAGGGTTTGTGTTCCTGAGCATCTCGATCGCGTTCGGGCTCATCCTGATCCGCAGAAGTTTTTCTCCTGAGGAAGCGCAATCCTATTTGACCGATCCGAAAACGATTGCGACGATACTTATTTGGTTCGTCTTCGGCGCAACCCTACTCGTTCGCAAGCTGATGCATGTCGAGGGCCGCAAGATTGTCGTTCTTTGGATGGCGGGATACGCCCTCACCCTTGTTTCTTCCACGATCATCAACGCCTTCGGCACGGAATACCACCACTTCCTGTAGAGAATGCCCTCGAAGCTCATCGCTGTCGGAATTTCCCATCACTCGGTACCGGTCGAGTATCGTGAGATGGTTGCGCTCTCGAGTGACGAGACGCGACGGCTGTTGCAACAGCTCAAGGAGAGCTTTACGGATGAAGCGTTGGTGGTGTCGACATGCAATCGGTCGGAAATCTATATCCGTCCGAACAATGATGAAGTCAATTCCGAATATCTCATCGACCTGCTATTCGAGCTGAAGCGAGTCCCCCACTCGGAGCGTGGAGTTCTGCGCGAACAGTTTACAAAACTTTCCTACTGTGACGCCATCCTGCATCTCTTCGACGTCGTGACAGGCATCGACTCGCAGGTGTTCGGCGACCAACAGATTTTTGCACAGGTGAAAGACTCCTTCCGGCTCGCGGAAGAAGTCGGTTCGGCAGGTACCTTCATGACAAAGTTTGCGCATGCCGCATTCCGGGTTGCCAAACGCGCAAAGACAGAAACGAGTATCGCCGTCGGCGCAGGGACGATCAGCTACGCTGCCGTGGAGTTTGCGCGCCGGGTGTATGACGATCTCAGAGACCACACTGCACTGATCATCGGCGCCGGCGAAACTGCAGAACTGTCCGCTTCCTATCTTATCGAACGCAATATCGGCACCGTCCATGTTGTAAACCGTACGAAAGAAAATGCCAACGAACTGTTGAAGCGCTTGCGGGGCCAGGCTCCGTTGCATCGCTCGCGAACTGCGACACTTCAGGATATCGGCACGCTCCTGCCGCAAGCCGATATTATAATCAGCTCGACCGGAAGCCCGGACTTGGTGCTTCGAGAAGAAGATATGCGCATGGCACTGGCCGAACGCCGCTCTCCCGGTCCGGTTGTCGCGATCGACATTGCGGTCCCACGCGATATCGACCCGAAGATCGGCAAACTACCCAATGTATTTTTAAAGGATATCGACGATCTCTCCGCGATTGTCGATCAGAATCTGGCAAAGCGAAAAGCAGAGATTCCGAAGATCAAAGAGATCATCAATGAGGAATTCGAGTCGTTTCTTTCCTATTTTTCAAAACTTGAAGTAGGGCCCACGATTGCGGAGTTACGACAGAAATTCGAGAGCATCCGGCACGAAGAACTCGAACGACAGAAGGCAAAGCTCAGCCCCGAAGAGTTTGCGCGGCTCGAGGACGTGACCAGAAAGATGTTCAATCGTATTCTTCATACCCCGACAATCATGCTCAAAGAGCCGCGCACCAGCAAGGACGACCTGCAGGCTCGCATTGAGCTTGTTCGCCTGCTCTTCGCTCTCGACGCTCAGCCCCACGACGAACAACACTAATGTCAAACCGCACGAAACAGATTATCATCGGCTCGCGTGGCAGCGAACTTGCGTTGTGGCAAAGCAACCACATCAAGGACCGACTCCATGCGCTCTACCCGGATCACGAGATCGGTATCGAGATCATCCGCACAACCGGGGACCATATTCTCGACTCCCCACTCTCGATGATCGGTGGCAAAGGTCTCTTCACCGCCGAGTTGGAAGAAGCGTTGATCGCGTCTCGGATCGATCTTGCCGTGCACAGCCTGAAAGACCTTCCGACTCAGATCCATCCCCAGTTGGCGATCGCTGCAATATCCGAGCGTGCGGACGTTCGGGATGCCTATGTAGGGAGCGAAGGTGCAAAAACAATCGATAGTATCCCACAGGGGGCGACCATAGCAACCGGTAGTCTTCGTCGCAAAGCCCAACTCTTGGCGATCAGGCCCGACCTGAATATCGTCGACGTTCGTGGAAACGTCCCTACACGTGTACGGAAACTTCGGGAGAATCACTGGGCAGGTATGATCCTTGCCGCTGCAGGGCTTACCCGTTTGGGCATGCAGGCGGAAATCACCCAGCATATTGATCCGTCGATCATGTTGCCTGCACCTGGCCAAGGCGCACTTGCAATTGAAGTGCGAGCCAGTGACGAACGGATGCTCTCGTTACTTGCCCCACTTAACGATCCGGATACAAATCTTTGTGTCAGCGCCGAGCGAGTGGTCCTTGATCGACTCGGAGGTGGCTGTCAACTACCGCTTGGCACGTATGCCCACCCTGTGAACGATCAGTTCGAGCTTACTGCTTGCTTTGCCGATCTTGATGGAACCTCACTGGTTCGTGCATCGATCCGTTCCGAACGCGAGGGCTTGATCGTAGCCGCAGAGAATCTTGCGAAACAATTATTGGATTCAGGCGCCGCCGAGGTGATCGCACGACTCCCATCAACTGCACGCGACTAATGCCGTCTGTTATCCTCACCCGACCGATTCAGCGTCTCGATGCTGACAATACGTTTTCGACACTCCTCAAGGACGCAGGTATTTCGGTGCTCGAATTGCCGATGATTACGATCTCTCTTCCGAAGGCACTCGAGAGCCTCGACACCGCCCTTTACCGACTGGCACAAGCTCAGTACACCTATTGCGTACTCAGTAGTCCTACCGCTATCGAGTTCTTTCATCAACGAGTACTCGAACTTGGACTTTATGAGTCGATCAGTGCGACAATCGGATTCGCAACTGTCGGTGAGAAATCTGCCGCGAAGCTCGAATCGTACGGATATCGCGTTGCGATACCGCTGCCGCATCAGAACGCCGGTGCTGCTGCATTGTTAATTGAGATGAGAAAGTTCGATCTGCGAGGGAAACCCACGCTCCTGCTGCAATCTCAGATTGGCCTCGTCGTGCTCCACCGTGCACTCGAAATGTGCGGAGCGGAGATCGACCGGGTAACGCTCTATGAGACGACGGGCCCGAACCTTCGAGACGCTGCATTGCTTATGCATCACCTGGAAGCTCCGATCGAAGAACGCCCACGAGTAGTAGCATTCTTCTCTCCGTCGGCAGTAGAGTCGTTCGTAACCACGATCGTAGAAATGGGCAGCCAGATCCGTCAGGAATTACCGGCACTTGCCGCCATCGGTGAGACGACTGCCCTTGAAATAAAATTGTTGCTGCGCAGAGACGCAGATATCGTTGCACGCAAAGCGAATCAGGAATCGCTGGCGAATGACATCATCCAATATTTGAGATCCAATTCATGAAGCCGACACTCCAAAACGATCTTCTTCTCCGTGCTGCACGACGCGAGGCGGTCGAACGCCCTCCGGTATGGTTCATGCGGCAAGCAGGCCGCTATCTCCCTGAGTACCGGGCGATCCGCTCGAGACACGATTTCTTGACAATGGTCAAGACCCCCGAACTCGCGGCGGAAGTCACGATTCAGCCCGTCGATCTCGTCGGCGTCGATGCGGCGATCATTTTCTCCGATATCCTTACGGTTCCTGAGGCGATGGGCATGAAGCTTGTCGTCGAAGAAGGCAAAGGCGGTCCGCGCTTCCCCGACCCGATTCGAATGTACACGCAGATACGCGATCTCCGAACCGTCAATGTGCACGAACATCTTGGCTACGTTAGGGATGCAATCTCACTCACGGTCGATCGTCTTGGCGGTCGCGTCCCGCTGATCGGCTTCAGCGGTGCACCGTGGACGTTATTCTGCTATATGGTCGAAGGATCGGGCTCGAAAGATTTTAAGCATTCGAAGCAAATGATCTTCACGAGAGAGGAAGATGCGCATCGCCTTCTGCAGAAAATTGCAGAGGCTGTTGCCGACTATCTCGTGATGCAGATCGAAGCGGGTGCGGATATCGTCCAGATTTTCGACACATGGGCAGGTATCCTCTCGCCGGACGATTTCCGTGAGTTCTCTCTGCAATATATCGGTGATATCGTGCGCAACGTGAAGCAACGGACGAACAATCGTGTGCCTGTCATCGTATTCTGCAAAGGAGCGAACCAGTCGATTGTCGAGATCGCCAATACCGGATGCGATGTCATCGGACTCGATTGGACAATCGATATCGGCGAGGTGAAATCGTTAATCGGCGACCAAGTAGCGCTGCAAGGCAATATGGATCCTATTTTGCTGTATGCGACTCCAGAAGTCATTGAAGCTCGCGTGAACGAGATCGCAGAGAAAATGGGTGATAGCCGAGGCCATATTTTCAATCTCGGACACGGCATTTCTCCGGACGTTGACCCCGACAATGCCCGTGCATTTGTCGCCGCAGCCAAACGTGCATATGATCGCTAACACCAGTCCGCTGCGGGATCGAGTCTCCGACTTCCTGCTTGGGTTGCAGGATGAGATTACCTCTACCCTATCAAGCCTCGATTCCAGCGGCACCTCGTTTCGTGAGGATACCTGGGACCGCCCCGGCGGCGGCGGTGGCCGGGCACGTGTGCTCGAAAACGGGACGATCTTCGAGAAAGCAGGAGTGAATTACTCGGCCGTCTTCGGAACATCTCCGGCGTATCTGACAAGCCGTGATCCCAGTGCAACGGAGTTTTTCGCGACCGGCGTTTCGCTCGTCCTTCATCCGCATTCCCCGAAGATTCCGACAGTGCATGCGAACTTCCGATACTTCGAGCTTTCGAACGGCAATGCCTGGTTTGGTGGTGGGATGGACCTCACGCCGTACTATATTGACGAGACCGATGCAACGAACTTCCACACGAGCATCAAAGCCACATGCGATGCACATAACCCCGAATATTACACTCGATTCAAACAGTGGTGTGACGAGTATTTCTATATTAAGCATCGTGGTGAGACTCGCGGGATTGGAGGGATATTCTACGACAATCTTGGCAGCGGTGAATCGGATCTGGAGCGCTTTTTTCTGTTTCAGAAGGACATCGCACGTACGTTTCTTCCCGCATACGTCCCGATCGTAGAACGTCATCGTCACGAGCCGTTTACCGATGCCGAGCGACATTGGCAACTATTGCGCAGAGGACGCTACGTCGAGTTCAATCTTGTTTACGATAAAGGGACGGTGTTCGGACTTGAAACGGGCGGGCGAACGGAGAGCATATTGATGAGTCTCCCAACTCTCGCCCGATGGGAGTACGATTATCATCCTGCTCCCGGGAGCGAAGAGGACAAGCTTCTTCAAATATTACGTTCGCCCAGGAGTTGGGCTACTAAATAACTTCGATGCAGATTGGCCATTATCTGATCTGTTTTGTTCTGACCGCCGCACTTGTCGTTGCCGCCCATGTGGTATCCGCAAAACGGCTGTCAACCATCGAGTTTCTCCGTTCGCAGCCGACAACCTTGCGGGTCTTCCTCTATGCGCGAATTATCTATTGGTATATTTTCGCGATCCTCATCTCTGCGTTTCTCCTTGGAATGTCTTTGTTTTCAACTGACGGCAATCTGACTCGCCAAATCATTGCGTACAGATCGTTTGGGAAGGATAACGTCCCGACCCTTGTCATTGAACAGATGAGCACTGTGTTTCTGCCTCTGATCTTTCTAACGCTATTCACATCGATGATCGCCCTTGCGGTGCTCGGGCGTAATGTATTGCGCCAGATGCCGACGGATGAGAAGCCAGATGAGCGCTTTACGCGATTCCGATTTACGTTCGTACTGATGGCGCTCTCACTCGTGCTTCCACCGCTTGCATTCGGATCGCTCTTACTACTATGACCTCTTCAAAAATGAAAGCCGTAGTACTTATGCAATTTGGTGGTCCGGATAGTCTCGATGCGGTCGAGCCGTTCTTGTATAATCTCTTTAGCGATCCGGATATCGTCCAGATCCCACTCGGGTTTCTGTTTCAAAAGCCGTTGGCAAAGCTGATTTCTTCTACCCGGTCGAAATCGGTTCGACTCAAGTACGCCGAGATCGGCGGGAAATCTCCCATTGTCGAGCAAACCTTAAAGCAACAACGTGCTCTTCAGCAAGCACTTGATAAGCACTACGGGACCGATAGTGTCTATGTTGGTTTGGCAATGCGTTATTGGAAGCCCTTTACAACCGAGGCGGTGTTGGAATTGAAGCGTCGGGAAATAACCGATGTTGTCCTGCTCCCCCTCTACGCCCAATATAGCGTCACAAACGCTGCATCGAGTTTTAACGAGTGGAACCGGGTGACGAAACAGATGCATCTTCACTTCAACGAGCGGCGGATAGAACAATACTACGACAATAGTCTGTACCTCGACGCCCTCAACGAGCGAATCGATGCAGGGCTCGCTCGGTTTGCAAATCCTCAGTCGGTCCACATCCTTTTCTCTGCACACGGGACACCGGTTGACCTGGTCACAAAAGGCGACCCATACTCGAAACAGATCAAAGAAACGATGGAGTTGGTAATGTCTCGGCGTCCGATGAAGAACCCGTACTCTCTGTCATTCCAAAGCAAAGTTGGTCCGAAGAAGTGGCTTGAACCGGCTACCGACAAGACGATTCAGGAGTTTGGCGCACAAGGAGTCAATCATATTCTTGTGGTACCGATTGCGTTTGTGAGCGACCACATCGAAACGGTGCACGAGCTGAATATCGAAGTTCGAGAGATCGCCGAACACGCAGGTATCCAGCAGTTTGAGGTATGTGAAGGACTTAACGACTCTCCTCTGTTTATCGAGTCACTCTGCCAAATCGCATCAAAGGCACTAGATTTACTGTAGAATCACAAATTTCCCTCGCACGCTTGTAATCCCGTCACCGGTATACCGGAGGACATACGAATATGCTCCGGACGGGAGTGTGTTTGGGTCAATTTTAAATTCACTGAGCCCTGCCTGTCCCACGTGCTTATTGTCGGAAAAGACGCGTCTGCCATATTCGTCGAATACTTCGAAGAGCAAGGTACCCGCCTGCTCTACTGAGTACGGAAAAACAATGGTCGAAGCAGCATTCCCAGGATCAGGGCGTGGGGCCTTCACGAACAATACCCTCTTCGTACGAATATACCCTTGAAGAATTTCATCTCCACACGCAAAGGATACGGTCACACTGAGATCATTCAAGTCGGTCGTCAATACACATCGCTGGTAGAGAGAATCGCTTCCATTGATCGCCACATTGGAAAGGTGAAGATCCGTCTGAGTCGTATCGGTCAGAAAGGTCGCAAGATAGAAGCTAAGGAGCGGCGTGTCTTTCTGTAACACAATATCGGAGTTCGATGTCAAGTGTACAGACAGTTGTTGCAACCCTCCGGGAATATCCACGGGAGTCGTCAGTATGCGATTGTTCGGATTGGATGATAACGTGCTCACATAATGCATCAGGTCATGCACATACTCGAGTGAGAAATCGATTTGACGAAGCCCATTTCCCGGCCAGTCGCGATCCGGCACGATGTCAATACGCGCAGTGTCTCCGGCAATGAGCACAGAGTTGACGAGAGACGGACGCAATGTCAAATGATCTATCGGCTGAACACTCGCCACGTAGTTCACAATCTTCTCAGGAGCGAGATCGTCGTTCGTTACGATAGTTAGCATTCCTCCTCGGCCACCAACTGCAGTCGGTTGCATTTCGACGATTACGGAATCATACGACGCAGCGGGGATTTTGAACGGCACGGTAGGTGCCCAATGGACAAAATAGTCCACGCTGTTAGGGGTGATGCTGCTAACCGTGATCGGTGTGCACCCTTTGTTTTCGATGTATACAGTATCGAATCGGGAAGAACAGAACGGTAGCGTACCAAGATCGACATGATCTCTTCGGGTCTCGGCTAAATGTGGCGCCGGGTTGATCGTGGCGGAGATTTGAATGCTTGTGTCGAATAACGAGCCATTCGGCAGTCGGCATGAAACGAGTAAGATCGCCGTATATGTCCCTGCTCCGGTAGAATCAAGTACCACAGTAACCTGCGAATTACCAGACCCCGGCGCAAGTGTTATCGGCAGTGAGCCTTGAATTGCATATCCAAAAACCGAACCTGAAACCGATGTAAGCGATGCCGAGACGATCTGCATCGAGTCACATCCGGCATTTGAGAATACAACACTTACGGAATCGCCTCGTTCGCACTCCATCCGGTCCGGGAAATGATACGACCCAGAGCCGAGCGACGAACGAAGTAGTGCTGTCCCACTGAGTCCTAAGCCGGCAAGGTATGTAGTGGACCCGGCAGAATCGTTACCGATGTAATAATGATACCGTATCTGCCCCGAACTGCCGATATTGCGCTGCGGATGGAATCTGATCGTCAGTACAAGTACACCGTTCGCGGCAAGCGAGATTGGCGGCTGCAACCCACCGAGAATCTCAAATGCAGGATCGGTGGAAAGCAATGAATCGATGGTGAGCGTTTCGCACGAGTTGTTACGTATCGTTAACGTGGTGTCGAAATATGTACACACAGAAGTGGGTGGCACGCGTGTCGACTGCGACGTCAGGACGCTTAGGGTGCGGTATGCGCTTCCGGCAAGATTGATGATCGTGTCCCGTGTGATTCCAAGCTGTTCGACGGTGAGTGTCAGTTTGTTCGACGACACGCCGCTCATACTCGGGCGGTATCGCAGACGCAAATTGAACAAACTATCCCGTGGAATTGCGATCGGATACGAGAGGGCCGACCCGTCGGCGGCGAATATTTCCCAATCGGTAGTCACGCCCAGCGTTGCGGCATTCAAGAACAACGTGTCGCAACCTCGATTACTCAGCGTGACAATCGTGTCGATCAACCCCATGCAAAGATTGATCGAATCCAACTTGATCGAATTCTGTGAGAGTGTGTATTTAGGGCCGGCCCCAAGCGCCGTGACATCGACATTGAGGATCGTATCCTGAATGACCGAGCTATCGGCAGATACACTATGTATCTTCACCAGGAAAGTGGTCTTTGCAATCGGCCCGCTTAACTTTGCAGGATTCCAGAAAAACTGGATTGTGTCACTTTGACCAAAGTCGAGGAGCGATGGTAACGAAGGCTGCCCTGAGATCGTCAACGCACCGGACCGAATCGCTTCGTCGCTTGAATCGACGAATGAAATATCTTGAATCGTGATCGTTTGACAAGAATTCTGTGTCAAGATACTCAACCCGCTTGCCGTGGTGCATTCATCCGCGACGAGGTTGATCGTTCCCGGTTGTAGGTTCGGATTGCGAACGTCATCATGAAGTGTGCCGTCTCCCCCGTCATCGGTCCTCCAGACCCCGCCATTTTCATCGAATGCGATCACCGTACGGCCATGACAATTTCCTACCCAGAATCTGCAATCGCGGTAATTACTCGGCCCGCCGACCGACAACCACGTAACGCCCCCGTCGGTCGATCGCATTAATCCCGTATAACGGGATGGAAACATGTTTCTCGTCCAGGCCTGTACGTACAACACATCCCCCACACCGGCCACATGGCCTGTGGTTCTCGTCGGGACGACACCAACGACCCGAAAGTTTCTGCCGTAGTTGTCGGAGCGATATACATTCAGTACTTCGACCGATGCTGTCATCTGGTCCTCACCAACTGCGAAAAATGTCGGTGTACCGACTTTCGGGTAAATACTCCAACACTCCATGTAGAGATTGTTCGTATACCACGTCAGTCCCCCATCGCTCGACCATAATCCGTTGGCATACGATTGGCCGCTCCGAAGGCTGAAACCGGTCGCAACTCCGTGCGCTGCATCGACGAACCCGATATCGTTGTATTCATCCGTCCCCGCAGGCATGAATGAAAGTCCCTGGTCCGTCGAAATGCTGATTGGAGGGGTGGAGTATCTCGAAGAGAGTAGTAGTGCAGCGGGTGTCTTGCAGACCGAAGTATACTGTCCGACTCCAGCTTGCATCACCCCCCAAGTAACTCCGCCATCGATGGTGCGCCACAGTCCGCGTGCAGAACCGAACTGATCTTCTACCACCGCATACCCATGGAGAGAATCAACCATAAGGATATCGTTCACCAACCCCTCATACCCCTGTGGAATAGTGCTCTGGCTCCATGTGTTACCGCCATCATACGTTCGCCAAATCCCATTGACTCCATCGATCCCAATGATCCCTCTCTGATCGTTGAAGAAATAGCAGGCATTGACAACCGGAATAAAATGAGGATCAACAGAAGGCATCCGGGCGATCAACTTCCATTTTGCCGAACCGTTCGAAGGCAGACTCATCCCTACGCTCAACATGAGCGCAACGAAGCAAAGACAAAGCCGGATTCCTCTGTGTGTCAAGCGATACTCAGCGACAATACGTGTACGAGTGGCTTATTCCACCGATTATATAAACCGGTTCTCCGGGGTTCTGTTACAAGTATAAACCGCATCAAAATTACAAAGAATTCACAGAATTGTCACCCGCATAGGAGTATCATTTTCACGTGCGCGGCGTTAGAGTTATTGAGCAATGAACACGATTGTAAAGGTGATACAATGTTAAGGATCACATCTGGACTTCTCCTCTCGAGCCTCCTCCTCGGCGGCTGCTATACCGAAGTGAAAAGCACGGGAGATTATTGGGGGTACTCAGGACACCGCCATGCGCGGCGCGTGCTCGTTGAAAGTGACACTGAGTATACACAACCTCAGCAGCCACCCCAGACAGAGGTCGTCGATACGTCGGCGCCTCCACCTGAGTACGCCGAGTCAGGCACGGGAACGACTGTCATTAACAATTACTACGAAGATATCCCCTGGAGCCACCCATACTATTACTATTGGGGTTATTCGGCCCCTCCGGTCGTAGGCTTTTCAGTGACGTTTGGCGACCCATGGTATTGGGGGCCCGCATACCACCACCGCTTGTGGTATGATCGCTCCTACTATGAATACCCGTGGTATTATCCCGACGCATATTACTACTCCGCATGGGATCCGTTTGGATGGTACCCGTGCGTTGTACCGCCTGCGTATCCTTACTGGGGAGGAGGATATTATCCATACTACGGTCATCGCGGGTACTGGCACGACGATCATAGAGGTGCAGGGTCTCCTCCCGGAAGATCAGGAACAGGCCGCATCACCGGCGGAGAGCAACGTTCGGGCCGCAGTGTAATTACATCGGGCAACGCGGTAGGCGGGAGTTCGACAACTCCGTCTGGCGGACGCGCACCTCAGCCAAATGGCGGCGGACGTTCGACGGGTAACTCCGGCTCAAGCACCGGCAGTACAAACACCGGACGCTCCGGAGTCAATACCGTGAAGCAACCCGAGCAAACTAACCAGAACGCAAATCCCGGTCGTTCGCAGGAAGCCGCAAGACCTGCACCACGATCGAACGGAACCGGCCAACAAGCGCCTAGCGGCACAGGAAGAAGTCGCCAGAGCGATGGAGACCAAGCACCGAGAAATTTTAATGCCCTTCCCCGCGGAGCCCGTGCACCCGTTGCATACGGACAACGAAATTCTAACTTCCGGGCCGCTGCCAACCGAAGCTATCCCGTTTCTCGCGTACGGACGGCTCCACCGGCATACAGAGCGTCATCGGGATACTCTGCCCCACGATACTCTGGCGGTGGGCGTGGTGCGGCTTCCGTAAGCGCTCCGCGTCAGCAATCTTCAGGAGGAGGAGGCGGCGGCGGCGCACGCAGCAGTGGGGGCGGCCGTTCTCGTCATTAACACTCCTCTGCTTCGTTCAACAACAATATTATGGTCTCACCTTTATTAATGTTGCGTATGAGACAGTTTATTACATGTTCCTGCATCGTAATCGGTTTGATTCTGTGGTCAACCCAAAGCAAGGCCCAAGGCTTACTCGACGGATTACGGCTTAGTACAAGTGGAACAGGTACGAGTGCACGCGGGCTCAGCATGGGAGGAGCGCTTGTCGGGGCTGTCAACGACTGGTCTGCGTTGGAATACAACCCTGCAGCACTGACCCTTGTCGAGCATAACGAATTCAATGTTGCACTCTATAACCGTTCCTATTCGTCGTCGGCCGACTTCCTTTCTACTAACAGCAGCGACGACATCACAAATACCGTCCCGTACTCATTTGCGTATGCGGCTCCTGTCCCCACCGACCGTGGACATCTTGCCTTCGGGCTCAGTGTCGACCGTATCGCGGATTTTACGTCTACGTATCGGTTCTCCGCAGTGAACCCGAGTTCGTCGTATTTGAATACGAGCGGATTTGTCAATGACCCCGGGTACCGTAGCGGGCTGTTCTCTAATTATCTTTCCTTTTTGGATTCGACGAACATGGCCTGGGCTCTCTACCTGACGCGCCCGTTGGACTCTACGCAGCCGAAATTGACGACTCCCTACTCGGGTGGCATGTTGCAGTCCGGGACCGTTACTCAGGAAGGCGGATTGAATGCCTTTCGGATCGGTGCGGGCGTCGATGTCGCAGAGAATGTGTCAATCGGGGCAACCGTCAATGTCCTGTTCGGTAGTTATGACTATCGCCGTACATATAGCGAGACCGATGTCAACGGCGTGTATAACCGTCCGGATTCGGCACCACCGTATAACTTGAAATCTGCGACCATAACGGATGTTCGCTCTCAGTCGATCAGTGGTGTGAGCCTTAAACTCGCTCTCTATACCGAACCCAACGAGTATCTTCGTTTCGGGTTGACATTTACCACCCCGACAGTATATAGCATCGACGACCATTTCACACGAACAGGCGTTGCGTCGTTCACGAACGGAAGCACCTATCGTTCGTCCGATTGGCCAAATACCGAGCCATCGATCTCTAATTCCTACAGCATCACCAGCCCCGCATCCGTTTCTGTCGGTGGCTCGTTTAGCCATTGGGGACTTACACTCGCCGCATCCGCTTCATACACCGATTACAGTCAATTGCACTTTAGCGGCGACAATGTCGATCTGAGCGACCTCAACGATGCTGCCAGATCATTACTGCACGGTGTCCTTGCCTGGAATGTCGGTGGCGAATATATGATCAATCCTATTGGAGTGCTACTCCGTGGCGGGTTCTCTTCGACACCATCGGCATATAAAGACGACCCGTCGAATTATGGTACGAAAACCTGGAGTACGGGGGTGGGAATACTTTTGAGCAAGTCAACGATCCTTGAGCTCGCATACAGACATTCTTCCTACACCACAGACCATTCGTTGTACAGTGATGTGACTGCGGGACCGAACCCCACATCCGTCTCAGCGAGCATTGATAAAGACGAGATTTCGCTGTCCGAACTTGCGATCTCTTTTAGCTTCCGCTTCTGACGATTTTACAGAGTGAAAAACAAAAGGCTCGGGTGTCCGAGCCTTTTGTTTTTCTGTTAATTTGAAATCAGAGTCCGAAATCGATACCCAACGTAAGGAACGACGCCGAGCTACCCAACATTACGCGACCTGCAAGATTGGGGCTAAAAAAGTAGCGTAAGCCAGCGTGGGCTCCGACTCGAACCCCACTGCCATATCCATAGCCAGATCCATCTTCGCTGACGGACGCATAGTACAATCCGACGCCGAGAAACGGATCAAGATTCCGATCCTCAAGCAAGAAATGGTAGTCACCGAATACGCCGAAATACAACCACGTGACCCCATAGGTCAAATAGTATGTATAGTGATAATAGTTAATGATACCGGCAATGCCGATAATACCCGGACCGGCATCATTGGGATGAGTAATAGGCGCCTCGAACATTCCACCAATGGTGATGGTCCCACCGTACTCACTGAGTCCGATGTGCGGGCCGAGCATATCCTTCCCGTTTTTAAATTGGGCGTTACCGGTGGTAGCGATGAGCAGGAGCGCGCAAACTGCAACTGCGGAATACGATAACTTCTTCATGGCAGTAGATGAATGAGTAACAATAAAGCTGTTCGTTGCTACGAATATACAACACCGGGGGCATAGACTCGCTAAAATGAATGGTTGTTTGCATTAGCAAGGTCGCCTCCGTACACCATACACGAAAAATACTCGCCTCATTCGCAGCAAAAAGCCTGCCCCCACCGCTCCCCTCAAAAACTACTAACTCCGGGAAGCGGAAACTCTCCGGCCCGGACATTGTTGTAGGCTCATTCAATTTTAATCTCTTAACACGAACCTATGCCAAGCGGAAAGAAGCGCAAGCGTCATAAAATGGCGACCCACAAGAGGAAGAAACGTCTTCGCATGAATCGTCATAAGAAGAAAGTGCGCTAACCGTACGTTGCGCTGGATCTCCTTTGCAAGAAAAAGGCCCGCATTCCAAGAGGATGCGGGCCTTTTCCGTTGATATAACGAAGAAGGCCGGGGCGCTTGCCCCGGCCTTCAGTGCTATTCTTCGTCCGGCGTGAATTGGTTACCGATGTTGTCGTTGTCTTGCGACTGATTGAATCGGCGCCCCCGGTTTTGGTCATACCCGCCACCACCTTGGTAACCGCCACCTCCACGCTGGGGTCCGCGGCCATACCCGCCGCCGCCCTGGTTGTAGCCGCCGCCATCCTGCTGGCGAGGACGATATCCTCCACCTCCGCCGCCTTGGTAGCCGCCACCGCCGCGTTGCGGCCCGCGGCCGTAACCGCCACCGCCCTGGTTATACCCTCCGCCGCCTTGATTGTAGCCGCCACCGCCGCGCTGTCCGCCGCCGTAGCCGCCACCCTGATTGTAGCCTGAGTTTCTGGGTTGATAACCACCGCCGCCACCGCGCGGCTGGTAACCTCCGCCACCGCCTTGATTATAGCGTTGTCCATACCCGCCACCACCCTGACGCGGTTGATACCCTTGGTTCGGGTTGTACCCACCGCCGCCCTGACGTGGCTGATATCCTCCGCCACCGCCCTGCTGCGGACCACGATCGTAGTTAGGATTGCGAGTCTGGAATACCGGCACGACACGGCGTGGGCTGCGCTGTTGGTATCCTCCGCCTCCACCTTGCTGGTATCCACCTCCGCCGCCCTGATTGTAGCCACCGCCACGTTGCTGCGGTGCGTACGGACGACGTCCCTGTCCGCCTCCGAAACCTCCCTGACGTGGGCCACCGGGACCTCGTTGCTGGTATCCACCTCCGCCGCGCTGCTGGGGCGGTCCGTTCCAACGGCCACGTTGGAAGGACATCCGCTGCTGCATCTTCTGCATGCGCTTCATCTTCTTGCGCATTGCTTTCACACGCTTGCGGCGCTCCTGCTGAGTCTTCGAATTCGGATCCTTGCTCTGCCCCTTCGGCTTCTTCATCGTCTTCTTCGGGGGCACGACCGGGTACCAGTGCAAGTCATCGACCATTGCCTGTGCACGAGCGGGCTCTGCGATAAACTTTTCGGTATCGACGCCGGCAACTTCATCGGCAAGCAACTTGCCTGCAAGCACCGAGGCAGCAAGCGAAGAAGTACCCATGACATAGTCGTCCGCGAGATAGATATTTGCGCCACCGAGCTTTACCTTCTGCACATCGCCGGACTTGAACGGGGTGTGCTTCAGGATTCCACTATGCCACCGCTTGATTTCGCTATAATTCATCTCGGGCAGCGCGAGGTCGAGCACCTGCTCGAAGACACGCTCGATGACTGCGTAGGCAACATTGTCATCCTTGTCAATGCATTCCTTGCTGGCATCGGCGCCAAGCTGGAGGTAGAACGCATTCTCGCCTTTGTACACGCCGAGTTTGCGCTTCTTCTGCTCGCGAGAGAGCCACATCACCGGCGCGGTCGCGTCGGTCGCATACACTGTAGAAAAACCGATGTTCATTTTCAACCGCGAAACACCGAACACAGCACCAACCGTGGGCGCGTAATCGACGTCGCCAAGCAGCGAACAGAGCTTCTTGATCGTCCGCGACTCCCCTTCATGCGGTTGCAACAGTTTCTGCGCGTCGGAGGCCGGAAGTGCAAGAACGAGGGTCGAAGTCTCGTGTTTCTCTCCGCGCTGGTTCTTCAGCGTAATCGTCTTGTCACCCGGCAGGAGGTGGCTGATACGCGAATGCGTCCGGACCGGGATCTCGTGCACAATCGCTTCAGCGAGCGCCTTCATGCCGCCGTCAAGATAGTACCATTCAGGATCGACACGATGCGCGGTCGCGATCGATCGTCCGTCAAATTCCAGGATGTCGTTCGGGAGCCGCTTCAGTTGCGGCAACGCGCCTCGTTCGGCAAGAATCTTTCGAAGCAATTCCCGCCCCTTTTGTTCGGTCTTGTCCGAAGTCTCTCCGAGTTCGATGCGCTGTGTCCCGATATCGATCGTACGGTATCCGAGGTTATGCGTCGTGGACCGACCGCCGAGCCCTCGGGACCATTCGTAAAGCGTCACGTCTTTGCCCGCTCGATGAAGGAGATATGCAGCGACCAGTCCGGTATATCCGCCGCCTACAATAGTTATCATTTGTGTTCCTTTCACGTTTCCAGTGTGGAATGATGTTCAGTTAGACCCCACGATGTAGCCCGTTAACGTCAGTAGTTGAAGAAGTCCCGGCAACTATGTGTCCATGTGTTTCGACCAATATGACCCTGTATCGCGACGTGTCCCGTCAGCATGTACAGATTCTTCGTTTCACATGTGACACTGTACCAGTGAGTACGGATACGGTGCTTCTTTTCGCTTTCTTGCTTGTCAACGTATCGTCATCCGTGAGAAAGACGACGATGGTTAATAGTGTATGAATACAAGCTCAGAGGTACAATTGCATTTGAGAAAACATACGTGGTTGGCAATACAATAACCCACGTACCAACCCTCTGGCTATCTACATAACCATACGTATTCCCGGCCAGTTTCCCGTAACTTCACTTTTGACGGGAGTTTGCCGAAAAAAAGTGAATGGACTGAAACATTCTGGCACGGAACTTGTAATATTACCCAACATTGTCTCACCAAGACTTCAGTCTCACGTTCTGTGTGTTTCATAGTGACCTCCTGAAAGCCCGCCAGAAGCAATTCTGACGGGTTTTCTCTTTTATGACGTCCCCTTTACTCTACATCTATCCCGCCAGATGTCAGGTGTATCATCCTTGACTATCAAGATACTCTTGGAGGATGATCCGAGCCGCCTCTTCGTCGTGGCGATGCTTTTCCTGTCGTTTGGACTTCGAGAGCCCACTCGAACGGAGGTTATTGGCAGCCATTATGCTCGTGAGGCGCTCATCGTGAAATGCATGCCCTACCCCCACTGCATCTAACCGTTCGAAGAGGCGTTCGCCGAAGGTTCGTACTTCCGTGGTCATTTCGCTGTCGCCGCCCATGAGAGACCGTGGCAGCCCAAGCAGCACGAACCCGACGGCCTCCTTCTCAACAAGGCTGAGAATATCATTGAGGAGTGCCGGAGACTGTGACAACGTGGTAAACGGCCTGGCAAGCATTCGCAACTCATCGCTAATCGCAAGGCCTACACGTTTTGTACCGTAGTCGATCGAAAGAACCCGGGATCTATTCCTCATATCGAACGGCATTTGTCACACCGCGTACCTGTCGGAGCTTCTCCAGTAGACGCGCAAGATGATACGTATTCTTCACGTACACCGTCATTTTCCCGTCGAACATTTGATCGTGTGAGTCGATGCTGAACGAGCGGATATTGGTATTATTGTAGCTCGAAATGACATGGGTAAGATCGCTAATCATTCCCGGTCGGTCCTCTCCTGAAATATGAATCCCGACAAGATAGTCCGCCGTCTCTTCGGTGCTCGGCCATTCGACATCGATCAACCGTGCTTTACGGTCGTCATTCTCAAGTCGTTTGATGTTCTTGCACTCGCGTCGGTGGATTTTTACCCCTTCTCCGACCGTGACCACACCGATCACATCGTCACCAGGCACCGGGCTGCAGCACTTTGCGTAACTATAGAGCAGATCGTCTCTGCGGCCCTGAATAAGAATGCCGGTTTGACGACGAGATTCTTCAAGATATGGCACTTCAAACACTGCACCGCCACCATCATCTTCTTTTCGGGGTTCCCCTCCGGGTTTGAGCCAATCCCGGAGTTTCGAGATGATGTCCTCTGCCTGGACACGTTCTTCGGCCAAGGCAAGATGTAGCTTCCCGATATTTCCGTGGTTCGTAGCCGATGCGAAACGCGCCAGTGTGTCGTCATTTACATGCAACTTCGCCTTGGCAAGTTTCTTATTCAGCAGTTCTTTCCCTTTGGAGATCTTGGCTCGCTGATCTTCATTGATGAACTTGCGAATCTGATTACGAGCCTTATGCGTGGCGACGAAGTGTTCCCAGTCCGGATTCGGACTCTGAGCCTTCGAAGTGATAATCTCAACCTGATCGCCGGAGCGCAATTTTGTGTGCAACGGGACGATCTTTCCATTCACTTTCGCCCCAATGGTGCGGACGCCAACTTGTGTATGGATATCGAATGCAAAATCGACCACGGTAGCTCCCTTGGGTAAAATGCGAAGATCACCTTTGGGAGTGAATACATAAATCTCATCCTGATACAGATTGAGCTTGAAGCTCTCCATCAGGGCCTTCGGAGCATCATCCTCGTCTTCTTCGAATAGGTCACTTACCCATTTGACCCACTCCTCGATTTCCGGGTCGGTCTTGGTGACTTGTTCCTTGTACTTCCAGTGCGCAGCCACGCCCTTCTCCGCTATTTCGTGCATCTGGCGCGTCCGGATTTGAACCTCCACCATTTTTCCGCCAGGCCCGATCACGGTTGTGTGTATCGACTGGTAGCCGTTTTTCTTCGGGACTGAAATGTAATTCTTGAATCGCTCGGGGACCGGCGTGTAGATCGAGCTCACAATGCCATAGACCGAGAAACAGTCGTTGTCGTTCTTTGTGTCGATGATAATCCGAACCGCGAACAGATCGTACAGATCGTCGAAGCGTTTTCCGGTACGGATGAGCTTATTATAAATCGAGAATATGTGTTTCGGCCGACCGACGATCTCAAACTTGAATCCTTCGTGCTGCAACGCATCCCGGATAGGAGCGATCGTCTCGGCGATGTAGGATTCCCGTCCGACGCGCGACTCGGCAAGCGATCGTTTGATTTCATCGTATGCCTCTCGGTTCAGGACTTTGAATGAGAGGTCTTCGAGCTCCCATTTGATCTTCGCCAAACCGAAGCGATGTGCGAACGGTGCATAAATATCGAGCGTCTCTTTCGCCATTCGCATCTGTCGCTCCGTCGAGAGGTACTCGATCGTGCGCATGTTATGCAAACGGTCAGCAAACTTGATCAGCATGACGCGTACGTCATTGACCATCGAGATCAGAAGTTTGCGATACGACTCTGCCTGAGTGATCTCACGCGAGCGGAAGATATCGCTAATCTTGGTGGCCCCATCGACGATTTCTGCGACCGTATCGCCGAACTCTTCTCGGATCTCGTCGATCGTGTACGCGGTATCTTCGACCACATCGTGCAAGAGAGCACACACGACCGAGACGTCGTCGAGCGGGACTTCCCGCACTACGATCATGGCAACCTCGAACGGATGCAGAAAGTATGGCTCACCGGATGCCCGGCGATCGTTTTTATGAGCTTCGTAACAAAGACGGAAGGCTTTCGTGACGAGGGCTGAGTCATAGTGGCGCAGGCTGCCCTTACACGCTGTCAGGAGTTCGTCAAGTTTCTGTTGATAGACGACTTCGGAATTGTCCTCTACTTGCACAGTAGCAGCAGAACCATCACTCGGCGATGGCGGCACCGGCGATGCACTGGGAACTACGGAGGGCATACTATCATGATCCGGTTCCATTTCGTGCTCAGTTTCTCGGTACATGCCACCACCCGAAGTATATCATTGCGCCGACATTCAGATGGGTAAACGTAATAGGATCGCCACCGGTCTGGAAATCGAACTGTGGTTGTTGCTTATCCCCACTGAGCAGGAATGTTGCAGAGATATCGGCAAACGGCGAGAGTATAAAATTATCCCCGAGCTCAAGATCATAACGAGCGCCAAACATCCCCTTGATCCCGCCACGTGTGAACGATGCGCTCACCGTTTTTGAATCCGAATGAACGCCGAGCGAATCGACCGCATAATAGCTCTGCTTGCTTTCGATCGTCGTGCTGTTATACCCAAGTCCGAGATAAAATTTTACCGGAGAGTGAGGGTTGATCACAAAGTGAACATCGAACGCGATATACTTCGTCGTGATATCTTCATGTGTCGGCACGTAGTACGGAAATTTGGTAGGCGGTTTGAGCGGATCGAATTTATCGACGTAGGACGAATCCTCTTGCCTCCACAACCGATCGTTTATAAGGTCGTCCCCGACATTGAATCGGTTGTATGAAATCTGAAAGTCAATTCCCCTCGTAATCGAAGTCCCGATTGATAACGAGGAAGCAAAGACTGATGTTGGAGTAAGTTGCACTCGATTTAGCTGATTGAGCTCCGAGAGATTTCCGATTCCGATTCCCCCACCAATCCCGATCGCTTTCCAGACGATCGGAGTGAGCGCCTTTTGTCGTGCGCGTTCCTCGTCCTGGATGCGTTCGACTGCACGCAAACTATCGCGACGTGTCTGTTCCTGTGCCTCTCGCAGTGCTTGCTGCTGCGCTTCATACGCCGCTCGAATCGAATCTTGACGTCTGACTTCCTGCTCTTTGGAGAGCTGCTCCCGTTGCCGTCTGATCATCTCCTCTGCCTCACGACGCTGCTGCGTCATGACAGAATCCGGCGGACGGCTTCCGGGTTGGGCATGCGATGTCCCTGTCATCGCACATAATAACATCAGTAGGATGACGAGAGCCGGTGGCAAGCTCAGGCGAAATAATTTCTTCGTATTCTCCGTCGTTTGATTCATGATCTCAGATACATCCATATTCTTGAGCGCGGCAATCTTCTCGGCGACCAACCGAACAAGTGCCGGCGTGTTGCGCTTTCCTCTCATCGGCGCGGGCGCCAGATACGGCGAATCCGTCTCTATGAGCATCGCTTCGAGAGGCGTCGCCTGCACAGTCGGTGCAAGCGTCGAATTCTTAAACGTGATATTTCCCGTAAAACTTACAGCAAATCCTAACTCTACAACCTCGGCCGCCTGCTCCGGAGTGCCCGTAAAGCAATGGAATTGACCGAATTGATCTTCCGCGCCTCTGCCCGAGTACTGTTCCCGCACGATGGCAATCGTATCGTCGATAGAATCGCGAGTATGAATAATAATCGGCTTGTGCAACGATTTCGCGAGCTCGATCTGCTCCGAAAAGGCCCGGATTTGAACGTCACGAGGCGAGAAATCATAGTAATAGTCCAACCCAATCTCGCCAACTGCAACGACATTCTCATTTTTGGACGCCAACGCAATGGTATCGCGAACCTCGTCATTCCATTCCGTCGCAGAGTGTGGGTGAATCCCCAGACCGCACCACACATTCGGAAATCGGTTCGCCAGTTCGATCGTCGCATCGAAACTTGCCAGGTCGATCGCAGGCACGATGAATCCGGCAACCCCCTGCTGCATCGCATCCGCGATCACAAGGTCACGATCCGGATCGAACTGATCCGTCTGTAAATGGCAATGCGAATCGATCATGTGGTTCAAAATGCGGTCTCTATACGAACAGAGTAACTTCTGAGGGGGGCTACGTTTCCTACAATCTCTACGTAATAATAATTCAGAAGATTCTCTACCTGAAAGGTCAATTTTGCAGGCAATCCGGTGACATCTTGCATATCTCGGCTAATACGGGCGTCCAGAACGTAGGCATTTACTCGCGCGCCGCCATCCGGCACTTGACGGGAAAGAACGGAGTCGACCGATTCATACTGGCTCACGTACCGGAAATCGGCTGAGCCTTCCCATTTCCCCCATTGCGTCCCTAATCGTGTCTGTAGGAGATGCCGCGGACGATATTCAAGGATTGCGTTGGTCTGACGATTTCGCGGATACACATAGGTATACGCTAGTCGCGCGGAAAGCTCGTCATTAGAAAAAGGATGCCATTCGATCGCTTCCTCGTGCCCGAATATATCTGCATCGGTAATGTTCTGAAACTGGATGTACGAAGCAGATGAGCCGGTTACAAATGTCGGCTCGATCAGATGTTGAAATCGTGTATAAAAGATTGCGGCATCGACAAAAAGATTCTGCCCACGATATGAGCCACCGATTTCCGACGAGAGGCTTCGCTCGGGTACAAGCAACGGGTTTGGCCGTACCGGGAAGACCCCGAACACTTGATCGATATATTGCTCGCTGATCGTTGGCGCACGAAAGCCGCTCCCGATCGATCCACGCATCGAAATATGCTCATCAACGGCATAACTCACGCCGAGCTTCGGTGAGACCTGTGTCAGCCAATTTTGAGCATCATGCCGAATTGCATCCGCACGAAAGCCCGTGGTTACGATCGCGGGGGAAATATGCCATTCGGCCTGGGCATACCCCGAAATCGATACACCGGAGTGATCGGTGAATAGGTCGGAGGTAACACGTTGATACGAGCCGATCGCTCCAGCGGTCAGGTAGAGGCTGCTAAGATCGGTGTTCAGATCATACTCGCCCGTTGTATTCAATGCCGACGAATGCGCACCCGGCTGGCCGCCGGGTACGGAAGGATCCGTTGTAAACTGTGTATGATACAGATCGAGACGGAATGTGTGGGAAACCGCATCCGAGAGCAGTTCAATACTCGACTGCACGTTCTCTTTCGCAGAATGAATACGCCCATTCACTACACCGAGTGAATCTGCAGGAAGCAATGGAGTCGATAATCCCTTCCAGTATAACCATCCCCCATGGTTCTCGTTTGCTGCAAGCAAACTCGTTGTCCAGGTAGCGGCACCACCAAGTGGGACGGATGCCTTTGCAAAACCATTCACCTTATAGGAGTCATCGCCTAAACGGTACCCCTCGTTCCGCCGCACGGCGAGGGTGCCAAGTAACCCAATCTGGCCTACAGTGCCGGAAGCACCGACCTCTCCGGATGCGAACTTCGAGCCAACGGTCGGAACACGCCACTCGCTGTATTTCGGTTGATCGTAGATTCCGCCCAATACGACCGCGCCAATACTTAACGTATCGCTCGTCGGACGAGTGATCACGTTAATTATCCCACCGAGCGCGCTCGATCCGTACAATGCAGAGCCTGCCCCTTTAACAACTTCGATGCGGTCAATATCTAACAACGGGACAACATCGAACTTGATATCGCCATTATCCGCCGCGAGCAGCGGCATGCCGTCAAGCATGAACAATACGCGCGAACCTACCCCTCTGCCATATCCCGATGACCCTCTTATATTTACTTGCGATTCAGTGACGCTCACACCCGGTATCCAACGAAGTGCATCGTCAACGGCGATGCTCCCGCGAGATGTTAGCTCTGCTGCTGTGGCGGTACTCACCGAAACGGGGACGTCTTGCGATAGTGTCGTATGCCGTTGGGCAGTGACGACAACCTCGTCCATTCGGCCACCGACCGGTTGAAGTTCGATCGCCCGGAAGAGAACGTGGCCGATCGCGAAGACGGTATCGGCATAACCGAGACCGGAGATGTGAATATAGGCCGCTCCAATAGAAAGCGGGAAATCATAGCGACCATCTGTTGAAGTGGGTCGAACATGGATTCGCTGGTGGTCGGCGGTTTCAATTGCGACCGTCAACCCCACAACCGGAGCTTTTGTATGTGCGTCGATCACAACACCTTGAATCCGCTCTTGGGCACGTACAAGAGCAGCCGAAATCAACATGAACGATATGATCAACCACCACTTCATTGAATGAATGGTTGTCGAATAAGGGTGTCGAAGCGAACCGTCAGTACCGTTGTGTCGTCCGCCTTGCCGGGAGTCATATTGTACACAATCGCCGAATCGTCGGGAGTATGAGCAAACCCCACGATCCGCCAGTCATGATTAATACTATCCCCGTAGAGCTGCGCGACGCCAAGATATCTGTAGGTAGCCGGAGCAAGTGTAAATACGAACGAGGTATCTTGAAACGAACATGGCGCTAACGAAACGGCAAAGATGGTCTTATTGAAGCCGTTGATGATATCTGCAACCGAGAACGGTGCCCCATGTTGCGATAACACGACAGCAAGTGCCTTTACCGAATCGCATGGCGGCATGACACCGGCAAAATGAACTCGTCCGCTGAGCGTCGAGAATTTGCTGGGTTCAGGCGGAGCAAGCCCACGGTCACAGGAGACAACCGTGAGCACTATTGCTGCAAGCACGAGGCGATATGCGTGGCGTAGTGGAATGATAGGCGCTTAACAGCCTTCTCGCGAGGGGGGTTCAACTCTTTGGGTCCGTTGCTTTTACCCTGCGCATTCCCGAACGCTGAGACATGTCCAGCCGTTACCACTCCTGCATGATTTCTACGCGCAACCGGATCTGTTTCCTACTCATCCTGTCACTGATGCTCCAACATCGCACAGCAATTGCGGGGAGCACCAGCACCATCATTGTTAAATTCAAGACCGTATCGGCGCTGCAATCTCCAAGTGCAGCAGTTCGCGCAGTAATCGCTAGGTTTTCTGCGATTGGTATCGAGTCCGCTCCCAGAATCGTCCCGTCGGTTACTTCGACAAATCTCCTTTCGATCCACTCATGGAATGGACTCGATAGGATCATTGTCCTGCCGCTGCGTAGTGGTATATCACGAGCCCAGGCTGTGGATGCAATTGCGCGACTCGCCGATGTAGAGTACGCCGAAGAGAACCATGTTTATCATATCGATCGCTTCGTGCCACCGAACGACTCGCTATACTCCCAGCAATGGGCGCATGATGCAATGGACGTACCGGGCGCCTGGTCATATACTCAAGGCGATTCGACGGTGAATATTGGGTTTGTCGATACAGGGGTTCAGTGGGACCACCCCGATCTTGTCGGTCAGTTCGCAGTGAACACCGCAGAAGATATTAACCACAACGGACTATTTGATCCGTGGCCCTCAACCGAGACACATCCCGACGCGTACGGGCATCTTGTCACTGGCGATCTCGATGGAATCGACGAAGACGGCAATGGCTATGTCGATGACGTCATTGGGTATGATTTCGTCGATCAATCCAGCATCAACTTTGGTGATGCCTCCGGCCGCGATCCCATCCCCTACGATGAAGAAAGTCATACGCATGGTACGGCGGTCGCGGGGGTCATCGGTGCGAAAGCCAACAACAGAATTGGCGTGGCAGGCGTAGCACCAGGATGCCGTCTTGTCGCATTGCGTGCACTCGACGCACTCGGAAACGGCGAGTCCGACGATATTGCAAGCGCGATTGTATATGCCGCGGACAATGGGGTAAAGGTGTTGAATCTTTCGTTCGGCGATTACTTCCCTTCGATGCTGATGCACGATGCCATTAGTTATGCCACGGAACATGGCGTGTTGGTCGTAGCATCAAGCGGAAATGAAGGCTCAGACGCACGTCATTATCCGTCGGACTTCTCGGAATGCCTATCCGTTGGAATGACAACGCAGGATAATTCGGGACGCGAAGTACTTTCCCCAAACTCTTCCTACGGCGAAGGGATGGACCTCATTGCTCCCGGCACCGCCATTTTAACGACGGCTGCAGACGGTTCATACCAGTCTATTTCGGGCACTAGTTTTAGTGCACCCGCTACGGCAGCAGTGGCGGGCCTATTGCTCTCGCACAACCCTCGTCTTGGTGTCGCTGCTATACGCTCAATCCTCGAATCGACGACTGACAAACTCTCAAAAAGCACCTATGACCATTCGCATGCCAATGGCAGAGTAAATGCAAAACGAGCACTTGCTTTTGTCGGCAGTGCGAACATCAAGATTGCATCACCTCGTACCGACGACGAATTGCAGACGGATTCATCATATAGCATTCTCGGCTCCGCCGTTTCGTCGTTGTTCACTGGGTATTCGGTTTCGTATGCGTCGGGATTAAATCCTGATCATGACATCAACAATCCCCCGTCCTGGACACTCATCGATTCCTCGGCCGAGCAAGTACTCGACGGTACGCTTGCGACGTGGAAACCCGCTGGCCTCACCGCCGGCACCTACACGATTCGTCTTGCGGTGTCTACAACCGATCGACGCTCTGTCGAAGAACGTATCACGGTCAGACTTCGAACACACCAGGCATTCGCAGCCGATGTTCAGGTGGATACAATGTACCAAAATGAGCGAAGAATCCTCCTGATTCATGGCCGAGCCGATTCCCTGAGCCATGCACTGATACGGTACCGGGCTGTAGGCAGCTCGGAATGGTCGGTGGTGAATGACGATCAATATGCACACGGCCATTCGATGCTCCTCAGCACAAACGAGGTGCGGGCCGGGGTGCCGATCGAATTATCATTAGTACTCTTTGATAATGCTAACGACACGGTGACCAGTTCGTTTATCGCAGGTATACCGGATGAGTCGATCTCAGAGTCAGGCTTTCGGGAAAAACCATACGCATTACCGAGCGGCTATTTGCTCGATACGCTCATTGAACGAGGTGGTACACGATATGCCATTCAGAATATTGCAACGAGCGCATCGTCATTCGGCACTGTGGCTGCGTTTAGCTTCGACACGTCTTCACGCTCGTTCATTAAATCAGATTCCGTACAATTACTTACACTGCCTCGATCAATCGGTCGGATCAGTCCGAGTCCCTCTCCTCAGCTACTCCTACAAGGATCCGGCGGAACAACATACATTTTTCAGGGCAACTCCGCACATCCGGTCTTCGGAGACATGGTCTTTGCCGACACGACGTCATCACTCCCCTTCTTTGCTACATCATTGCAAGACATCGATGGCGATGGCATCGACGAATTGATCGGACGTCAAGAAGTGCAAGTTGGAAGCGGGTATCAAGACCGGTATGAAGCGGATAAGATCGTAAATGGTCAGCGAGTAGCATTCGGCAATGTTTCCGATACTACAACGCCTGCCCCACACTATGCATCCAATACCTTCTCGACACCGGATACGAAAGCGATCGCTATCGCCGGCAATGCCCCGAATGGAATTGCGTTTCTCGACGACGATGCCGATCTTATCATTAATAAATACGATCCCTCTCCAGCGTCTAAGTTCATTACGACGTTTGTGGACGAGAATGCAGGATACACAGAAGGGAGAAATTTTGCGATTGGTGATTTTAATGGCGACGGCCTGCCCGACATTGCGCTCGCGTATCACCGGTCATACGATTACAACGACGATCTTGAGATCGAGCCTTCATACTGGACTGTAAAAGTCCTGCTCAACACTGGCACCGGCTCCTTTTTGACCGTCTACACCGATCATTTCTATAATGCACGTAGTAACTCGCCGTATCGTTCGAGCCTTGGTACGATCAAGAGTGTGGACGGTAATGCAGGAGACGATCTTGTGCTTTCGCTCTTCCCAAACTTTTATCTCTTACGATACAATTCCAGTACCGGGACTATTAACCCTGTCTGGCATTTCCCATTGGCGAATTCGCCCCGAGGAGCTTTGTCGTACGACTTTGACAATAATGGAATCCGAGAGTTTGGATTTGACACCGGTGACTCTGTTCGCTTTTTCGAATGGGACGCCTCCACTGTCTCCAGAACTCCATCCCCTGCCGGTCTTGAAGTGATCCCACGTGACACTGGCCGCATCGACCTGCGCTGGAGTGAAGTCTCATCCGTCGATCGGTATGATGTCCTGCGAGCGCTCGACGAGCCGAATGCAACGTTCGAAACGATCGGCTCGACCCAACGTGGCTCGTTCTCGGACACTACGGTTACCAATGACACTCATTATTTGTACTCCGTGAAGGCCCATGATCCGAGTTATACAACCCCACTGAGTTTCCCATGTCCGAGCGTTACTGGATATGCACACCACCGGCCCACGATTATTCGTATAATCTCTCGATCGAATGCGCTTGAACTACAAACGTCAAATCTTCTTGCGACTACCGGACTAAGTGGCGGAGAATTCGTCTGTGATGATACACTTTCGTTCTCAAGTGCTATAGTCGCCGGCGACAGCACAGTAGTGCTGACGCCTATGCGAGAGCCTTTTTCATCGGGCACGCACACGCTTCGTGTTCGATCATTCGGATTACGTGACGTCTGGAATTCCCCCTTCGACACGACTGCCCGCATCACGTGGGAAGAACATCCGATTGTAGCGACAGCAGCATTCTATATTAAACAGTGGAGTTTTCAGAGTGGAAACAGGATACGCGTTCTGTTTTCGATGCGTCCGGATGACAATGCACTGCTCACTTCAAATTATACGCTTTCACCATTCGGAGAGATAGGCTCTGTTACGCGTGACCCAGCCAACGACACAGCCGTGATCTTAACATTGACGCCATCCACACAGTTATCTCCTATTGGCAACTCATATACGGTATGTGCTCATGATATTACCTCCGGCGACCAGCAACTCGCCGAGGATGGCAGGTGTGCCGGCGAGACTCCGGTCGGTTCTTCCCTCTCACATCTATTTGTCTACCCCAGTCCGGTTCATGAGAGTGATGAAGTGATGACATTCGCCGGGCTCACGCCGCAAGCCAGCATCATTATTTATACCACGGGAATGCGACTTCTCCGTCGACTGGAGAGCACCGATCAATCAGGGGGAATTCAATGGGATTTGCGGGACGAAACCGGTCGAAAATTATCGAGTGGTGTCTATATCTACCGGGTTTCAGGGAAGGATTCCGCTGGTAATGAGGTCGAGGTAGGCCAATCGAAATTTGTGATTGTAACCGACCGATAAAAAATTGTTGCGGAGAGGGAGAGATTCGAACTCTCGATACCCTTGCGGGTATAACGGTTTTCGAGACCGCCCCTTTCAACCACTCAGGCACCTCTCCTCCGTGGAAAAGACGGACAAACAACCCGCAGATGCTTCTGCGCGTTCCCCTCTTCTCAAAATGAGAAATTATGTGTGTACGTCAGAGTTGCGAGAATCTCCGTGAATGCAGGAGTGCCGCTTACTGAAGTGTTCGTTTCGGTCGCATAGAGTGTAAAAACGAAGGTCCCTTGGTCGCTGATGCGAAACGTAGAGTTCAGGCTCTCACTATACGTGTTCGATGTCGTACTGATCGACGGGATAGGCGGGACAGTGCTCCCTGCTATCTCAACTGAGCTACGTGTGTATCCGATCGACCCGCCGATAGATAATCGATTTTCCACTAAGCTCTTCGCACCATTAAAGGTAATACCCCGAAGGGCTGTTGAACTCGCGCTCTGCTTCGTATCGGCGATCAGTAGCGAAGCCCCGAGACTCAATGCACTTCTCAAAAATGTAATATTGTAATTGATCGTCCCGCTCGTCGTTTTGGAATTGGAATATTTCTGCGTAAATATATTCTGATCGGTATAGTCTTGGTAAGATGCCGAAAGAATGATCGACTGCGTGGAGATATTCGAGACAAAGAGAAATCTCGGTGTAACGGATGCCGATTGTGCCACACTGCTGACACGTGTGGAATCGTTGATCAGATTACTCTTCGCACTCGTCCCTTGTTGTGTCGAGTAGTTCGCATAATTCATGTCGATCCCGAAAACTTGTGCGGGGTTGATGCTAATATTCCCGCTGCCGATGATTCGCTGGGTGCGGGCCAGTTTCGTATCGAGCACATTGTCATTCTGAATACCGATTGCGCCACTCATACGAAGCTTGTTGGAAAATGCATCGAAGCTTGGGGCAATCGTATAATTCTCAATATCGGTGGTAAAATAGTACGCACCCAGCGAGGCATAGTCCGGTTCGACGCGCTCATACCCAAGACGGATGTTAAAATGCGGCACACGCAGCGTCAGGCCCGTCGTAGAAGCCAACAACAGACTCGTAGAGGAACGGGTATCGATCACCCATTTCAGACTATTGGGGATCTGTGACGAATCGATAAGCGGCGAGCGAAGATCGCGCGTGAGAAAACTTGAGGCAATCTCCGCATCGAACGTAAGCGGTTCGATAATCTTGATCTTGGTGTTAATTCCAAGAACGGTATTTTCCTCCGGAAAAATATTTACACGCGTCGGGATATGTGTCAACGATGCAGAATCGTCTTTTGCATGGAGGTAGATTAGATCGACGAAACTCTCGTCCGTCCCGTAGCCAATCTTTCCCGCGAGGCCCATCCGCTTGAACGCTGGTTGAACTGCAATGTTCGTCGTATCCTCTTCTACGGCACGTTGAAACCGTCCATACATAAACGAAAGTCTCAATGGATTTGGGTCGAGGTCAACGCCAGCTCCTAGAAACGTGATTCCTGCTAGAGTATATTTCGAATATGTCAGCGAGCGATATCCCAGGTGCAGAGTGACCCATTTGTATTGGGGCGATACACCGACCTGATCGAACGGTTGGCGGAACGAACTCTCCTGATCGGAAAGAATGAAAGAGAACGGAAGAGATACACCATAGAAGCTTAGCGTCGGCGCACCCACAAAAGTCCAGCCGGTGGCCGGTCGGCGTGCAGGTCCGCCGGATACGGAATACTTATTGACGGAAATACTGACCGATCCATCGAGCCGTACCGGCCGTTCACCGACCGATGACTCAAGATCCTGAGAGCGGGCTGAATAACTGAGGAAGCAGCCGAGTAATAGTACGAGCACCACGCGCACCACGCGCGTTCCGCTATTCGGTCGACCGATGTGATGTCGCAGACACATAGTATTTTCACTCGGCACGCACACCCACGAAATTCAACTACCTCCCTGCAAAACTACCATATTTCCGCTTCAATTTACGAAATTCCGAATTGCCCGTGCAATGGGGTGTTACGTTCATATCTTTGTAGAAAGAACTCAATAGATTCCGTTCGCATGAGTGTAGTTTCCGTACGATCTGTCAGCAAGCGGTATGGGCGTTCCATTGCTGTAGACTCCGTTTCCTTCGAAATACCGTCCGGATGTATTTTTGGCCTCCTCGGACCGAATGGTGCCGGCAAGACATCGACGATTCGGATGCTGAATCTCATCACATTACCCGATAGCGGCGAGATCGAGCTTTTCGGAGAAGCTCAACGCCTTGAGCACCAAAACCGTATCGGCTATATGCCGGAAGAACGCGGATTATACAGGAAGCTGCCTGTCCGTGAACAGTTAGAGTATCTCGGCGCCCTTCGTGGCCTTTCTAAGGCAACCTTACGAACAAGTATCGATTATTGGCTTGAACGGTTCGAAATTCAAGGTTGGGCCAAAAAGAAGACCGGAGAACTGTCCAAGGGTATGCAACAAAAGCTACAGTTTATCACCACTCTGTTGCACGATCCGGACCTCTATATTCTCGACGAGCCGCTTTCGGGCTTGGACCCCATTAATGCAGAGATCATCAATGAGATTATCCTCGAGCTGCGATCGAAGGGCAAAACGATCATTCTTTCGACCCATCGAATGGAGCAGGTTGAACAACTATGCGATGAAATTGCACTAATGAACCTCGGACGGATCGTTGTCCGCGGTGGCTTGCGGGAGGTTAAACAGCGTTCGAATAAGCGTATGGTTCGGCTGATTTTTGCCGGCCCCGATGGTTTTGTCATTCCCCTCGAAACAAAAGGAGTCCGAGTGGTTGAACGGCATCCGAACGAATTACTTCTGCAGCTTCTCGAAGGTACGTCTGGACGCGATGTCCTCTCATATCTGACCACTGTGACAGAAGTCGTTACATGGCAAACGATCGAAACGCCACTGAAGGAGATTTTCCTCGAGGCAGTCACCGGCTCCACCGTCATTCCTCAGATCTGATTATACCGGCACGTATGTCCAAAGTACCGATCATCATAGGGCAAGAGTTTCGCCAGAAACTGCGTTCGAAGGCTTTCATCGTAATGACGCTGCTCGCGCCGGCATTGCTTGCCCTCACAGGGTTACTTCCGAAGGCGATCGATTCGATGAATAGCGGAGAAACGAAGAAGATCGTCGTCATCGACCAGACGAAGCGTATTGCCGCTTACTTCGCAAATAAGCCGAACAATTCGTCAAAAGACGAGATCACCTACGAGGTTCGATCGGTTATTCTACAGGACTCCTCACTCGTCGATTCATTAAAGAATGCCGTCGAGGCAAAGCAGATCGCAGGGGTCTTTTTGATCCCCCCCGGGGCACTCGCGGATACCGGCGTCGTCTCGACGCTTCGGTTATCGAATACAAATGACTTTTCAATCGAGGCGGAAATTTCCGCGCGGTATGAAGAAGCCTTGTTCGTCGAACGGCTACGATACAATGGAGTCGATCCTGAAATGGTGCGAAATGCGCAGACGGCACATAAAATTCAGACATTGAAGGTTGACAAAGGATCGGAAGCGGCGGATCACGGACTCGGATTTGCAGCCGGATATATCTGTGGGTTTTTCATTTATTTCTCGATGATTCTCTATGGCTCGCTGATTATGCAAAGTGTCATCGAGGAAAAAAGCACTCGAGTAATAGAATTGCTCGCATCGAGTGCCAGACCGATCGACATCCTTGTCGGCAAGGTATTAGGCGTTGGGCTTGCAGGGCTCGTTCAGGTGACGGTCTGGGCCTTAATGTTTGCCGCACTGCCGGGTCTATTGCCAAATTTTGTGCCCGGTCTTGGTAATACACTCAGTAACATTCTCGAGCCGGTGCGGTTAGCCTATTTTATCGGGTATTTCCTTTTCGGTTACCTCATCTTCTCGGTACTCTATGCAGCGGCCGGTGCGACGGTGGAACAGGCAAGCGATGCTCAACAAGTCACGCTCCCGATCACCATTCTCATTATGGTACCGTTCTTGACGATGACGAGTGTTATTCAAGCTCCATCGAGTACCACGAGCGTCGTGTTATCGTTAATCCCCTTTTTCTCACCGATCCTCATGATCGGCCGCATATTCAGCGAGACACCTCCATTTTGGCAAATAGCGTTATCATTTGTCCTCATGGGACTCACATTCTATGGGGTTCTCTGGCTGGCCTCGAAGATATACCGTACAGGAATTTTGATGTACGGAAAGAAGTATACCCTCAAAGAGATCTTCCGTTGGGTACGCTATAGTTGAGGATTCGAGGGGCGTTTTCCATCCCATGCATGCTCTTGTACGCCGAGCCGATGGTTAGCATAGCGTGCAAGAACAAAAAATAGATCGGAAAGCCGATTTACAAACGGGAGGATAAATGCTCCGATATCTTCTGTATGCATGAGCGTCACCACCTCACGTTCGGCGCGACGCGCAACCGTCCGGGCAACATGTAACTGTGCGGCCAATGGCGAACCGCCCGGCAAAATGAACTGCGTTAAGGGCTCTAGACTTTCCTCGTATTCGTCGATGAGCAATTCCAACGCCCGAATATCTTCTGCGACAACACGAGGGACATCATAACTAACCTTTGCTGAGAGTGGTGTTGCAAGATCGGCCCCTGCGACAAAGAGCAATCGTTGGATAGATACCAGGCGCGTGTTGAAGACACCACCGGTATCCAACGCCACTACAAATCCGAGGATCGAATTGAGCTCGTCTATGTCACCGTAGGCACGAATCCGTGCCGCATCTTTTCGTATTCGTCCTGCGGAAAAGAGTCCGGTCGTCCCGTCGTCACCCGTTTTTGTATAAATTTTCATTGTACAATGAACAATGGAATCGAAAGTTCGTGTCGCACCGGCGAAATGGTCGCGCCGAAGAGTAGATCCTTGAAACCACGATGACCGTGCGAGCGCATTACCAACAGTTCTAACTGTTGTTCTTTTGCGATCCGCACCAGCTCGCGAGGCGGATCGCCGAAGCCGATCTTTGTCTGCACGCGAAGATCGGAAACCGTTGCCAATCGCTGCTCCCAATCGGTCATTAACTCTTCTGCCGCACGTGCGGCGCTATCGTGCGTTTGTTCGCGATGGAAGATGGTTGGTCCGCTGCCGACGACATGAATGAGAACGAGTGTCCCACCGGGTGCGCAAAACGACCGGGCCTCGCTCACGACCCGCTCGTCATCGTCACTTCCCTCTACTGCCACTCCAACGATCCCGTAACGGTTGCCTGACTCCACGGTAGTGACCAATCTCCGCGTGCGTGCCTTGCGGGTCAAGCGTCCCGCCTGCTTGCGCAGCCAAGGTTTGACAATGATATAGGCTAGCAGAGCTACAATAGCAGCAAGAACCGGCAAGAGTATAAACCCCCACACGCGACTGCTCCCATCCGATGATAATAACGATTGCTCGAAATCGATAATATACTTGCCGTTGAGTCCGATGATTACCAGGGCCGTAAGCCATGATAATATCCTGACCCAGATCGGATTGGCAAATTCTCCCATCAAGCGCTTGTCAGCCGTGAATTGAATCAGTGGTATCAATGCAAAAGACAATTGCAGACTGAGGACTACTTGGCTGGTCAACAACAATCCGAGCGTCGACCCATCGCCCATAATAGAAATCACAATCACCGCTGGGATGATCGCGAGCATTCTGGTGATCAATCGACGAGCGACCGGACGAATGCGCAAGTGCAGAAACCCCTCCATTGTAATCTGGCCTGCGAGTGTGCCCGTGACCGTCGATGATTGTCCGCTCGCTAAGAGCGCCACGGCAAAGAGAATACCCGCGAACGTTGTACCAAGCAATGGCGAAAGCAGAGAGTGTGCCTGTTGGATCTCTGTAACGACCTGGGAATGTGAAAAAAATACCGTCGCAGAAAGGATAAGAATGGCGGCATTAATCAGAAACGCACCGTTGAGGGCGACAAAGGCATCGACGAGATTAAACTTGCAGGCCTCTCGCTTCCCTTCTGTTGTCTGCTCAATCTGTCGGGTTTGGACCAATGCCGAGTGAAGATACAAGTTATGTGGCATGACGGTGGCCCCGATAATGCCGATAGCAATCACAAGGCTGCCATTTGGCAAGGACGGGATTAATCCCCTGGCAATGCCTCCCCACTGTGGTTGTGCCAAAATGATCTCGATCAGAAAACACCCCCCGATCAGCACGACCAATGAAATGATTGCCCCCTCCAGTTTTCTGACTCCAAGGCGCTGCAGCCCGAGCAGTACAAATGCATCGAGGGCGGTGAGCAGTACTCCCCACAACAGTGAAAGACCGAACAATAGATTGATGGCGATGGCAGTCCCAAGTACTTCTGCAAGATCGCATGCGGCGATCGCTATTTCGCATAGAAACCACAGCGCAACTGCTACGGGCTTTGGATATTCATCTCGGCATGCTTGTGCCAGATCACGCCCCGTGACAATCCCGAGCCGAGCGGAAAGCGTCTGTAGCAGCAACGCCATGAGATTGCTCAGCAGCAACACCCATAGTAAGGCATACCCAAAGCGAGCCCCACCTTCAAGATCGGTTGCCCAATTGCCAGGATCCATGTAGCCGACGCTTACCAAATACGCCGGCCCACCGAATGCAAGAAGCCGCCGGAAAATACTCACACCTGTCCCGGGTTTCGGGACAGCAACACTCTGATGTACCTCCGACAGTGATACCTGATCAGTCATTGCTGGTTGTGGCTCAGAATAGCGTGCAGCAGTTCTTTTGCCGTATCGACCTTCCTCCTTAGCTCGCCTAACACTGCCGGCGAGACACCTTTGGACGAGGGTTTTTGATAATAGATATCGAGCGCATTGAGGTCGATGAGCATATCGGTCAGAATCGTCATTGCCGTGGAAACACGGCCACGATTCTCACCTCGCATAAACATTTCATCCTCAAGCAGCTTCTCGTATTGGGATTCTGTCATCAGTTGGTAAATCGTACACTCGAAATGGTGGGCACCGATCCATATCGCCGCCTCAATTGCCGGTCTCGCCGGCCAACGGCTGAAGAATCATAATATGCAACGATGGCTGGATTTGAATCAATCATGCGCATCGCATTGACGGCCGGGGCAGAACACATAAGCATTGCATACAGAATCCCCTTCGAAAAGAATCGAGTCATGTGTAGGCTAACACACTTCTTATTGGGGAAAATTCACTGTACGACTTACCGCGCTACGTACTCCAATGTACGTGCCAGTACGACGGCAGGGTCGATCTTATTCATGCAATCGAACGTATGGATCGGGCACTCATTGGAACCGTGCGAAGCACACGGCCTGCACCATAAGCCCTCGCATTCAGCCACTATGCCGGATGCAGGACGAGGAGCAAAACCGAATTCCTTCACGGTAGGACCGAGGACATCGACAACCGGGGTGCCAACAGCGACTGCGATATGTACAGGGGCGCTGTCGTTTGATACTAACACATCTAAGTGTGAAATCACCGCCGCCGATGCTTCAAGAGATAGTTTTGATAAATAGCTTATCAACTTTACATCATATGTACTTACAGGGTTAATAATTTCAGAATCAACATCCGTTTTCTGGCCGATTAACACGATACTTCCTGCCCGAGATGAGAGCAACTGGATAAGCGAAGCAACATGTCTGGCAGGCCACCGTTTTGTCTTCCACACGCTCCCAGGCGCGATACCAATAATCGGGCGTGGGAGCTGTGAGAACTCCGGAGGTAAGAGCGTGGATGGTAATCTAAGCGTCGGCAGCGCCGTAATGTCCGCGTTTGACGATAGCGTTCGAGCTAATCGCGCCGCAGAAGTCGGGGCGTCATCGGTCTTCTCCGCAGGTATGACATGCGTGAATACAGGACTTGGGACAATACCAACCTTCATTGGGACATTCAAACGCTTGACCAACTCTATCGTGCGCCTTGAGCGGTGCAAGCAAAACACGACGTCAAAACCGACGGAATTCAATTCCGCCGCTTTCGCTTCAATCCCCTTAATACCGGAATCCTCGCCATATTTGTCAAACGCAAACACACGGTGGATATTAGGGGCATAGCTCAGAAGACTCGCGGACTCCGGCCGAACCAGGTAACTTATTTCAAATTCCGGGTCGATCGTCGCAAGCGTATTCGCGAGAGCCACAGAACAGATGGCATCCCCGATGAACGCCGGCTGCATGACGAGTGCGCGCTTCACTGGACGTACTTCCATCGTTTATGCTGCCAGACCCAAGGGGCAGGTTGTTGAAGAATGATATTTTCCAGTATACTCACATGCTTTTGCGTCAACGATTCGAGCGTATCCTCAGGCTCCACAAGAATGGGGTGGAAATGAATTGTGTATTTCCCTCCTGGGCCTAACTGACACTCGGCAAACAACATTCTCGCCCCGGTTTTTAGCGCCAACCATGCGGGCCCCTGCTGTGTCGGTGTAGGAATCCCCAGAAAGTCAACTCGGACACTCTCGCTGGGTGCAGCCTGATCGGCAAGCAGAGCCAAGCATTTCCCTTCTCGTATCGTGCGGATCATTGCTCGTACGTCTCCGGAATTAATGAGTGAATTTCCGGGGCGTAGGCGCATATTCTCGAGGAAGCGCTCGGTGAACGACGTCTGGATGTTCTTACGGACAATGGCAAAATTGGACTGAAGTTGCAAAGCTCCGCCGAATGCCAGCCACTCCCAATTTGCGTAGTGCGCAGCCACGACGATCAATCCCCGACCTTCTGCGAGCGCTGCATGGTATAGCTCGGGGTTAGAAACGTGGGTCTTCTGTTCGATCGCACGAAGTGGAGCAAACCGTAGATACATCATTTCGGCAAAGGTGCGGCCAAGAAACCGATAGGAAGCTCGGGCAGTCCTCTGCCGCCATGAATCACGAGCATGAGGAAATGCTCGCACCAAGTTTCCAATCACCACGTCGCGGCGAACACCGAGGAGATATGCGCATAGCGCAATGCTCTCCCCAACGATCACCAACAACCACCTCATGCGCGCCTAATTGCCCGGGGTTCGCTGAGCTTCGCGAGTAAACCAGTCGTCTTCTTCCACTTCCCCACGCGCGTTCGAACTGACCAAGATAAAATTACCGCCACCTTGTTTGTCGACGAACACAAATTCTGCGCGTGATCCGGACTGCAACGGGATCTTCTGGCTTACGTATTCCCACTGGATATATGGTTTGGAATTAATGGCAAACGGTTCGCCGGTGATCTGATCCGGTTTACCGTACTGTATCCAGACTCGACCGCGAGACGATTTCCATCCCGGAGTCTTCATGACGCTGAACATTCGGTTCGCCTCGTCAACACGCTTTAGAAATGCACGATATTGTGACAGCGGCGCCGCACCGGTCTCCTTATCTTTTGCGCGCCAATAATCAAAGAGCCATTGTTGACGTGCTTTCAGCTCAGTAAGCTTCTCATAGCTCTTTCTCTGAATTTCTGTCGCACCGTAGAGCGTCTGCTTCGCACGTTCCTCTACCTCCAGTTCGCTGAGGTTTCCAAAGCCTGCATCTGTATAGAGTGTAGCCTCATCGACATTTGTTGATGCAGGAGCTTCGTCCTCTTCGGAGAGCTGAATGCCGCTATCATAGAAAAATTGACGTTTTACTGAATCGACTACCGTCGTACCGCGTACGAGTGTCAATTGAAGAACGTATGCATCGGTCGGCAACCCTTCGATCTCTGCTGAGCCGATGATCGGTACAACCGGTGCGTCAAGTTGGACTTCCTCGGAGGTCTTAAACATTTCTTTCCCTGTTCCGTCGAGTACTTGAATTCGAATAACACCGCCGTTCGAGCCACTCACATCGCTCTTCGGGACCTCTACCTCCGTATAGTAATATAGCTTCGTGTAATTTCCGCCGTATGTTCTCGATGGATTCGGGATGACAAGGAAACCAACCTTTTCGAAAAAGTTGGACTTGTCGGCCGTTTTTTCCATCTGACTTGCAAATTCCACATTCGAGAACTGATACTTGGTCGGCTTACGCAGAGGCACCTCTATTTCGCGGCGGAGTGTATCGTTGTAGGACTGCTTCGTATCGTTGAGTCCGATCAATGTTAACACAGCCCGAGTGTTGGAGACAGCCGGAACCATGAAAAACGATCCATCGACAACATCGTCGGCAATATGTTGCTTCAGCTCATCTTCAGAGCCAGCGAAGGACTTTTCTTTCTGGATCGATGCCGACCGAACTACTTTTCCGTCCTGATAGATATCGATTCTACCGTTAATCGGTGCGATCCACTTATCACCGCTCTTTGTGAACGGCAAGAGCTTCTGCAACACACTATAGTAGACCTCTACCTGAATGGAGTCATTTCCCCGGGAGAACGCCACTGCATCCATTGAGGTGTAACCCTGGGCATAGATCGGGATCGCCAGCAACAGCAGAAACGGGAGAATGAAGTACTTGCGCATCGTGTACAATGATAGATGATAAAGAATATACGCTCGTAGCTCGATATGTTGCAATAAAAACGCCTTTCCGGAATTGACCCGGAAAGGCGCAAACGAACGGAAAAGCACTATTAACGGAATTGCGCGCTCACCGAGATCCGGTTGATCGTCCCGAGGGACTTCGTCGTATTGATCGCGTAGTCGATCGTCCCCATAAAATCCTCGGTCTTATATTTGAACCCTGCGCCAAGACCGAGTCCGAACTGATCCTGGTTAAACGCATATCCACCGCGAAGAGCGAGCATATCGTTCCAGACATATTCCCCGCCTAAGTTGTAGGTTTCCGGTCCGTCGGAGTGCGCAGCGAAATCAAAGCCGACGTTCAACTTCTGATCCTGCATCTCACCCTGGAACACGTCCGTTCCGACACCAATGCGGAATGACAACGGGAGCGAGAACGTGCTCGTGACGAGCTTGGCATCGACAAGTTTGGCCGTGGTATTGGCAGTATTTTGCGCCAACACGGAAAGTGAGTTTCCGTCAAACGAACGATCGGGTCCGAGATTCGTCAAGGCCAACGATATCTTCAGATGATAGAAATCCGTCTGGTACAGCGAACCCGCATCGAATGCCAAACCGTCGGCACTGAGATCGAGAATTGCACTACGAAGGTATTTCACCGTCGCACCGAACGAAAAGCGGTCCGTAAGGGCGCCAGCAAATGTCAGGCCGAATGACATATCGTTCGCATTGAACGTGCCTGCGTTGATGTCCTTATCGATCGTAGCCTTGTTCAGTGTCCCATTATCAAGAACAGTAAGGCTAACCCCAAACCGATACTTTTCACTGATCGGCATTACTGCACCGATGAAGTTATGCGTAATCCCAGCGAACCATGCCGTATAGGAGGCATTCGCCGAGATCCCCTGCAAATGTGCGATCCCTGCGGGGTTCCAGTAGAGGGCAGTAATATCGTCAGCAAGCGCACTAAACCCTCCGGCCATACCGGCAGCGCGTGCACCAACCCCAATCTTCGTGAACGTCGATCCGCCAGAACCGACGTTCGTAAAGTCACTACTCGTGGTCGATGTGGTCTGTGCTCCGACGTTCAGGCTAAGGCCGAACGTCGCCGAGAGAATCATGGCACAGCACAAAGAGCGGCGTAACAATTTCAATGAAGTCATTCCGTTCTATATATAGAAAGTGTACGTACGAATTCTTGTTCATCGGCTGAGCCCATCGGCGAAATGCCGACGGGCCCCGAGTATGCTACGATTAATTACCCGTCACCTGGCGATAGCCGCCAAGAATGACTGCGAATTTCTTTGTCGTTTCGCCAAGGACAGCATCCGTGTTGATGTCCTTTGCAATGATGCGAGCGACAAGCACCTGCGAACCGACACGCTGACGGCCCGATGTCAGGAGATTCCACTCCTCTACATTGTAGCGGTCATTGAGTGAATCGACACCATTTGTCACTGTTGCACCATGGTGCTCCAGAGTGGTCACAAGATCGCCAGCCTGGGTGTAGATCTCGATGGTCGCACGCGGTGGGAGTCGCGTGAAAAAGAGCTTCGCATTGTCGGTCGATGTTTGGCCAAGATGCGTCACAATGTACGGATTCGGCACGACCTGCACCTGATCGAGAATTTTCTGCTCCTGGTAATACGCGTTCGATGCAAAATCGACACGCTTGTCCTTCGAAGTATAGATAAAGAAGCAAGTATCCGGCATCGGCAAGCCTCGTGCGAGTCCTGTAAAGTTTACAAGAATCTGATCACCCTGACGGAAGTCACCCGTTCCTTGTATACCGGTTGCCATCGTATCACCGGTGATGGTCGAAGCAGTGATCTGCGGGAAGTTAATGATGATCTCAGCACCCGCAAGTCGGACACGATGCACCGTTGCAAGCTGCTGCCCATTCGACTGATTCGCATGATCGTACGGGTAGTAGAAACTGCCCGTCGTCTTCAAGATAAGGTTCGCCGTGCTCGGATCATCCGGAGACTCGGAGAAATGGAACGCATCGACAGCATATTTCCCTGGCTCCGGTACGAGCATCGAGTCCGGATCATTATTTGCAGGGAAGGAGATTGTCGGATCCTTCGCGGCCTGAAGTCGGCCTATATAGAATCGGCTGTCTCCTTCGTAGACAATATCATTCCGGTTACCCGGTCGAATCGGCTTCAGGAGTGCATCGCAATGTGTTGAGCTCGTAACGGTGATCGGAAGCACCGACGGGTGGAATTCGACGCTGGAGTTCGGGTCCTTGATGCTTGTGATACGTGTCAAGTTACCGAGTGTATCAGCCTCTTGTTCGTCCAAATTCGTGGGCTGTCCGAAGTGAATCACATAATTACATTCACCCAGCGCACCCATAAATGACGGAAGCGTTGCCCACTCCGGAAGATCGGTTAGATCGACCGCACCGCTATCTTGTTGAGCCTGCATCGTGCGGTGTGACAAGTGCACGATCGATGGATCGACATTCGACGAAGCATCGCGTACTACCTGAACCTTACGGAGGCGGTACGGAGCCTTCACCTGTTCGAACTGGTAGTCAACGACGACACGGAACGCCTGATCAACGGTCTGATTTGGAGCGAAGTTAGTATTGTCCGAGGTAAAGCGTCCTTTCACCACTGAATCCGCATGCTGATCCAGCACTTCCTGTTGAATACCCGACGGGGTACTATACGGGGTGGTTGGTGGAACGGCATTGGGATTATACAATTTGTCGTAGGTCAGCTGTTTCCCCTGTCGCGTATCCGTCACGTTCACATATAAGTTTAACGGACTCAAATACAGGAAGTGGGGATTCAATACTTCATTCCACCTCGGCAGGAACGAGACACAGACAGTATCATTCGAATACAAATCGAGGAATTTCCCTGTATCGACGATCTCAAGCGAGATACTATCGACACCGGCTACATGGAGATTATCCGACGTCCAGGCGCCTTGAATACAACTGATATCGCCGGCTATTTTTGTCGGAAGATCCGGGAATACGGGTCGCGAAGGGATTGCAACGACGAGATTCTTAGGGGAGACGACTGCCGTCGTCAGTGGCCCGACTTTATTGATAGAGTCAAATTCATCGGTGGCAGTAAGGAAGTAGTAATACTTCACCCCATTGAGCAACCCTTCACTGCCGTTGATGACTCCGTCGCCATTATCGTCGCCAAGATCAAGGAATGAGTGCGGCAGTGTATTCGGGGTCTTGTTCGTACGAGTGTACTTGAAGCCCGTAAATACCGGCACCTTTGCTCCTGCTTTGGTATAGAGCGTATCGGCAAAGACACTATCCTGCCTGAGATTCCATAATGACCATGTGCCGAGGTGAACGATCGGATTCAAGCCGTCAGGGCGAATGGTCGAGTCGTGATCGCTGCGTGTGGTACGATACAGATCATAGGTATTGAACGGAAGCGTTGTGCTCAGCGGATCCTGCGAATTATCTGCTGTATAATCCCACTTCAACAGAATCGAACGGTCGAGGCTTGTTGCCGTCAGCTGCGGGATATCCGGCGGAACCGGCGTGATGAAATGCTTCACGATCGTTGCAGAAGAATCATGCGTAGCAGCATAGCTGCCCGAGGTATCCGCAAAGACGGTATGTGCGAAGGCAATCAACTTCACGATCGAATCTTTATTCGATTCGAGGTTGGTCGTACTTGCCTGAGCAATACCAATCGCAACGGTGGTCTCGACACTCTTCCCCGGGGCCAATGTAAACGGCCCGGTAGAAAAGAGAAGACGCATATCGCCCTGGATCGCCACATCGTGATCTTTACTGCCATCGGACACAAAGTCGTAGCGAAGATCCGGCGTCGGCGGATCGTTCGAGATCGTCCACTTTTTGAACGTCGTCAGTCCGAGCTGTGATTGACCACCCGGTCCATATCCATTGACCGCTGCACTATCGCTGTTATCGACGATATTCCCATTCACGGTTACCGGTGACTCGAGGAACGAGAAACCAATAACACCATACTGCTTACCACTTTCTGGTCCCGACCACTGATACCCCATATTGAGCTTCGTCGGGTCTTGGTAATACGGTGAGTTCTTTGGAAATACACGACGTGCTCGAAGCGTATCAGCATTCAAGAGACCGAAATACGAATTGTAGTCATTTGCTGCCGCACTTCCACCGACCCCAAGATCCGGATCGAACGCAGGAGCGACAAAACACTCATACAATGTGTCTTTGGATGCATTGGTCACTTTGTGACGAACGAAGATCATGTCACGATACCGGCCGAAGCTCCAGCTATAGATCACTTCGACAATGTTCAAACCGAACGGGTATCCCAAACCTTGGCGATATTCGGGGTTTGCAGAAACATCTTGGTCGGAATACACATTGACGATATCTTCCTGAGACAACATGGCCGGCACAACCTTGTCACCATTCGGCTTGAGGGTTCCAGCGAGTGTTTTACGCACCGCATTCGATTCGATATAATCACCGAAGTAGTAGTTGTGCTTTAACGTCTTCGTCGTCGCAGTATCCCAGATTGGCCACACTTGTGACATGTCTGGCACCGTTGAGCGTACTACCCTGTCATACGCCCCGGTAGAGGTCGAATAGCGAGGACTCAGATATGAGATAAACTTCCCATCGTCTCCAGTTTCCGGGTCGTTGATCTGTCCTTCGGTGTACCAGCCGGCACCGGAATTCGGATTGTATCCGAGCTCCACCAGTTTACGGCGCTTGCCGGCAATATTCTTCTTCGTCGCGAACCACAAGCCGCCGCCGAAGATATAGGAGTTCGACGTACCGCGCGGCCAATTTAGACCGGCAACGGCATCGTTATTGAACAGCACACCTTTGTTCGTAAGATAGAAATCCAGGTTGCTGAGTGTGTTCTTCTGACGCTTAAAGGTTTGCGTCTGAAATCCGCTGGACTTGCTCTTGGAGGGTCGCGCGTTGCTGTCGCCCGCACAGGCGGCAATCGCAACCAACGCCAAGACGATGAGCGTCACACGAATGCGAAGAAGAGATGTCATCATAGTTCCGTTATACATTCCTGTAATCTGATAGTGGCGCGTACGATGCCGGATTAGAAGTGGAGCGTCACGTTGAAGTAGACTCTGCGCGGGATCTGGTAATTCGTCCGGCGAGCAAAGTTCGTCTTACGCAGTGCCTGGTATGCCTGCGATTGTTCGTCAATACTGACGCGACCGTCGTGGTTAAGATCCCAACGAGGGTTGTATTTCAACTTACCAAGCGCATCGATCTGCTGACCGTCTGCATTCGTCGGATCGTTAATGAAATCCGTCGTACCGGTATAGAGTGGATTGACACCGTCGTCATCACCCTGGCCGGAAGTCGCGTACACGAAAAGTGGATTCGTCGTATTGAACAGGTTCACGACTTCGAGCTGGAGATCGAGCGACGTGTTACCGAAGCTCTCCCCGAAGAGATCGGCAAGAGGAATATTACGTGTCAACTGAGCATCCGTCTGGAAATATGCCGGCTCGCGATCTCCGTTGAATTCGCCCGATTGTTGGCCCTTTGCATTGAGTCGGGTGTACGGCACACCTGACTGGTACTCCGTCGTTGTCGAAAGACTGAGCAACTGAAGTAACTTCGTACCGAAGATCGTCGGCCCTTCGCCACGATTGAATCCAGCAGTCAACAACAGCTCTGCAACGTGTGTACGATCAAAGCTCAATGCGAACGGCTGCAACGGAAGCACCACGTTCGGATCCTCACCGGTCGCACCCGAATTAATCAGGAGACCGTAGTTTTCAGCTGCCGAGCTGGACGTGCCCTTCGAGACGGAATACGTATAGTTGAATCGGAACGAGTAGTTATCCGACATACGCTTTTCGAACGTCAGCTCGATACCGCGATAATTGCCGTATTGATCATCGCTATAAAGCGTGTAACCGATTGCAAGATCCGAGCTGCTGATCTTCGAAAGACCGGACAGATTTCTCAAATCTTTATAGATACCCTGCAGCGACATCGAAAGGACATCAGTGAGTGCGGTCGTAAAACCAACAGTAAACTCCTGCGTATGCTGAGCCTTGAGTGAGCCGTTGCCAATGATCTGGTTACCGCGTTGGATCACCCGATTGAAATTGCCACCGGTATTCGTTAGTACTTCACCGAACAATGGCTGCTCAAAGTACAAACCGTAGTTAAAATTAAATATGGTTTGTTCGGTGACCGCATATGTGATGCCGAGTCGTGGGCTCAACTGCGTCTGCACGGGAGCTGTCGTGAAGTTCGGCTGCTTGGTTGCAGAGTCGATCGGGTGATTCGGATCGACCAATGCATGGTCATTACCAGGATTATAGATATCAAAGCGCAAGCTCGGGTTAAACGTAATGTCGTTGAACTCCATCTTGTCACCCACGTAAATCGCGCCGATAAAGGGCTTCACTACGAACGAATCGCTGAACGGGTTAGCATCCCACGGCAATCCGTTGTTATAATTGAACAGGGTGTACAAGTGCCCTTCGAAACCGGCATTGAAGAGATGGTTCTGGCCGATCTGATTGGTATACTTGCCTTCCAACTGGATTTGGTCGCGCGTATTATGGAAGAAACCGGCAACGTTACCTGCGACGATGTACTGATTCAACAACCCATAGGGGTTGGCGGTCGAGTACGAGATCGGGGCGCCTTCGATATGTCCGGTGAACGGGTTCAAGCCAGCGCTCGAAAGGCTTAAGATATTTGCGGGGTTGCGCGGATCCGGAATCTGCTTGCTGACCGGAGTATAAATATCGATGATTCCGTCAGGGCCAGGCGTCACGACATGGTTATTATCGTCGTAGCTGAAGTTATCCTGTGGATCGTACAACTTATAGAGCGAAAGCAGACCGCCGCCTGCCGACTGGTCGTACTTTCCATAGCGATCGTTTACGCGCTCGTATCCGACTGTAAATTCGAGAAGTCCATCACTACCGTTTTCACCCAGAGCCTTGTTCCCACGCAGGGTGTATAGATTATCGATCGTGTTTCGTGCAGGTAATTCTGCAGGATCGCCATATGCAAGTGTGACACCGTTCGATTGACGACTGACTGCGGAGAGCACAGCGTCTGCGCTTAAATGGAATCCAAGTACATCGAAGGTTACCTTTGCGGTTGCAGCGCGGGAATAATACTTACTGTTTGGCAACTGACCGGTCGTATTTCCATACGGATCCACGACGTTGAGTCCTTCGTTATCTTGGGTCGGAGTCGTGAATGCATTCAAATAATCACGGGTGTTGATCTTTGCCGTGAGGAAATATCGAACATCGGAAGTGAACAACGGGCCACCCATAGCCAACTCATAGATACGGTCACCCGAGCCCATTTGCTTGTAACCGTTATCGGAGCTACCGAACAATGCTGGGATTTCCTGTCGGTAATGGGCTGTCATTTCGAAATCAAGACCGCCACCTTTGGTCTGAGTATTAATTTCACCACCGATATACCCTCCCTTGGAAGCATCACCACCGGCCGTGGTGACGTTGACTTCGGAAATCGCAAGCGGCGAAACAGCCGATTGAATCACAGAGGTTGCTCCGTTGACGACGTCGTTCGTTTCGATATTATTGAAACGAATCGAATTCTGCGTACCGCGAGCACCATGGATCGAGAACCCACCATTACTGTTATCGCGGACGAGACCGGGTGTCAAGGCAACAACCTGGTCTACACTATGACGTCCGGCCGTCGAAGTGATCTCGGTCGACGAAAGCTTCGTCCCTACATTCGTAACCGATTTGTCGACGAGTTTCTCTGCCGATACGAGGATCGTGTCCTGCGCCTTCGTGGATAGCCGGAAGCTCAACTCCGTAGTCGCATCGGATTTAATGCGAACCCCCTTGACCGTCTGCGGTTCATATCCCGCGTACTTTGCCACGACGGTATAATTTTCACCGGGGCTGATATTGATAATGGTCGCGATACCGTTATCCTTCGTGTATGCTCCCTGCTTCGTCTCAAGGACCTGAACGCTGGCACGGAGCAACCCCTCGCCAGTCTTCGCATCAACGACCTTTGCTCTAATCTTACCTGGCTGCGCGAACACAGAGGTCCCAATACCGGCAAGACAGACGATCACCAGTGCTCCGATGATCCTGTGAAGTCGTACTGATCGCATCGTGCGGAAAGAAATGGTCATAGCCTTTACCTTTGCAAAAAAATCTCTTGAGAATACTTCAGATCACACAACTCGTTGACAGAAGTGTCTGCCTACAAGAACACAAACAACTCTCGAAAGTAGCACAGATGGGCAGAACCGGTACTGCCCGACACAGGCAGTACCGGTATAAGCCGATAACTCAATGCACGACTGCCATCATGCCCGACGCCGAACCCGTTGCAGTCGTCAGCACAAACCGGTACACCCCAGGGACGAGCGAAGCCGTTTCGACCGGAATATTCGTCGTACCAGCGGAGAGTGTCCCGCGGAATACCGTGCGTACCGGTCGCCCGAGAATATCTTCAACAGAAAGCGTGGCAGCCTCTGGCTGATCAAGGGTAACCGGAACAGTTGTCGAGACAGCAGCTGGGTTAGGGTAATTAGCGCCAAGCATATTACTTGCAACTGCGTTTTCAGAATGCACCGCTGACGTTGACATCACCTTATGATACCAGGTATTGAACGTCCATCCGGGCATTCCATTTCCGAACTGCTGACCGGGAAATGTATCTGCAACAAAGTTTACATGATACTGCGTATTTCCTGCAACAGCCGGGCTATTCAATGCGGGCGCCGGGTAATGGAAGTCCAGCTTCGTAGTCGGATCGGCGTTCGTCGGATCATTCGCCATAAACGGTGCCGGTTCTGACCAGGTTGCGCCTCCGTCAGTAGTCTGTTGGAAATAGATATCGCGGAACAGATAGACTTTGATGCTGCTACCATCACCCAATTCATCCACGGTCATCGTGTCATTGTCTTGGAAGGTGTTATAGAGCACCATGAAATAATTCGGATTCGGCGACAATGTGGTCGTGACTTTGGAAATAAATGGGACACCCGTCGGCTCATACCCTGCCGCGGAAGGAGGCGCTGTAAAGTAGGTAGGTTGGTATAGAATTGTGTCATCGACAAAATCATTTCCCATCTGCAGACTGGTGAACTGCGGCTGATAGATCGTATTGAGGATCTGCACCTTCTTATCGCCAAGCGCCCAGTAGCAAACCATACCGGTGTATGGGTAGAAGCGGTTCTGCCCGAGCAACTGGTAATCCATCTGCCACATGAAGTGCGGACGACCGGTAGCATCATACCAAAAATCAAGTCCGTCGTAGTCGACGAGCGATGCTCCGCTGAGATTTCCATCCGAAGCATCAGGTACGTAGAGAGGCAGATAGGGTGATGTCCAGGTGGCACCGCCGTCATTCGATTCTACGAAGTATAAACCTGCATCGCTATTATCCCCTTGTCCCCACAAGACACCGATCTTTCCGTCTGCGGCAACTCGCATCAAATCGACACCTCCGTTACAGATTGCGGAAGTAGCGTCACCACCGGGATGATTCTTCCACCCCTTCCATGAGGGCTGCGCACCGCTAAGATCGAAATATCCGAACTCAAGTGGTTCTGCCGAGGCGGATGAACTCGCCTGGAGGACGCAGCCGAGTACATACAACTTGTCCTGACTCGGAGAGAGAGCGAGCGACGGATATCCAATATCCTTCGTCGATTGGTCCGATGCGGTACGATCGCAATCATACGAAGCAAAATTGCCGTCTCCTGGCTGTCCCTGCTCAAAGAACACCTTCGTTACCCAGTTCGTATTTCCCGTCGAGTTCGGGCCGTTATGTGCCGCAATGATCGGCACATTCACCCCGTTGTGCTTATAAAGCACGATATCGGGATACCCCAAACGCACACCGCCGAGAATCACCGGAGCCTTCCATGTCTGGCCTCCATCGGAACTGTACGAGTATTGCACACGACGGCTGCTGAACGCATTTGCGCCGGAGGTATCGGCTTCCGTGTTATCGGTCAGCACCATCGAAATGAAGTGCATCTTGTTCGGATCGTCCGGATCAACGACCAGATTGTGAGAGGCTCGACCATTACTCACAACATCGTATCGTGACGAGATCGGTAGCACATTGGCACCCGTAACTGCAACTTGCGTGGAGAGAGGCGACGAAGGAAAACCTGTGTTCTCCTTGACACTGCGGGTGGCAAGCACGGTGGAGAGCTCCCCTTTCTGACGGGCAGTGGCCGTCTGGCGCAGTGCACTATTGTTTGCAGGCATCTTTCCTACCTGCGCGACCACGGTCGAAGCGCAGAATGCGAGCGCAGCGATCGTTCCAATCGTAGTTCTTCTCATTGTGATATCGTTAGGGTGAATCGAAGCTATCTCAGATTTGCAAATTACGCAATTTTTCGGGTCGTCATGAGCAAAATCAATAATACAGCAACACACAAGAAGCGTCGAAGTTGCGTACTGCGAGCATACTACCTCGTTGCTGTAGTCGTCTCCAGATAGCGGCGAAGCGGAATGATCCCCTTCCCAGTCTCTGAGGACACCGAAAACAAGGATTCTGCCTCGCTAAATTCCGCACGAAGGTACTTTTCGTGGACCGCAAGCTCGCGTTGAGTACATTTATCAGCTTTTGTTAATATAATGATCGAACGCCGCTGCTGTTGTCGCAGCCAGTCGATCGCCTCCAGATCGTTTGCGAGTCCTGGGTGGCGGCTATCGATCACCATCGCAACGGTTTGCGGCTCCGCTCGATGTTCGAAATACCGATCCATGAGGATATGCCACTTTCGGCGCTCTTCCTTGCTTTGGCGGGCATAGCCATATCCCGGGGTATCGACAATGTAGAATCTATCTTCCAGCCGATAGAAATTCAGACTCTTGGTCTTGCCTGGAGTCGAGCTGGTCTTGGCGAGCCCTTTATGAGCGGCTATCGCATTGATCAGTGAGGATTTTCCGACATTGGAGCGGCCGACAAGCGCAACCTCGGGCAAGCCGTCGGTCGGCAAGTCCCTTAGGTCAAACACTGAGCGAACGAAGGCCGCAGCGAGACTCATTTCTGGAAAAGAAAAGAGCGGTACACCGTTATGGGGTACCGCTCCGAAATCTTGAACACTCGAGCACTTACTCCGAGATCACGTTCACTCGCACCGTCGCCGTGACGCCATGCTTGAACTTGATCGTAATCTCATGCGCACCGAGCGTGCGAATCGGCTCTTCGATGGCAATAGCGCGACGATCGACCGCGAAGCCCTGATTACCAAGACTGTCAGCAATCATCATCGGCGTGACCGAACCATACAAGCGCTCTTCCTCGCCGACCTTCATCGGGATCGTAACCGAAATCTCGGCAAGTTTTGCAGCGACTTCGGAAAGATTCGCGCGTTCAATGTCGATCTTCTTGGCGCGGATCTTCATCTCCTGCTCGATGCGCTTAAGAGCGCCAGCGGTGGCGACATACGCAAGCTTGCGCGGGACGAGGAAGTTACGAGCGTAACCGTCCTTCACGTTCACAACCTCACCGGCTCCGCCGAGTGTCTCGATATCTTCGCGTAGAATAACCTTCATACTACTTAATCTATGATCGTACTGATAAACTCTTACAGTTTGCCGCTCGTCTGGGCGACGGCAGGGAATGTGTACTCCCCGATGGGTTCGCTGCACGGCGCTGTTTGCACCGATGTGTTTGCTTCAAGGCTTTCGAGGTCGGTCGGGACCTCGCTGCGATTGAGAAACTGGATCCGGTGTGCCTTGATCTCGACGATCGTACGGCTGAATCCATTATCCGATTGCAGCACCCTGCTTTGCAGCTCGCCGTCAACCAAGACGGCACTTCCCTTCTTTAACTTTTCAATGCAGTTCTCCGCGAGTTTGCTCCATGCCACGACGCCGACATAGCAGACGTCTTCAACCCATTGGTTGTTCGCGTCGCGGAACTTCCGGTTCGTTGCGATGCAGAAGTTTGCAACCGGAATCCCACTCGTTGTGCGCCTGATCACCGGATCTTTGGTAAGATTACCGGCAATCATCACACAATTCAACTCGGGCATTTTCAAGCAAGCCATTGCGGGTACAGAGACTGCTTAAAACATACACAGGCCGTCGTGACGTTTGCACACGGCCTTCAACACAGACGCTTCGTTAGGAAGCGGCGTTTGCAGCTTCGCTTTCAAGCTTCGCTGCAGCGGCGGCCGTACGGCGAGCCTCGACATTTTCCTGGCGCGTCTTCATTGCCTGACGCAGCTTATGGTTTTCGTCCGGCATCTCAAGGATCAACCAGCGAAGGATCGTCTCATCCAGATGGAACGTACGGTCAAGCTTCGCATTGACCGACGACGGCGCAGTATAATGCAATGAGTAGTAGTGCGCGTTGGTATGCTTCTCGATCGGATACGCAAGGCGGCGAATTCCCCAATGTTCGGTATCGATCATGGTGCCGCCGTTCTTCGTAATGACCTCCTGGTAATGCTTTACGAGCGTCGTAAGCGCGTCGTCAGCCAAGGTGGTCGGAAGTAAAAATGTAGTCTCGTATCGCTTTTCTGCCATATTTCGTTGTCCTATGGATACCGGAACCTCCGGCAGCCCCCATCACAATGGGTGGGAGCAGGTTATTTTTGGGTGGTCATATAACAATATTTCGGCAAAACCGTTTCTGGATTCAGAAGATATCCACAAGTATCGCAGCATCGATTTACCTTCGCCGTAGAACTGCTTTTAGGGTCTCCGACACCCCTTTCCCCGTCACCCGTATATGATATACTCCATCAGTCAGTCCATCCGCGTGAATATTCAAGGGGCGTCCAGGTGCGATCTGCCCTGCCACAGTTAATATCTGTTCGCCTCGCTCGTCGAAGATATCGGCATCCACAACTCCCGTATAACTATATGATCTGATTGCGAAGCCCTCCAACGACGGGGTTGAGATCATCGCGAAGACGTCCGACCCTGATTGAGTACTATTTGGCACAACCTCATCGATTCCACAACCGGTGCCTACTCCGACGAACCCGGAGAACGATTGGGCGGCGACATCCGTACACGGATCGGAAATCGAGATCGAGTCGAATGTTACTCGCTCGCAATCCGATTCGATCGGAGTCCAAAGCAGATCGATATACCCGAGTACTGAACCTTGAAATTTCTGCAAAGCGCTCATTCCGACATGAAGACGAATTCTTCCCTCGCCACTACTTGCAGGGGCATCGAAACTACTCCCATCGTAGAGTCTGCTGCGCACGAACCGCAGGCTGGTCGTTTGAAAATGCATCCTCATATCCAAGTCGCCCGTCACTCTGCTTGCTTCGCAATAGATCGGAAGATGAACGACGATGTTCGACGAATCTTTGATGATTCGGTCGCTGCTCAATCTGATATAGGCATTCGGGACGATGCTTGAGACAGAATCGCCTCCGCTGTTGGTCGTCCTCCACAGACTACCTACAGTATCGAGCATAAACAATATATTCTCGTCGATGGCAACAAGGTTATGCGAATCGTTTGCCGACGATGGACCCCCGATATATTTCCAGTGAAGTCCCCGGTCTGTCGATCGGCTTACGCCTCGGAACGCCCCGCCTGCAAATAGTCCGTACGTCGTACTCACCATCGAACCGGAAAAGAATGGTGCAGGGTTCGAATCGGTCGGCGTCCATGTTCCACCGCCGTCGGTCGATAGGTAAACTTGAGAAAGCCCGTCGCTCGTTGTTGCCCAGTCCTCATTGAGCAGATACAGACGCTTTGAATCACACGAGTCGACAGACAACGTAAAGCAATCTCCGTCGGTGATTGCACCTCGTGGCGACCATGTCCTTCCTTTATCCGACGAATGAATCACCCATCCTTTGGATATGCCGTTCACTGGTTTTTGGGCAAAGACATACAAGGTGCCTGTTGTCGTGATCGCAATGCAGGATATCCACCTACCGAGTGAGTCTTGGCGCCAAGTTTTCCCACCGTTATAGCTGGTATACAATACGCCGTTGGTATTCTCGACAGTATGGATCGTATCCAACGAGCCGTTATAGCGCGACATCCAAAAATTACCGTCACCGGCGAGAATATTCGTCCATGTCATGCCGCCGTCCGTCGTCTGTAATACTCCCTGCCCTGAGGTGGAAAGCAAACCATGCATCTTGTCGGCAAAGTAGAAATCGCGGACCTCGGTGGTTGTTCCTAATGGTGACGGTAAGCGCACCCAAGTCTTTCCTGAATCGTGTGAGACCGTAATCGAATCGCGAACACCGGCCCAGATATCGCCATCGATGTAGCACAGAGCCCCGGCTCCGCCGCGGCCACGGAACATATTATTCTTTAACTTTACCCACTGACCATTGCTCACGGATGAAAATACAGTGAGCACTACAACAACTAACACCCAGGTTTTCCAACGTATCATGACCAATTCGTCCTATATATTCATCGGTGACCCAAATGACCTATGAGGTGCCTATCCACATTCACCTCTACCGTAACTCTATTATTCCGTGACATATCGCTCAACACACAAACATCCATCTGAGTACCTGTTCGATGTTTTTCTGTGCGTGCACCTCGGTGGCAATCGCCCTGGAGATAACCGAGCAAATATATGTGCTCTAGGTTACGATCGATAAAATACGAAATCCATTACCCGTTGTCAAGGTGCCCACAACAAATTAATTGTTCGAGCATCCAAAGACTGACAGTATGAATAAAAACAAAACTCCCCCGGACCAACGGTCCAGGGGAGTTTTTCGATAGATACAACACGCTTAGATAAACAGTGGTGCAAGCACCAGTGTGATCGTCGAGATCAACTTGATGAGCACGTGCAACGACGGGCCGGCAGTATCCTTGAACGGATCGCCGACGGTGTCGCCGACCACAGCAGCCTTGTGCGCTTCGGAGCGCTTGCCGCCGTAATTGCCCATTTCGATGAACTTCTTCGCATTATCCCACGCACCGCCGCCATTGTTGAGGAGCAATGCAACGAGAATACCAACGATCGTTGCGACCATCAGGAATCCTGCGACAACCTCTCCACCTGAAGCCAGACGAGGAGCGCTTTCTGCAGCAGCACCACCGAGCTTCATGTTGTAGAGGAACTTGAAGATCAACCCGACGACGACTGGCATGCCCGTCACGAGCAAGCCCGGAAGTACCATCTCCTTGAGAGCCGCGCGCGTCACGATATCTACCGTACGGCCGTAATCCGGCTCTTGCGTCCCCTGAAGAATACCCGGCTTCTCTTTGAACTGTGCACGCACGTCGTTGATAACGGCGTAGGCAGAGCGACCGACAGCCTTGATGGCCATCGACGTGAACAAGAAGACGAGCATACCGCCGAGCGCTGCGCCGACGAAGACTTCCGGCTTCGTCAGATCGACCGCCGAAAGATGCAACCCGTAATGAGCGAGTTCGTCGAGGTACGCACTAAAGAGCAAGAAGGCGGCAAGTGCGGCCGAGCCGACTGCATAGCCCTTGGTGAGTGCTTTCGTCGTATTACCGACTGCATCGAGGCGATCCGTCTTTTCACGGATCGACTCCGGCTGCTGACTCATTTCGACGATACCACCGGCGTTATCGGTGATCGGGCCAAACGTGTCCATCGCAAGGATATACGCAGCGGTGCCGAGCATTCCCATCGTTGCGACAGCCGTGCCGAAGAGTCCTGCATGCTGCAAGCCGCTCGAATCGCCAATGTAATACGATGCGACGATTGCAATGCCGATCGTGATGATCGGGTATGCAACGTTTTCAAAGCCCACAGCAATACCGGCGATGATGTTCGTTGCCGGACCCGTCTGCGACGCTTCCGCAATGCTCTTCACCGGACGATAGCGATACTCGGTATAGTACTGCGTAATGAACACAAACGCCTGAGCGGTTGCAAGACCGATGACGCCACAGATGAAGAAGCTCATCCATGCATTGGCTGCCGGGCCGTTCGGATCCGCCGGAGCGAGCAACCACTGCGACGCAAAGAAGAAGCCAACAGCCGCAAGCACAGTCGTCACGTAATAGCCGCGGTTGAGGGCCTTCATCGGATCTTCCGTCTCCTTCGCTTTCACCGACATAATGCCGACGATCGAAGAGATCAGCCCGAATGCGCGAGCAACGAGCGGGAACAACAGAACGCCGAGAATGCCGACCTTGAATGCACCCGGGTTCGCAACGAACAGCCCCGATGCAAGGATCATAGCACCGATGTTCTCAGCAGCCGTCGACTCGAAAAGGTCAGCACCACGACCGGCACAATCGCCGACGTTATCACCGACGAGGTCGGCGATTACAGCAGGGTTACGCGGATCGTCTTCCGGGATGCCGGCTTCGACTTTACCGACAAGGTCGGCACCGACGTCAGCAGCCTTCGTATAGATACCGCCGCCAAGCTGGGCGAAGAGTGCGACGAACGACGCACCGAACCCGTATCCGCCGATCAGCAGCGGAATCTTGGCAACATCTTGGTCAGCGGTGCCAACAACGCCCATCGCCTGAACGATGGCGAAGAGACCCGCAACACCGAGGAGCGAGAGCGCAACAACAAAGAGGCCCGACACTGCCCCACCGCGAAGAGCGGTCTGCAACGCATCGTTGAGCGACTTTGTGGCGGCGCTTGCCGTACGAATGTTCGTACGGATCGACACCCACATGCCAATATAGCCCGAACCCACCGAACACAATGCACCGAGCACGAAGCTCAGCGTCGTCCAGAATGCAAGCACCGATGTGCTCGATACCGGATCGTGTTCGTTGTGTGCACGTACAAAACCATATACGATGAAGATAACAGCGGCGACGACAGTTGCAAGAATAAGAATCGTCTTATTTTGCCGACGCAAGAATGCTTCGGCGCCTTGCTTGATGGCGTTGGAGATCTTCTGCATTGCAGGCGTCCCCTGGTCGCGCTTCATGACATTCGGGATGAGGTAGAGCCCTGCAAAGAGCAGGCCGACCACACTAATCCCTAAAACGAGTGCTAATTCCATTCGTTTATTGAGCTATGGGTGAATACACGTGAATACTACCGCGCCAGCGGGCAAAATCGGCTCGGATGACGCGTCGGTTTGATGAATTTCCGAAAATACGAAGAAATAGCCCGTCCTGACGCAATTTCGGGATTTTTGTGGATGATCACTTACAGATCCGACCGGCTCGCTATACTCCCGGTTTTACATTTATCACGTTCATTGCTTTGGGAGGCCCCTGTTTGACAATCTCGATACAACCACCGACAGCTCTCGATGTCATCTCGTCAATAATCGCTTTCTCCGATTCCTTAAAGCGGCCCAAGACATACCGAGCCTGTTCGCCTTTGTGAAAATCATTTCCTACTCCGCAGCGCAGACGGGGAAATTCATCCGTGCCGGTCTCGAAGATCACAGATGTCAGACCGTTATGGCCGCCGTCGGAGCCACGCAAGCGAAGTCGAAGAGCGCCGGGAGGAATTGCGATGTCGTCACAGATGACAACCACTTCTCCGATCTGAGCTTTGAAGAATGCCAGCACATCGCGTACCGCTCGGCCAGAAAGATTCATATATGTCGTGGGCTTTACCAGCACGACATCGACACCAGCGAGGATGCCCTTCGCATAGTAATAATCGCCCTTCCCCGGTCGCCAGCCGAGCGAGCGTTCGAGTTTATGCTCGAGTTCATCGACGATGGCGAATCCAATGTTATGACGTGTGCCGTCATACTCTTTCCCCGGATTTCCGAGTCCCACAAAGATGTACATCTTCGATCAGAAAAAGAAAAACTCGCCGACCGGTGACGGCTGGCGAGTTCTTCACGAAGTTCACACAGTTTATGCTTCTTCTTCCTTCTTGCCCTTTGCCTGAATCTGCTCGGGCTCGGTGATCTCGGCTGCTGCACCTGGCGTTGCAGCCGTTTCGACCTTCGGCGCTGCGCAGGCAACGATCACGGCCGTTTCTTCGCCGTTGATCGTGTAGCCCGGATGTGCCGGCAAATCCTTGATATGGACGCCGTGACCGATCTTGAGGTTCGTAATATCGACGTCGATGTGCGACGGAATCGCATCCGGCTCTGCGTTGATCGAGAGCTTATGCATGATGTGATCGATAATACCGCCGTCCTTCACGCCGACCGACTGGCCGACGAGATTGACCGGAACCTCGACGCGGATCTTCTCGCCCGCATGGATCTTCACGAAGTCAACGTGCGTGACACGGTCGGTGATCGGGTCGAACTGGATCTCGCGAAGGATGCAACGATTTGCATTTCCTGCAAGCGAGAGGTTCACAAGATGCGTCTCGTTTGTATAAATGAGCGGACGCAAGTCAAGCTCCTTCACGTGGAAGGCGACCGAGGGTTCGCCGTGACCGTACAGGACACCCGGAACACGACCTTCGTTACGAAGATGTGCTGCCGAGCTGCCGCCGAGCTTCGTACGAGCTTCGGCATTAAGTTGGATATCTGCCATTGTTGTTTACCTTTCATCAGCCGTCGCACACTTACGTCAGAGGGGGAGCCGGCGTGTAACCGTCTCGCTTCGGCGTAACACCGAAGTTACCTCCAAGCAGTGCCCAGCGGCGCTGGTGGAATGTACCCTGCGACCATCGCAGGTAATACCGTGAGGCTCCAGCGTGCCGGAACCGCACAAAGTTATTTGTCGAAGAGCGAGCTGATGCTTGCGCCTTTATTCGTTCGTTTGATCGCTTCGGCAAAGAGCTTTGCGACCGAGCGAACTTTGATCTTTTTCGACTCTCGTGCCAACGGTATCGAATCCGTAACGAGCAAGAATTCGAGCGGCGAATCCTCGATCCGTTCGATCGCCTTGCCGCTGAGCACCGGGTGCGTACACGCACCGTAAATCTTCTTCGCGCCGGCATCCTTGAGGGCACGTGCAGCATTCGTAAACGTGCCGCCGGTATCGATCAAATCGTCCACAAGAATGATCGTCTTCCCTTCCGGTTCGCCGATGACGTTCATCACTTCGGCAACGTTCGGGGCGGGACGGCGCTTGTCGATGATCACCAGATCCGCATCGAAACGCTTTGCAAATCCTCGCGCCATTTTCGTGCCCCCGACATCGGGCGATGCGATGGCGAGGTTCTTCAACCCGAGGTTGCGAAAATATTTTGCGAATGCGTTCGATGCATACAAATGATCGAACGGAATATCGAAGAATCCCTGCAACTGCGGTGCATGCAGGTCCATCGAGATCACACGGTCGGCGCCTGCCTCGGTGATGAGGTTTGCGACGAGTTTGCTCGTGATCGCAACGCGTGGTTGGTCCTTGCGGTCCTGGCGTGCATACCCGAAATACGGAAGCACCGCCGTGATCCGCTTCGCGCTTGCTCTGCGTGCTGCGTCGATGAGCATCAGCAGCTCCATCAGATTGTCCGACGGAGGCATGGTCGATTGTACAATGAACAAGTCGACGTCGCGGATATTCTCGTCGTACTTTACCCAGATCTCGCCGTCCGCAAAGTTCTTGATCTGCGCCTTCGCCAGTTTCAGGCCGAGCGCTTTAGCGATCTGAGCAGCGAACACCGGATTACTGCGTCCGGCAACGATCTTCATTTGCGACATCGACGACGATCAATTAGGATCGCTGCACTTGTTGGCGACGGCAACACGCCGTTCGCTACTGTGCAACAACACAGTTCAAACGCTGGGGTGGCAGGATTCGAACCTACGAATGGCGCCTCCAAAGGGCGCTGCCTTACCGCTTGGCGACACCCCAATTCAAGAAAGAATCAATAACGCGAGGGATAGATAGTCATCACTGTAACCACCGTGGATAAATGACTTGGAAACACCATTCATTCTCCACCACCCCTCGCTTACCCATTCCTACCTGCTTGGTACTCCTTCGAGCGACCCGATAACAGATTGAAGAAGTCGGTAGTTCGATAAATATGGCCCTGCAGGGGCCGTTTGGCGCAGTTGCACCATTCCGAGCTCGTAAAACCGGACGCCCGTCGTAAAGACGACATAGCGCGAATGCAGAATATGGTCGGGTCCGCGGGAAATCTCATAATTTGCGAACGGCCGATGATACTGGGTAAATACCTCCGGGTTACGTTCGAGCCTAAAGCCCTCTATCTTCGAACGATGGATATTGATCGACTCTTCGGCAACCGCCAAGAGGCCGTCCTGATCATAGCGGCGGCGCAAACTCGCAGACCCAGGAATCTCGATCAACGTCAATGCCCATGACCGGATCGAATCGGTGTAGACAAACGCCACGTTTTCCAAGGGTTGAATGTGTTCGATATTCGTTTGCAGCCAGCCGCTCGGATAATGCCCGGCCAGGTCTCCGACCGGAGAATGAAAGTAATCGTCGCTTAGCGCAGATGGGTACGGATCATAAAACGCCTTCTCCTCGGCCAGTTTGACGGGGGCCGGATAGAACAACGAGCAGCCTTGCGCGAGTGGCAGACACAACAGGCCGAGTACAAGTAAGCGAAACTTCACGGGCGCAAATATACGAGGACAAGCGATACCGCAATGTCGATCGGTCGGTTCAGCGAGCACGTCGCAACTTATTGTCAAGGGCGATGCTAAAGCTCACGCGGTGAGTGTTGCCGAGTTGGTCATCGGCGGAGAAACTCTGAAACGCGTAATCAAGTGAGAGTTTCGGCAGGTGGATGCCGACACCGAGCGTCAGAAGTTTTGTGTCGGTATATCCACCTCGAACAAAAACGATATTGCGGAATGCGTACTCGAGACCGGCATGCATGTCAGCGCTAATCGGCCCAACATGAACTTCGGAGACACTTCCGCGATTTTCAAATCGGAGATCGATATCTGCGACCGGCATAATGACGTGGGCACGATCGTCAAACAGGTCCCACTGGTATGCTCCGCCGAGCTTCAGAGTGGGCGACACAAGTTCGCGGGTACCACTAGTATAGGAAAGCAGGGTTGTCGTAATATCTTGTCCGACCGCCGCGAGCATTAGTTGGTCCGATACGCGGTACCGCACCGCGGCATCGAACCCAATCCCCGTTGCCGAATTCTCCGGGTCGAGCTTCCGGACGATGAACTTCAGATTTGCCCCGTACGAAAGCGGCGAAGAATCCTGTTGGTGGCCGTACGAGAGATACACTCCCCAATCATAATTCCCGAACGTTGTGACTTTTGAGTAATCGAGATAATTCTCGCCGTCGAAGGTACCGCTCCCGGAGCGGTCGACAAATGCATTTCGCGTATCCTTGATGTCCGAGATTCCGATATGAAAGACAGAGAGGGCTACACCGCTTGATTTCCCTAATGGAATGGCGATCGCGCCATAGTCGTACTTTACCGTATTGTCGAAACGGGCCTCGTGCATAGCCGAAATATTCGGATAGGTAAGCGAAGACAATCCGGCAGGATTCCAATACCCCATCGTTGCATCGTCGACAAATGCAATGGCCGAACCTCCGAGCGCAAGGGAGCGAGCCCCCGCACCCAGTTGCAAGAATTCGCCACTATACGCACGAAAGCTCTGCGCTCGAACGGCGCAGCTTGCAACAAGTAGCAGCAGAATGGATAACGAACGAAATCTCACTGTGTCAATCTACAACAAACGGAGCAGGAATGTTCAAAGGGACGAACAATTGCCTTCCCGATCACCACAACCCAAATGAATCCGGGTATGACACCCGCATGAACGTAAGCCCATGTGCCGGACAAATGAACTTTGCCCGGTGAAGCTCTTGGGGTTCGTCGATGAGCCTCCGAAATGCCTCGATAGACAGCTTGCCTTTTCCGATCTCGACGGTGGCCCCCACCAGTGCTCGCACCATGCCACGAACGAAGCGGTTTGCGCTCAACGCTATCGTGAGCATATCGCCGGAGTTTACAAGCGCAGCTTGCGTGACCGTACAGCGGTAGTGGTTGACATCGTCGGATAATTTGGAAAACGATGTGAAGTCATGCTCACCAACAAGCATGGCAACGGCCGCCTGCATTGCCGATTCGTCCAGCTGCTGCCATACTTGCCAAGCATAATTCCGACCGACAGCAATGCGCCGGCGAGCGATCCGATATTCGTAGCTTCGCTCGACGGCCGAATACCGTGCATGAAAGTCTTCACTGACAACGCGAGCATCTCGAACGACGATATCTTCGTCCGTCAGCGCATTCAGTGCTTCGAGCAGCTTCCACGAAGGCATCTCGGCTGAAACGTTTACGTCCGCATGAGCGACCATTCCGACTGCATGAACTCCGGCATCCGTTCGGCCTGCACCGATCACGATCGTCTCATTTCCACTCAAACGTGCAAGCGTATCCTGCAAGGCACCTTGAACGGTCCTGCCGTCAGGTTGCACCTGCCACCCGTTGAAAGCGCTGCCGTCATACTCGACAAGGAGTGCAATTTTCATCCCCAGTAGTAACAGTTTTCCATGAAATACGTTATAGTTCGCTACACGCTCGATCCATTTTTTTATTTAACGAGGATTCACGTCTATGTGCGGAATAGTCGGGTACGTAGGGCATCGCGAGGCGCAGCCGATCATCGTTTCAGGTCTGAAACGGTTGGAGTACCGAGGATATGATAGCGCCGGAATCGCCACGATCGAGCATACAGCCGCTCATGACACTCTCAGTGTCCTCAAGTGCAAAGGCAAGGTCAGCGATCTCGAAGAGATACTTCGCACTCATCCGATCCGTGCGAGCATCGGCATTGGTCACACCAGATGGGCCACACACGGTGTTCCGAGCGACGTCAATAGCCACCCGCACACCGACCAGACGGGCACAATAGCACTGATCCATAACGGCATCATTGAAAACTACTCCTCGATCAAGAGAACGCTCCTCGAACGCGGACATACGTTCAATAGCGAGACCGACACCGAAGTACTGGCTCACCTCGTCGGAGAATTTTATTCGAAAGGCATTTCCCTGACCGAAGCAGTGCGCCTGGCTTTGAGCGAAGTGGTCGGCGCCTACGGAGTCTGTGTCATCGCTGCAGACTCGCCCCGGGAAATTGTCTGTGCACGCAAAGGCTCACCGATCGTAATCGGCGTCGGCGACAACGAGAATTTCATTGCAAGCGACGCAGCAGCGTTGATCTCGCACACGAGAAACGTAATCTATCTTTCCGATGGTGAAATCGCTACGATCACGGACCATGACGTCAAGACTCGTACGATCGAAGACGTCGAGGTGACCAAGGAGATCGAGGCGATTACCATTAAGCTCGAAGAGATCGAAAAGGGCGGCTACGAGCACTTCATGCTCAAAGAGATCCATGAGCAACCGACGACCGTCCACGACGCAATGCGCGGTCGCATTCTTTCCGACGAAGGCACGACCATCCTCGGCGGCTTGCGCAACCACTTGCCTGCTCTTCGTGCAGCCAAGCGCTTGATCATTACTGCATGTGGCACGAGCTACCACGCCGGCCTGATCGGCAAATACATGCTCGAGCAATTAGCGCAAGTCCCGGTCGATGTCGAGTATGCCAGCGAGTTTCGCTACCGCAACCCGGTCGTCAACGAAGGCGACATCATGATCGTTATTTCGCAATCCGGCGAGACGGCGGATACACTCGCTGCCATGCGCGAAGGCAAACGAAAAGGTGCGACAGCCCTCGGCGTCGTGAACGTGGTCGGCTCGACGATCGCACGCGAATCCGATGGCGGTGTCTATATCCATGCAGGACCTGAGATTGGCGTCGCTTCGACCAAAGCATTTACGTCTCAAGTGACGGTACTTGCACTGCTGGCCGTGATGCTGGGACGGATGAAAGGGCTTTCGGTCGTCGACGGAAAGGAATATATCCGTTCGCTTTCCGCACTCCCCGATCAGATCGGCAGTCTGATAGAATCGTGTGAAAAGACCGTAAAAGCGATCGTCGATGATTTCAAGGATGCCGATCACTTCCTCTACCTCGGTCGCGGCTACAACTACTCGGTTGCTCTCGAAGGGGCGCTGAAACTCAAAGAGATTTCCTACATTCACGCTGAGGGCTACCCGGCAGCCGAGATGAAGCATGGCCCGATCGCATTGATCGACGAGAACATGCCGGTGGTCGTGATCGCTCCGAACGACGATGTGTATGAGAAAGTGATCTCGAATATCATGGAAGTCCGTGCACGCGGAGGCAAAGTGATCGCGATCGCAAGCGAGGGCGACAAAGAGATTTCACACTTAGCCGAACGTGTGATCTATATCCCCAACACATTGCCAATGCTCGTTCCGATCCTATCTGTTATCCCGCTTCAACTGCTGGCGTACTACATGGCGACAGCTCGCGGCGCGAATGTAGATCAGCCGCGTAACCTTGCGAAGTCCGTGACCGTCGAATAAAACAGGCTATCTAACCGATATAATATCAACAAAAAACGCGCCGATCGGCGCGTTTTTTGTTTGGATACAATCGGCAACGTTAGTTTCTTGCGATGCGGAAGTCTTTGATCTTCGCGCTCGTCTTGAGATCTTCAAGCCACGAAGAGAAGAATCGTTGTTCCTTCTCTTTTGCCAAATTCTGGAAGAGTCCGGCTTTGTGCTTTTCATAGTCTTCCTTCTGGGTCGGCTGCATGCTCACAAGCTTTGCAATAAAGCACGCGCCTTGGCCTTTGACCGCAGGGGTGATCTCGCCAGGATTCTTCAGATTAAAGACGGCAGCATTGAGTTCGTACTCCGTACCGAGTTGCTGGGTTGACTCACCGGGGCCGGACGTTACGCGCTGAACGGTAAGGGTCGCATCCATCGCTGTAAGCTTCGAGAGATCGTCGTTCGGTCCGAGCGAATTGCGTAATTGCTGGGCATGAGCATAGACGGATTCGACCATCTTCTTCTTCGCAACCTGCGACTTGATCACACGCTTGAGCTCTTCATCGAGCGGACGTGCGCCCTTGGGAATATTCTCGACAACCTGGGCTACGACACTGATCCGTGCAGCAGAAATCTGCACCGGGACGGTGATGTCGCCGACCGACAGGTCAAAGATATAGTACGCGAACGGCATATAGCCAAAGAGTGGCTGCGACCCGCGCAGCTGAACAAGCGGCGCATCGGTGATCACGCGCATATCCATATCCTTTGCCGCCTGATCGAAGCCCTTCTTTGTAGCCTGCTCACGGAAAATGGTCGCTTGCTGCTGGACCATCTTCGTTGTCTGAGAACTTGCCCGAATGTCGAGGTTCACCGTTTGAACCGTCAACTTATGACTGGAACGGCCATTGAGCTGCATTATGATAAAGCCCATCGGTCCCTCGATGGGGCCAACAATACTCCCCACCGGCTCTTTGTTGACGACGCTCAGTACTTCGCTTGGAATCGTCTTCTCAGGCAACCAGCGCATGTCGCCGCCGGTACGTGCAGAAGGATCTTCAGAGTACTGACGAGCCATCTCGGCGAAATTCGCACCCGAGCGAAGTTGAGCGACTACTCGTTCTGCACGCGCCTTGGCACTATCGCGCTCCGCACCGGTCTTACCGACGCCCATCACGATCTGCTTTGCATGTACGAGTTGTTCGCCGGTATCAGCGATCGAGATGACACGCATGACCTTCACCTGGCCCTGTGCCGTCGGACAGATCACGACATCACCCGGCTTTGCAGCGAGGAGTGAATCGGCGTTGAGCACACTGCCGAGCGTCTTGAGATCGAGTGGAGCAGAATGAACGAACGGATCGTCGCTGTAATCACGGGCGAGGTCGGCACCGGCACTGTCGCTCTCGGCAAGCGGCAATGACTGCCACCGCTTTGCAAGCGAACGGGCACGCTCGAATACGGACGCCGAATCTTTGGCGGTCGGAATATAGCGGAAGACCACGAACTTGATCTTTCGCGCTTCGTCCTGCTTATACTCCCACTTGTGGTTGTCGTAGTATGCCTTTACTTCGTCGTCGGTCACCTTCGAAACCATATCGTTGAACTGGTTCTGCGGCGGGACGATCTTGACGACATCAAAGGTTGCTTTCGCCGTCTGAATATCGTAGCGTTCCCACATCTCGTCATTGGTCAGACGGATGGTCGCAAGCAAAATGCTCTGGAGTTTCTCCCGCTTCATCGACTCGCGCATACGCTGGACATACGGGGTCAAGATGGTATCATACTTCGGATCGCGAAGAACCTGCCAATACTCCTGCTGATGGAAGCGGCCAGCAGAATCGACAAAACTGCGACGGATGTCATCCGGCGGATTATAGAACATACGATCACGGACCTCCTGGTCGGTAACCGTGATGCCGTACTGAGTAAGCTTCTGGTCGATGAGCTTGGTCGTGAGCAGTTGATCCCACGCCTGCGAGTTGACTTCGGCTTCCTCGGCCTCGCTCAACGCGCTTTTCTTGGTTTCCGACAACTTCTGTTGACGCACCATCTGGAGCATGTCGTTGAACTCCTTATTGGAGATCGCCTGACCATTGACTTCTCCGATCTCATCTCCCTTCGGACCGCTGCGGAAGAAGTCTCCCTGGGCACCCCATTCGAAGACGATCATCAAGAGGAATGCGCCGGCAAGACCCGCGAATATCACGGTCATCTTTTCGCGCATTTTGTTCATTATTGCCATATCGTGGTGTCGGAAATTAATCTAAAGGCGTAAAAGCCCATTAAAATCGTTTATTTTGAACGAGAAGTTCCGTTTTTCCGCTTCCGTCATGCCCTATTAGCTTCCTGCCCATAACGTCAGCGATTTCAATTGCCAAGCGGGAGCGCTATCCCGAGCCCAATTGGCCCTCGAACAGCCGCACTGGAAAAGTACGCTCCGGTGGAGGACCGTGGGGTTTTCGGCCAATATTGGAACTTGTAGAATGCATACTGCACAAGACTTCCGAGTACAGCCCCGGTCAACACGTCGCTCGGGAAGTGGACCCCAAGGTACGGGCGTGAGAGGCTCACCACAAGAGCGTACGCGACGCTCGGCCCGATCACATACCACTTCGGATATCGCAGGGATAGCCCAACTGCCAATCCCCAACTGGTTGCCGCGTGGCTAGATGGGAAGGAATATCCGGTAGCGCTGGAGTCGACCCATCGTACGCTATCGAGCGCCCTGTACGGTCGCTCACGACGTACCAACGGTTTGATGACTAACTCTTGTAACGCCAACGTCACGGCAACGCCGGCAGCGATACTTACCCCATTCGACGCCGTCGTCCATCCGGCATTATTATTCGATTGCGCTAGCCCACCAACGATCATAGAGGTTGGTATCGCGATCGTGAGCGGAAGTAATGACCCCGATGCGAATTTCATTACCCCATCGGTTGTACGTGACGCAGAGCCTCGGTTGAGTTCGAAGAACAGTTGATCGTCTATACCTGAGCCTCTACGCAAATGGGTGATACTATCGCGTTCATGGGACAGCGCAATGCGTACAGCAATCGGCTACACCAGCGCGAAGAATACCACCAAGGTTACGTATGATAGTCTCGATCTTTCCATACGACCGTTCGCTGGGCGTATTGCAGCGGTACGCATACAAGGAAGAATAACAAGTAGAACTGATAGATCGGCACATAGAGAATTAGCCGAATTCGTTTCAGCGACATCGCCATTGGGCCAATGATCATCAAATCGCCTATGATTTTGATCCCGATCACGGCGACGATCATTGGCAGCGTCTGCGTCCACAGCGCGCCGAATGCAGCGATCATCCCAACATAGCCAAGGATGAGTATGAACCACCCGATGAATCCGAGCGATTTCGCGCCGATGACCCACCGCTGTTTCTGCCGCCACCATGCCGAGAGGGATCCCGGCGGGTTCGTCGTTACGAGCAAACGATCACTTGCCTTGAACCGAACGTCCCAACGTGATTGCCACATCGCCTGAAACAGCGCAACATCCTCAGTAACACTGAACGGAATCGCACGATATCCGCCGATGTCTTCGTAGGCTGCGCGTCGGATCGAAAGATTATTACCGATGATCGAGACGGCTACCCCCATATTGATCCCGGCCATACTCATTCCGAGCAGTTGCATCATCTCGATGGACTGACACACAGCTGTCGGGTGCGACGAGTTAGTGATTGTAACGCTCGATACCAACCCCGTGGCTGCATCGTACCACTTCAAATACTCCTCGATCCATGACGGAGGCACTTGACAATCGGCATCGGTGATACAGACAAACTCCCCGATTGCAGCGTCCATACCGACCGTCAGCGCATTGACTTTTCCACCTTCGTGCGGCGAAGTCAGAGAAAGCACCTGAAGGTGCGGCAGGCGCCGACACCACTCGGACAGATGTCTTGCCGTAGCATCCGTGGAATGATCGTCCACCACGAGGATCTGTAACCGCTCCGCAGGATAGTGCAATTGCTCGAGCGAAGCGATACATCGGTCGATATTCTGCTCCTCGTTTCGAGCGCAAACCAACACCGTCACAAGCGGCTTCTCGACGTTCTCATGAACGCCACGGCTCCTGTCGAGTCCACGCCGCAACCCAACGACAAACGTCGCAAGCACGACAAGGTAGAGTATCGCAAGGAGTAGGAAGATCATTCGGTAACGAGATCCCGCAGAGACATTAGATCAATGCCACTCGATCACCTCTGCGTGGAAATCGAGCAAAATGGCTTCGGGGTCCTCGGTATGTAGTTGGATCACGACTTTGTCGCCGATTTCCAACCGACCGGTCCCTTGTGGAGTACCGGTGAAGAGGATATCCCCCAGTTTCAACGAACACCGCTGCGAGAGGAAGTTCACCATCATTTCAGGGCTAAAAATCATCTCTTTCGTCGAGCCGCGCTGGCGCAGCTCACCATTCACATATAATGAAAATGCCAACGATTCAAACGGCGGAGCGGCATCGTATGGAATAAAATGACTCACCTGAGCCGAACCGTCAAATCCTTTCGCAAGTAACCACGGGAGTCCTTTGCTTTTGAATTCATTTTGAAGATCGCGCATCGTCAGGTCCAGACCAACCCCGTATCCGAGTATGATCTCGCTCGGATCGTATGCTTGAATATTTCGTCCGCCCCCACGAAGGAGTAATACGAGTTCGGCTTCGAATTCGAGATTCTCGGTCCCCGGAGGAAATTCGATGATATTGTATGAGCCGTGCCGGAGCGCACACTCGGGTTTTACGAAGATGATCGGGTTCGTCGGCTGTTCGTTGCCGAGTTCGCGGATGTGACCGACGTAGTTACGTCCGACGCAATAAATCGTCCCGCTCTCGATTCCCTGTTCCTCCTGATGATCGACGTCAAAGATCAGCCGCATAATGATGTATAATCAATCTACTGAAACGAATATACCAGAATTACTCCGGTATCGGTCAAACAACCTGCCCAGCCGCCCAGCCGGACGACCATGCCCACTGAAAATTATACCCACCGAGCCAACCGGTTACATCGACCGCTTCGCCGATGAAGTATAACCCGGGGCGTTTGAGTGCCTCCATCGTCTTTGAACTGAGTTCACGCGTATCGACACCGCCAACCGTCACTTCCGCCTTCGCAAACCCTTCTGTCCCTGCAGGGGAAATACGCCAAGCGCAAAGTGACTCAGAGAGTGTCGTAAGATCCGCTTTGGATAGCTGTGTAATCGATCGGGTAAACCCGAGTTTCGCCTCCCATACTGCGGCCATTCGTTTCGGCAGCAGCGTCAGAAGCAGTTGCGCAACCGTCCCCCCACGAATTCGCAGCAACTCTGGCGCGTACTCATTCGCTCGACCTGCTGTCAGATCGATCGTGATTTCTTCTCCGGGTAACCAGTACGATGAGATCTGTAGTATTGCAGGTCCGGAAAGGCCGCGGTGGGTAAAAAGCAGATCGTCGTTAAATGTGGCTCGTCCGTTACGCACCACTACAGGGAGCGAGACTCCGGCAAGAAGCTCGTACTGCTTCGAATCGGTCTCCGACCAGATCAGTGGTACCAGCCCAGGCCGTGGTTCAACGATACGCAAACCGAATTGCTCGGCAACCCCGTACGCAAATCTCGTTGCTCCCATCTGAGGTATTGATGCTCCCCCAGTAGCAATTACAAGGGAATCAGCATTGTATGTATCGCCATTCGTAGTCACGCGGTAGCTACCTTCATGCTCGATCGCTTGTACCTCAACGCTACAATCGATCGTAACACCCGAATCTGCGCATTTCGACAATAGCAGATCGAGAATTTGTTTGGCATTCTCACGGCAAAAGAGTTGCCCTTTTTTCTTTTCGTAAAACTCGATACCATGAGAGCGAACGAGATCGATAAATCGAGTCTGATTGTATCGAGCCAACGCGGAACGACAGAAATCGGGATTCTCTGAGATAACATTCTTTGCCGAGACATCCAGATTGGTAAAATTGCACCGCCCGCCACCGGAGATCAGAATCTTACTCCCCGGCCGATGCGACCGTTCGAGTACTCGGACAGTGCGTCCTCGTTTCCCGGCATCGATCGCACACATTAAGCCTGCCGCACCGGCACCGATTACAAGTACATCAGAACGGACATTCATGCGTACCGATCAGAATACCTTCAGGCGGATATCGAATCCGGCGGTGATTGTACGCGTCGGGGGCACGAGCACTCCGGTCGATGCCGGTGTGGTGCGCTCGTAGCGGTAGAAGCCTTCGATGGTCAACTGTTGATTGATGTCGTAGCTAAAGCGCGGTTCGATCACTGTCTTGGTGATACCACCGTTGCTCGTCCCGGCCGGGTTCAGCAGGATATCCTCGAATGTATAGTACACATCGCTCGATATCGTCTTGCTGAAGTTAAAGGTCGCCCCAAAATTATTCTTCAGATTCAGTTTGAGGAATGGGATCGATAACCCTTGCTTCTGGAAGTTTGCATTAATACCGAAGGTCGTCGACAGCCGCGACGTAATCCTTGAGAACGAATAGTCGCTCGCCCAGTCATTCTGCGTATCATAATTTGCGGAGACAGTCAGCTTCCCACCCCAAATCTTATCCCACCCGAGATCCAGCGCGGCAAGTGGTCGGAATGAATACGAGATCGTCTGCAACGTCGTCAGCTCGTCGACGTCGCCGGGATTGAGCTTGAAGACACGTTTATAGTTACCATTATACGCGTGACGGAACGATGCGCGATCGGCCCATTTGAAGAGCGGGAATTTCTCGAGGCCCGACCAAATGAACGAGTAGTTCAACCTCGGCAAATACTCGCGCAGAAAACTCGAAAACATCGGCAGCGTTTCAAAGCCCTCCATGAACGCCTGCTTTTGCAGATCATTCTTGAGCTTTGCATTCATTGTGTCACGGGCTGCTTTCGTGGTATAATTATGCGATGCCGCAAGGTCGATCCACTTCTGCGCGACACGTTCGATGCCGCTTTGGGATACATTGAGGAACGGCAACGGCGGAATCGACAAAAACGTCCGTGACACATCGCCTGTCTTGGTAACCTGAAGCGGAGTAATGCTTCCATCCGGCCCAATCAGTAGTTCATCACGCTCGTCATAGCCGAATTCCGCCTTCCAATTCAGACTGATCGATGCCCCGCTCCAGAGTGGACGACTTGTAGAAAGCTCGAACATATTGGTCTGCGTGAAGACATCGTTGATGTCAATGCTATGTCCGAACGGGTCGGCTTGTCGTAACCCATGTCGTACCCCGAATTGGATGAACGGGAATTTCGGAATGAAGTTAATCAGCAACCGCCCGTGCGGGTCGGTGATCAAGCCAAGTTGGTATGCACGTGACGGCCCGTTACCATCGTCTTCCGGTGCGAATATTCCACGGGTAAGGAAGTTCGTAATTCCGGAGCCACTACCCTGCAATGCACCGTTGAGGCTATAGTTATTTTGTATAAAGTTGAATCTGGTACCGTTCCAATCGGTAAAGGGCGTTTGAATCAGTGCTTTTGCAATATCTCGCGCCGTGACCGACGGCTCTTCTTCGACAACTTGTTCTTGAAGCTGTGGCGGGGCTACCGGCGTAAGCAACGTATCGTTTACGCTCAGATCATCTTTGATACCTTCGGTACCAACACCAAGAACATGATGCAACGTATCAGTCGACGGGCCGGGCTTCTGCGAAGAGCCGGACTGTTTCTTCCCGGTATCCCCAGGAATCGGTAATGCAGACGGAGACTGTGGCCGCTGGCCCGGTGCATCGCCAATACGGCGAACGCCACCACGACGCTGGTCGAAAGTATCCGGCGCTTGATCTGTATTGTCGCCAAACACATTCGAGCCCGGTCGTTGTGCTTGTACAGCAGATTTCCCAGGTACCTTCCCCTTTCCTCCTGGTTGATCGCTCCCGAATACGTCAATTCCAAGTTCTCGCAGATTAAGCTCGAAGCCCGTATTGATCGTATTGCGCCATTGTCCTGTACGATCTCCTTGGGCGCCCGCTTGCGCGTCGAACCACTTATACTCGTTCGTATACGTAAAGACCGGGCGAATATACTTATCGACCCAGAATATCCACGGCAACCTCGGAGAGGTCGAAAGCTTAAATTTCTGAACCGCCAGATAGTCATGACCTGGGTTCACGAGCTTCCCGTGCGTAAAGAATATATCGCCGAGGATTGCTTTGAACGGACGCTGGTAAAAGTACACCGAATCGTACGGATACACCCAATTCCCGTTTACATCCTGATACGCCGAATCGTTTGGAGCATTATATGTCTCGAGCCCCGCCAAATTGCTTGCAACATCCAACGAGTAATCAATCACCGGTGAAAGAAATCCATTCTCCGTCAACTTCCACGTAAATGCCATCGACCGGTTCATGGTGAACGCCCGGTTAATAAATGGCTGGCGGCTATTGAGGATATCGATCGTATCCTGCGGCGTAGTGAACGGCGGGAAGACCAGCGTCGATATCCGATCGATGTAACTCAATCTGCTTCTCGTAGCGCTCACTCCAAGCGTGAGTCTACTGGGAAGGAAATTAATCTTCCAGTTCGCATAGCGCCCAATATCGAATGTTCCGCTTCCAACCCACGTCAGTGGCGAAACCGAGGGCGGCGACGGTATCGGGAGATCGTACCCGAGGCTTCCCGTCCAACTCCAATTACGATAGTACTCGTAGATCGGCGAGCGCGTATACTCCTCGCCATATCCAAAGCCGTAGACAAGGCGATTGACGAAGAGCGGAAGCAGGAAGAATCTCCCAGGCCACGTAAATTGCACTCCGGTCGCGCTAATCGCATTGCGTACCGTCAGTGTTTCCGTTGTCAGCGTGATCGAGTCGGTGAGTGCCCTCGCGCTTTCTTGCGTAATATTTCCGGCCGAAGCAGCAGAATTGATCTTGTCGATCGCACTCTGGACCTCCACATCTGTATTGGGAACATACTTCGGCTTTAAGAGCGACTCGGTATGTGAAATGACGAGTGGGAATTTCGTCGCGCGTTCGAGCCATGTCGGGAGAATCTTCTGCATTTGGAATTCACCCGTAATCCCCCAGCCACTTGTGAGCGCACGTGTTATATTAAAGCGCTCATCGACTCGGTGAAAGTCCGGTCGCTCATACAAGAAATTCGTCGTAACGGTGCCGAACTCGGCAAGCTTTGTCTGGATGCTGCCGTTCATTGCATAATCGGACTTGTCGTTCGCATCCAGCAAGCGGAGTTCGTCGAACCACACCTCGGTCGTCAGGCATGTATCCGGTGTCTCGTTATCAACGCCAAGCACGAAGTACGGGGCATTGGTGATATTTGGGCTACCGACCACCGTATAGAATGCCCCGACATTACCATCGTTCACCGCTTCCGAAACTACCGTAGATGGATCCCGCTTGGTGGCCTTCAATGCCGCGAGCGCGCCAAAATCGACGTGAATGTTGCTCCAGCCGTTCGTGAGCGGTCTGCGGTATTCGTAGTAGTTATACTTATCTCCGCCAAAACGGAAGTACACCCATACCCGATTGAACGTATCGGTAACGGTTGTCGGAGCCCCATCGCCGCCATGAACCCAGATGGCCATCGACCGGTAATTGAACAGATCGTTCGGAGTCGGGAATATTCTGACCGCTTCGCGTCGCGAATGACTCTTGACGCACTTCAATTGCAGAGCAATCGACTGCTCATTCCCATAGACAACGGTTGCCTGACCTGCAAGCTGGTCACGTTGTGCCCCAGGAGGTGACGAATAATTTGTCGGGGGGCCTTGATTATTTTCAACGCTGACGTAATTGACCGAGAATGTCGTATCGCCAACCGGATTAGTCGGATTCAAGCCAACCAGCCCGCGTGTCCATTGGCTACCGAAGAGCCCGATGTCGTATAAACGGATATGTACCCGTTTTGAAAAGCCAGTAAACCACAGTCGATAATACCGGAGATTTGAAAATGCCGTATCGACGCTGCCCACCGTTTTGGCGAACGAGGTCAGCGGTATTCGGAATTGATACCATGTGTTGTTGGTATTGCCAATGATGAACGGGTTATTCTGTGGATTCAGCGGTATCTCATACTCATAATAGCTATTATCGACATCCAGTGTCGCGTTGGCATTCAGATCCTCAGTATCCGGCAATCGCACGCTGCCACTGACAGCATCGTTCGAGTTGCCCTCTGTGCCGTTAATGTTATCATACACTTGCGAATTCGTTGTGTATGAGTAATCATCGTGATCCGGGTCTGCTTGCGTGCCGTTCGGATCATACCTTGCATGCTCATCGGTATTTGAAATTGTATCGAGACCGTTATCTTCGCCCGGATCGTAGCGGCCGTTTCCGTTTTTGTCCTCGGTCTCGAGTTTTCCGTCCGGGATCACATCTTCACTAATTGCTCCCATATCGAAGCGCAGCTTGGCTGACGGGAAATCCGCTCCATCGAGTTCTTTGACGTTCATCCAGAATTCGATTGCGTCCGTATTCGTCGCGGCAACATTGAGGCCCTGCTGATACTGCATCAAGCCATTCCAGGTATTCGTCGGTACCTCCGTCGAATCCGGATGATGGTTATAAATACCGTCGCGACGATTCGGGTCGAAGACGACATCGAGTACCTGGGCCTGGGTTGCGGGATCCGCTACGCTTTTGTTCGGGATGATATCGCGGATCGGTGTATTTGCTGGTTGTTCGACATACCAGAACGCCTTCGACTTTCGAGCCACGATCTGCGAATCGGCAAGTCCGCTCGAAACAAAGTATGGCACTTCGGCCGGGATCGACGTTGCGACCCAGCGGGCATAGTTCATCGACAAGGGAAACTCATTGCGACCGCCTTCGAAATCGTCGAGGTAGGCGATACTTGCACCATTATCCACCGACATTGGTGATTTCTCGGTGTTCGGGTTCGGCAGCGACAGTGCAGCATCGAACTTGAACGTCATTTCCGACTTGTCGCGAAGATTAAAGATCGGCAACGCATTCAGAAGATTCGTTAACCCCGGTAATGAGATCTTGTAGCTGGCGTCGGTGCCCAGGATCATATTGGACATCGGCTCTTCGCCTTGCCGTGTTTTGATCGTCGGCAAGTGCATTGAATAGTTCATCAACGAGAACCCAAGCAGACCGTGGTCGACGATCGGCAGTTCGGCGCGAAGACCGACGAGCGTCTTGGTCGATGTCGTGAAGATATCGTGCGTATCGTATTCGACGTTGATCTGTCCCGCCGATGCGAGGTCGGGCTTGAGCAAGGTCAGGGTTCCGGAATTCACGTCGACACGATAGTCCTCGTTCTCGACCAACTGACGACCGCCGACACTGACGCGAACACTTCCCTCGACAATGTTAAATGCATTCAGATTGATGATCGACGATGTACCGCCGGAATATTTGACGTCGATCGAGATGTAGTTGTTCTTCGTCAGATCGGTGTCTTTCAAATTCTCATGCGGCTTCGTATAGATGACCGGATAGTAGAATGTCGAATCGCGGCGGTATGCACTATTGAGACGACTTTGTTGATTCTGGAAGTCGATAATCCGGTTGCCGAACGGTTCAAGATATGGGAAGATGATCGTTCCGGTGCGGCTATCGAGCAAGGCCGATTGCCCGCTAATCACGTCAAATGCACCGTCGGAGCCCGGTGCACCGGAGGCATTATTGAATCGGTCGAGCCCCATTACCGAAATGGATTTCACCAGTCCGGTTGCCGAGCGGACCATCTCGTACGCAGTACCGGTTGGAAATGTGTAGGCGATACGAACACTCACCGATTTCGGATCGACGTTCGTTGCGCCAACATAGTACGAATTCTTCAACATATCTCGCCACTCAGGGGCCGTGGCACCTGCCTGCATTAAGTATTGGGGCTTCAAGAGCTTCAGCACCACCGGCGTGGTATTGTCGCCGTTGAGCGTACCGACGAGTTCGCCCACCCGATCGTTACTTTGCGATAGGATGTAGCTGACTGCATAGATATCCTGCTCGGACGGCTCCTGGAATAATGTAATTACGCCCGTCTTCGGGTCGACGCTATATTGACTCGTATCAACCTTCACCATAAGCGCTTGGGCGAAGAGGTTTTTGTTATTATACGGAGGTACGTTCGTCGATGCTGGGTAGCGGTAGGCATCGTATGATCCACCAACAGCTTTAGAAACTGGTGGAAGGTCGTAGTACATCACCGCCGAGCGCTTGCGAACATCCGTCGTATTGGTTGTGCTTCGCCACAGTTCGACTGTCGGAGCCGAGACGACATCCGGGTAGTTCTGGCCGAGCGGTGACGTCACCGAGGAATAGATACGCTCGTAGTTCTGGATGAACGAAGAATCGAGGAAGAAACGGTTACGGCGATAGTTTGCAGGCTGGATGGTAAAATCGGTGCCACTCGACGACCCAGGCCCGCCACCGAACGATTTCGATTGACGCTCGCCTTTTTTCTGCGCAGCAATGGCGGTCAGGTACATCGGGCCGAACCGCATTACGCCCTTGAATCCGAACAGTGCGGATTGTACGCCGATATACTTCGAGGGTGTATTGAGCGATACGTTACCGGCCTCGACACTTTGAATGATCTCGTCCGGATATCCTTGATAGCTCAGCTTGAACAAATTGTCGAACGAGAACTGACGAAGGCTCCCGAAATCGGTATTGATCTTCACCTTGTCACCGATCGAGCCGCTGAGACTCATATTGACTTCCTGCCGGAAATCGAGCCCCGTTTCGGAGCCGGAGAAATAGGCACCTGTCGTCTGGAGAAATTGATTATCACGATACGCAAGGTGGATCGCAACATCGCCGTTGACGCGAAGATTGATCGACGGCTTACCGAAGATTGTCGGGACGATCGATGGCGGAATCGGAATAGAGATGGAGTTATAATCGCTGAGCACTCCGCCCGGTCCTTGTTGCTGTGTGCCTGTAGCTCCCGGCTTTCCGCTCCCTCCTGCACCGCCGGAAGCAACGTAGCTTTGCGCACTCTTTCGATACCCGTCGCGCATCTGATCGTCACGCTGACCGTCGACGTACTGATCGATCGTGTATGTTTGAGGTGTCGTTACATCGACGCCCAACATTTGGTCGTGGATCGTAACATTGCCGGCGGAATCGAACTCGACCTTCCGCAGAATCGGCGATGGTGGGAATTGACCGCCATATTGCGACGTCAGCTCGGCAGAAGGATGATACGGTGAACGAGGGTGGATAACGATGACACTATCTTTGCCTCCGAATGACGGGACTAACCCACCGAAGAAATCCTTCACCTTGCTGACCGCATTCCCGATCGACTCGGTAAGGGAATCCATCTTACTGACCGCTTCGACTTTCGAGGTATCGGCAGGGGTTTGTTCTTTCGTGGTCGTACTCTTCTTCAGACCGGCACAGGAATCGAGGAGAACCGAAGATCCGAGCGCCAGGACAAGAATACATGCACCGAATGACCAGGGCTGAAGAGCCCGGTGTCGTGGCAAGAATCCGATATAGCGCAGTATGGCCCGCGTCACGTGCAGGTTGGGTCGATCGAACTAGCGTGCTGCGCCGCTCACTGCGCCGCAGATGAAAAGTACCGAAATTATAATAACTTACCTTTCGGTGAATACTGTCGCAATCCTTCGATAGACTCCTCCGTGAATGGGTTACTGTCAGCGAAAACTAACAGTGGGGCATTTTGGGCCGTTCCGGTCATTCCTGGACCATCCGATAAACCGCAAATCCCGTTGTGAATTGAATCATTTGAGTTTATACTCACGTTAAATCCACGGATGGGTTTCAACGAACACGGTGCATCTCTCGATACCCCGCTCAAGCGAAGCGGCTGGGCGACGTCGTTCCGGCTCTGGCGCTATATCCTCTCCGCGCACATTGGCCCATTTCTGCTTGCCTTCGTGGTGACAATGTTCGTCTTCCTGCTCCAATTCCTGATGCGTTTCATTGACAAAATCGTCGGGAAAGGGTTAGGCTGGTGGACGATCATGCAACTGATCGCCCTCAATCTTGCGTGGATGGTGGTGCTTGCGCTCCCGATGGCTGCCCTTGTCGCCAGTCTCATGGCGTTCGGATCGATGTCGTCGTCGCAAGAGGTTACTGCAATGAAGGCTTCCGGCGTGAGCTTTTTGCGCATGCTCTTCCCTGTGCTGGTCGCAGCAAGCCTACTGGCCTATGCCGATCTGTGGTTCAATAATGAGGTCTTGCCAGACGCGAACCATCGCGCAAAGGATCTCATGACCGATATCCAGCGCAAGAAACCGACGTTTGTCGTACGGCAAGGCGAGTTTACCGATCAGGACGCACTGCCTGGGTATTCGATCCTTGCCCGCCGTACGTTCGAACAATCGAATAATCTCGAAGGGATCGTGATCTTCGATCATACAGCACCTAATGAGACAAAGGTCATTACGGCCAACAGCGCGACGTTCTCTTTTACGCGTGACTTCTCCAACCTGGTCATGAACCTGCGTGACGGAGAATTCCACCAGGCGCCGATTACCGCCGGGACCGATTATCGCAACGGACATTTCAAAACATATCAGGTTCGGATCCCAACCTCGGGCTACGATTTCATGCGGCAAGAAAGCTCGGATCGTGGTGACCGAGAACTTTCAGCGAACGATCTATTGAAGTATGTTCACGCTCGTGATACCATCGCCGCCAAACAGCTTGGGGCGCTTCGCACAACGATCCATCGCTTCGTCGTTGCAGTGAACGAACCGACACCCGACTTGCAACCCGTCACGAAAGATACCCTGCATAAGCTTCCACGCCAGGTCGGTTCGGGTGTGCGGCAGAACCTCTTCGAAGTTTCGAGTCTCGCTGCGCAGGCGAACGGTACCCTACTCGACGCCGGAAGCTACATGGTGGAGGTGCATAAGAAATATGCGCTGCCCGTGGCATGCCTGATTTTCGTCCTTGTCGGCGCTCCGCTCGGAGCATTGGCGCGGCGAGGTGGTATTGGCGTCGGCGTCGGATTTTCCATCGGATTTTTTATTCTCTACTGGGCTTTCCTCATCGGTGGAGAAAAGCTCGCAGATCGCGGTATTACATCACCGTGGTTCGGAATGTGGAGCGCAAATATCGTCCTCGGCGTGTTAGGTACATACCTGATTATCCGTGTCCTGACCGAGCGAACGGGCGTCGGCATCTCGTTCGCACCACTCATTCGCTTGTTCCGTAAACGCTCATGAAGTACTTCCTACTTGGTTTGGTGTCCGCTGCGATATTCGCATCCTGTTGCGACCCCAAAGCGCGCAATTCATTTCCTCTGGTAATCGATTCATCCTACAGCGTTCAATCGGTGAAGGATGCCAAAGTACCGGTCCCTCCTGATTACGTTCTCGACTCGGGATATTACCCGATCTATTCGATTGATATTAAGAATACCGGCACCGAGGCAGATACGTTTCGGCTGGTCATTTCACCGCCATACTCCGGCCAGTATGTCGTCACGCCCGATTTTCAGCTTACGGACAAACACTATGTTGAGCCCGGACAGACTGCGACATTCAGAACATACGGTCCAGTTCCGCCGAACGCGCTCGACACAGCAAAATATAGATACCTGTTCTTCTTTACCTCGACACCCGACAGCGTGAGTTTGCCGATCTTTCGACCGTGGGTCCAAATATTCTACGGCAAATCGATTGACGGACCCGAGACGTGCGGAACCCCAGAAACCAGCCTGGATGTGAATGTGGACAACCTCGGGAAGAAATAACCTTGCCCTGACTGTAACACCGCATGACAGTCAGTTCGCGTCATAGCAGCTCGGTATTTACGGCATTCTTCCGGTCGGAGGCAACGGGGGGAATCGTGCTCATTGTGACCACGATCGTTTCGCTCGTTCTTGCCAATTCTCCGCTCGCCGATCACTTCACGAGTATCATCACGCAGCCCGTTTTGCTGGAGCACAACGGTCACACCTTAACCATTCTCGATTGGATCAATGACGGGTTGATGAGCTTATTTTTTCTCGGCGTCGGTATGGAGATACGACGCGAACTCACTCGCGGAGAACTCTCGACACCTACTGCCCGGCGACTTCCCGTCATTGCAGCGATTGGCGGAATGGCGGCCCCTGCGCTGATCTATCTTGCAGTTGCGGGCAATGGGGTGGCTGCTCGAGGATGGGCGATCCCCTCGGCCACGGACATTGCATTTTCGCTTGGAGTACTGTCGCTTCTCGGTGACCGTATCACGCGATCCGTGAGGATCTTCGTAGCAGCACTTGCGATCATCGATGATCTTGGTGCAGTAGTAATCATCGCGCTCTTCTACGGCGGGTCACTCTCTCTCCCCTATCTCGTTGCAAGTGTGGTGTTGATACTGTTGATATGGGGCATCGCACACCGTGGGACCGCCACACTGTGGCTCATACTATTTACGGGAGTTGTATTGTGGTATCTCTTACTCCAAAGCGGCATTCATCCAACGCTCGCCGGAGTGATGACAGGTCTTCTGCTACCTGCATCTCAGATACAGGAGCAGTTTGAGCGCCGCCTGAATCCTATAATCGCATTTGGGATCGTCCCACTTTTTGCACTGGTGAATGCTGCCGTTCCGATTCACGGTAATTCGATGATTGAGACCATCACTACAGGCGCGGGACTCGGGGTGTTACTTGGGCTCATCGTCGGCAAGCCTGTTGGAATTACCGTTGCAGCGCTACTTGCTCGTGGAAGGTCAGCGGGATCGTCGATACCGATCAAACAACTCGTCGGTGCTGCGATGCTCTGCGGAATCGGCTTTACGATGTCGCTCTTTATCACCCAACTGGCATTCACGGCCCCGAACCTGATCGATCAGGCGAAGCTAGCGATTCTCTGCGGATCGTTGCTTTCCGGAATCATCGGGTATGCGTATCTTCGGGTGTTCGGGTCTACGGAAGTGTGAAATCGAGTGAGACAGGCTTTCCTGCTTCGATATGCACCTGTTGCTGCTTGACGAAATCCGGGCCTCGTTTGTACGATTGAATTCTTCCCTCGCCATCTTTCACCAACTCGACAGTCCAGTTGTCTCTCCACAATGAGATCGTGTAATCGCCTGCCGGTATGTCCGTGATCGAATAGCTGCCCTGTGCATCCGTCACAGCATAGTATGGATTCTCGGCGACATACACATATCCTCGCATCCACGGATGCACATCGCACGTGACGGCGAGTAGTCCGGGGGTCTTCATCTTCACTTCGCGTGCCGGCGAGCTTTCGGGCTGTGCCTCATTAACGATTGTCTCTGTGCCCTTCGTAATATGGAAATTATGCAACGCCGCATCAGAATTGGCGACGACGATCGACTTCCCAACCGGCACAGCGAGTATATGCGGAATAAACTCACAACCTTTCTGATCGACCTCCCACTTCTGTTCGACGAAGGCCTTGCCTTTGGATATATGTTCGATCGCAACCACGCACCCGCCGATCCCATTGCCGCTGCCAAGCGCTCCAGGGTTCGGATGCGAGGTACCGCACACATCTTGATCCTTCTGTGTCTCGAGCATTGAGGTCGCCGGATGCTCGCCAACCAACATCACGTGGCCACTGACAGAACCACCTGAAGTGACGTTCTCAACACTATACCCCGAAGCAGGTGCCGCAGAGTCATCCTCTGCTTGTTTTTTTGAGCATCCAACCAAGAAGATACTTGCGACAATAATCGAACGGGTTAGAATCGTCATACGATACTCAGATATGGAAAAGCCCCGGTCGCTGTGAGCGACCGGGGCTTTGGTTGAATATTACTCGATCGCCTTACTTTGACGCATACTTGTGAAGCTTCTTCGTATGCATGAGCGAACTCGTCTTCTTCGCGTCGGCAGCAGGCTTCGTAAGCATACTTGCGGCTGTCGGCATTTCAGTCCGCTGCATGGCGGCTTCGTAATCGCCGTTCGGAAGCACGTACTTCGCGCTACCGTTGATAACGGCATACGGCGTCGCCGTAATCGTGGCATCCGTCCCGATCGATTCGAGATAATCCTTTACAGCCTGGATCTGCATCTTGTAATCGCCGCCGAGGATTTGCGGATCTGCAGCAGCCATCTTGCCGCCGCTCACCCAGAATGCCGTCATCGGTGTACCAGGCATGACGGAGTCAGGGCGACTGATCCATGTCGTGATCCAATCCGGCCGCAAGCGCTTCTTCACGTTCGCAAGGTTCGGTGCCTTTGCGGTCGCTTCGCCGGTGGTGCCGACATAGTGACACGACAGACATTTCAGCTTATCGAACATCTCCTTCCCATGCGGCACCATCGATGCATTCGCCTGATACTCATAGTTTGTCAAGACGAACGGACGCTTATGCAGACCGAGGAAGTAATTCGTCGCTAACGAGATATCGTCGTCGCTGAAACCATAGCTCGGCATGCGCATCTTGACAAGCGGACGGATTTTAACCGGTCCTTGCAAGAACGTATGCAGCCAGTTTTCCTGAACACGACTTCCTTCCGGTCCAAGGAACGGCGGAGTGAAGTACGCGATGTTCTGATCGCCGGCATACTTTTCGTTAATGAACTTCGCAACGTATCCGCCGCCCGATTCGATCTTATGACAGCCGACGCAGTTGTTCCAGTAAGTGAAGAACCGCCCCTTGTCAACCGCCACCTGATTCGCTTCCGTCTTCGAATCTCCGTATCCTGGCGCAACATAGACGCCGGTTTGTGAACGCAGGAATACCGAAAGAGCGTATGCCTCCTGCGTTGACATCTGGAAGTTCGGCATTTTCTGTGTGATGCGCTCGGTCGCATAGATGCGCGAGTTCATCATCTTGCCGACAGTCCATGTGTACCAATCCTGGCTTTCGTGAATCTCCGCTTCATCGACTTGTCCGAGCGGTAAGCCTGCCTTTTCGAACGTATGGCGCCAGCCTTCGAGCACCTTTCCGTCAAGGTCACCGTAGAAGAGCTCACCGGGTGTCTTCTTGCCGAACGTAGAGAGGCTGACCGAGACCTTCGATTCCTTTTCGAGTCCCTTGATCTGATGACAGCCGAAGCATCCGTAGCCCTTGACAAGCTTTTCGCCGGCAGTGATATCGGCTGCATTGGTCAGGCTACCGGTGAAGCCGGTCTTTACGGAGTCGTTCGAGCCTGTATGCTGCATGAGATATGCCGTAAGGTCGGACGCCTCATCGTCGCTCAGACGCAAGCTTGGCATACGAGAATGCGCCTGGTAGTTCTTCGGGTTCTTGAGCCAATCGAAGAGCCATTCAGCGGTAACTTTGGATCCTTCCTTATTGAGGTTCGGACCGAAACTGTTTCCTTCTTTCACGCGCATGAGATCATCCGACTTGTAGTCGTCGATCGAATGACATGCAACGCAACCGGCATCGAAGAACGTCTGCTTTCCTTTGAGCGCATCTCCGCCACCCGAGCGATGTGCGAGCGGCGCATAGTTCGACTCTTTCGAGCGATCCATAATAAAGGCCGTGACCTGACGTGCTTCCTCGTCGGTAAACATGAAGTTCGGCATGCGTGTCGAATGCGACCATCCGCGCGGATTCTTGATCCACTGGTACATCCAATCTGCCGTGACCTTCTTCGATACGTTTAGCAACGACGGCCCCTGACCCGTCTGCTCTTCCAGCCCCGGCATCGGATGGCAACCATAGCAGCCAAACCCGATAAAGAGCTTCTTCCCCATCGAAATATACTTTGCGTCCTCGAAGTCAAACTTCCCGCTGTGACAGTTCTGACAGGACGATTCCACGTAATGACCGGTAAGCAGTGGCTGCGACCAATGCCGTTCGAATCCGTGTGCAAATTCTTCCGAGACGATCGATTGGCCCTGTCCTTCGTGACACGACGTACAACCGAGCACACCAGGCGCCGTCGGTTCGCCAACGCGGTGCTTCTTGATCATCAAGTCGACGTTCGGGTGCATGCGATAGAGCGCCGAGACGACTGCAACGACCGTATCGCCGTTTGTCTTGATCTTGTAGTGTTCGGGATCGTTATACTTATTCGCCTTTTTCCAGTTCGCTATCTCGGTCTTGTCGCCCGAGATAAGGGTATCGTTCTTGAACAACGGGTCGGCATAACTCAAGTGGCACGTTTCGCAACGGTCAACGCGCATCTTGAGGTTATTGAAGTTCGTCTTCTCGTAGTTATAGAGAACGGTCTGTTTGACCTGAATAGGCATCTTGTCAACCGCTTCGATCTTACGATCGATCGCGATGACACCGGCGAATACGGAATCATACACAGACTGTGCAGCCTTCACACGCTTCTGGACCGCCTGAACGTTCGCCGCAAAATATGCATCTCGCTTTGCCTGCAATCCGTCCACGACCGTCTTCTGGGCAGCCATGTCCTTCTCGAGCTCGCGAAGCTTATGGCCGTCGCTGGTGGTGTCTTTATGCTGGATACGATCCTCGTCAAGCACATAATATGCTTCGTCGGCACGACTCTTGGTAAAGGTGTAATCGCGCTTTGCTTTCGCGATCTCCTTATCCATATCGTCAAGCTTCGAGAGCGATGCGGTGTACTTATCGCCTTCAAGAGCGTTCTTCGCGGTGCTCAGTTCTTTCCGAACAGACTTGCGAACGTCGATGGCGATCTTCCCAAGCTCCTTCTTGCGCTCGATGTGCAGACGAGCGGTCTTGAACGATTTGAAATCGGCCTGAATATCCTTCCACGGGCGTCGGGTCATTGCTTCGTCGAGCACTGCCCATACCGTAAAGGCAAACAGGAGCAACGAAAGAATGCCGTAGATCTTCGTATACGAGCGCTGCTCGACCGGAATGCTTCGGCGCACGGCAAACCACTTTGCCGGATTCCACCACGGAGCTTTCTTGGGCGCTTGATTGGTCATACTCATACTTCGCTATATCGCTACCAGAGTTCTAAACTCGATTAGATATTGAAGAACAGGTCGTGTCCGAAACCGAACACCCACACGTACTTGATGTTAAACATCAGACGCAAGAACATCTTGATCGGCAGGCCCGCCATCATCATAAAGAGCACAGCGGCCGTACCGTACTTCCATACACCCATCTCTTTGAGCACGGGGCTCTTGGTTTTGTACTTTTTCCAGATGTACATCGGCACACCAACCAGCCAGCCGCCGATCAATGCCATACCAAGGAACACCTGCAACAGATTGAAGCTGCCATCGATATTCTTACTTGGGATGCCCATCGCCTCGAACAAGTCCACGTTCGTTAGCGCAACGACTCGATGCGTGTCCCAGAATTCCCATGGCCAGAAGAAGTACCATCCCGGACCGCGCATAAACGTGCCCAGTACGATGAGCGCTACCCACAGGATCAAAAAGCCGATCGAAAAGACGCTGATCGCGAACGGACGCTCCTTAAACGTATAGTAGCCATTCCCTTTCGGATTAATATCGATATATGGGACAAGAATCAATCCGAGAATGATAAATGTCGGCAGCATCACGCCAGCGATCCACGGATCGAAATACACAAGCATTTCCTGTAACCCGAGGAAGTACCATGGCGCTTTCGACGGATTCGGCGTCAGCGTCGGATTGGCGGGCTCTTCAAGCGGTGCGTTGATTTTGATCGACCACACCGTGAGGATGATCATGACGATAATCGTCACGAGGAATTCGATCTTCACGAGGTACGGCCATGTCTGCACCTTATCGGCCTGCTTTGCTTCTTCGATCCCATAGCGATCGTTGCGGCGAGCTTGTTTATACGCTAGCCAACAGTAGAACGCGACGAAGAATATCATCAGCACGATCGGCACATTGTCCGGGACGCTGACGATCTTCCAAAAATTCTGTAAACCTTCCATTGCTGTAAACTAGAAGTGTGTAGGTTCTAAATTCGTCGTTCCTGTACGTGGTCGCTTACTTCTTCAGCCAGGGCGGTGCAGGCTTTCCAGCAGCCGGAGCCGCGCCACCGGCGGCCGGTGCGGCTGCAGGAGCTGCGGCAGGCTTCGGTGCGGCCGGTGCCTTTGCAGGCGCCGGAGCTTTTCCGTTACCATTGCTCGAAACACCCTTCACCTGACCGATGCGACGCTCAGCCATTTTCTCGGCAATGTACTTCGCGCCGGCGCTCGCCTTCGTATCGACGACCGGGCCGGAAATACCGCCGTCTTTGCGGACACGCCAGAAGTGAACAGCCATCAACGTGGCAGCGATAAACGGCAGGAAAATACAGTGACCGACATAGAAGCGAAGCAGCGTCGGCTCGCCTACCATCGTTCCGCCAAGCAGGATAAAACGAATATCGTTATCCGGCCGCAGACCGAGGTAATTCGAGAACGGTCCTTCGGAGCCTTGCAGCGGTACTGCACGCGCCATGTTCGTACCCACTGTGACCGCCCAGATTGCGAGCTGATCCCACGGCAAGAGGTATCCCGTGAACGACAGAAGGAACGTCAGCAGAAGCAGAATAACACCAACGCCCCAGTTAAACTGGCGCGGCGGCTTATACGAACCTGTCAGGAATACACGGAACATGTGCAACATGACCGTCATGACCATCGAGTGCGCACCCCATCGGTGCATATTTCGAATGATCGGTCCGAATGCAACGTCCGTCATGAGGGCCTTCATATCCTGAAACGCGAAGGCTTCCGTCGGACGATACCAGAACATCAGGATGATGCCGGTAATCGTCAGGACGATGAAGAGCAAAAAGGTAATTCCGCCCATGCCCCATGTGTAGGCATAGTTGGTGGCGTGTCGGGTAACGCGAACCGGGTGCAAATGCAGAAAGACGTTGTCGACGATCTGCAGTGCGCGGTTACGCTGGTTATCCTGGTACCCGTGCCGGAAAATGGACTTCCACGCTTCATGCTGCGTGATGTCCTTTTTCAGCTTCTCAATTGGCGGCGGCTTCGGTGGTACGAACGGTAGTTTCAGTGCCATACTTTCTCTTGAGACGCTTGATTGTTATTACACTTTGATGAATGCATCCGGTTTGTCCCAATCGCCGTTCTCAAAGCGATAGGTCGTGCCCTTATCGACGAGCAGTTCGCCGGTTTCGGTGAGCGTGATCTTGGCGCGCTCGAGCGGACGAGGTGCCGGTCCTTCGAAGTTGATTCCTGCAAAGGTGAATCCTGACCCGTGGCAGGGACATTTGAACTTATTCTCCGCAGCAAGCCAGCGGGGTGTACAACCGAGGTGCGTACAAATCGCGACGAGTGCGTATATCTTCTCTTCGTCGCGGCAGATCCATACACGCTCGGTGTCTTTATACTTTTCGGAGACCGTATCCGTCAAGTACTCGTTCGGCATGCCCGCCTTAAACACCTTCGGCGGTTCGTAGAGCGTGCGCGGGAACATCATGCGCAACGCGCCGACGGTTGCAATGGTAATAAAACCAAAGAAGCCCATCCAGCCGGATGCACGCAGGAAGCTGCGACGTCCGAATTCCCACGTACCCGGATCGTCCTCTTGCTTCGGAAGCGGCTTGGCCATCCGCACCTTCTCGGGCGGTGTCGCCTTGCGGGCAGTTGCGGAAGAAGGGTCAGCAGCTTTTGCCGCAACTTCCTTCAGTTCTTCCGGTGCATTCTTCATCGGAGGCATATTCGGCGTACTCGTCGGATGAGTACCCGCCTCTTCAGGACGAGGGATCTCCAGAAATGGCAGATCCGCTAATTGTTCGCTATTCTTGATATCGTCAGCCATGGTCTATGACATCTCAAACTTGATCACACCACATCGATCGTCTATGTACGATCAATAGGTCACACCCATTTGACGAGCTTCTTCGAGCACGTCGGAGTCGATCATTTCGATCGTCTCCCATGGGCAATACTTTGCACAGAGTTTGCAGCCGATGCATGTGGCTTCGTCGATCATGACGACGCCGTTGACAGCAGCATGCGGGTTATACTCAAGGATATGTTCCGGTCCGGGTATATGGTAGATGCAGTCGACCGGACAGAACTCGACGCAGACATCGCACCCCGTGCAGCCTTCCATGTGCACGACGGCGAGTAGTTTTGCTTTTTTCTTTTTGGCTGGAGCTGCGGCAGGTGCCTCGGCGACGGCCGTTGCAGCGGCAGAAGCGGCCGCAGGTGCAGCAGCCGCAGATGCGGGGGCGGCAGGTGCTCCTGCGCCCGGGCCTTTGATCGAACGGTCAGCCCCCTGTTTGAGCCACGGCGGGACTGCCCCAGATACTGGTCCTTGAGCCATCAGAGTTCGTTACGAGCTTCTCAAATCGAGCGTCGTGGGAATGAGTGTGCGTATAACAAGTTCTACACAACGCTTGTTCACTTCGGCGACCGCTACCGGAGCAGACTGGCCAAACCCATGGGGTTATGGTTCATCATCTGATCCGACACCGGCCCGCATTGTGGGCGCTGAGGGGTTCGAACCCCCGACCTTCTCGGTGTAAGCGAGACGCTCTAAACCAGCTGAGCTAAGCGCCCGACATTCGTCGAGTCTCTGTCCAGAGAATTACAAAAATACAAACAGAATCAAAATACAGTGGGAAATTCGGGAAATTGTGGATAGTGGCGAGAGACTACCCTTCGATGATACAGCCCTACCGTGAGCGTACGGTACGCTCTAATACAGCCTGATGAGCGGCTGTTCCATCTTCATTAGTGCCGTCAAGGATCAATTTATAGAGGTACGTACCGTTGCCGACCTCGTTGCCATTTTCATCGCGGCCATCCCACTCGATCGCATTAATGCCTACCCGTTGATTGGATGTGCCCTGGGTGAGTGTTCGTATCTTTCGACCCGCAATCGTATAGATCACGACCTTCACCTCCGACGTCCCGGATGCGGTGAGTCGATACGTAAACCATGTCTTATCCTTGAACGGATTCGGATAATTCATGACTTGTTGCAGCGAGTTCTTCCCTGCAACCACAAATTCAAAATCTACGGTATCAGTCTTGTTGCCGCTTGCATCGATAGCCCAAGCGGAAAGATCGTACGTTCCGGGCGCAAGCCCGCTGTCACGAGATGTAAGGAGCGTCGCCTGTATTCCTCCGGTTGGCAACGTCGCAAACGACGTACTGAAGCCCTCGGTTAGTTTTCCGCCCTTGAATATCCAGGGGGTAGTCGCAGGTGGATCGATCTGGATGAGCATCATCCCAATTGCACTCGAATCGGATACTCGCACCGGATTTGCATCGAACAATCGCGCATTGATTCGAACCTTCGATGCGACATTGTCCCGCGAATTGATATGATGGTCGTCGAAGAGCACATCGATCGTCGGTTTAAGGCTGTCGCGCAGAACATGCAGCGTAGCAGAAGCGGCATTGTTCAGGTCCGACTCCTCATTCACCGCCATACCAGGGTTGACGATTGCCGTATAGACCACATCGCCCAGTAACCCATACGTGGTAATGCTATCGACAAACGTTGTACTGGCATGTCCGGAGAGATGATCGATATTGTGTCGGGCGAGTGTGTCGTTCTTTCCCCCAAATGATCGCACAAGGACTACCGGAATGTTGGAGCCGTCAACACACAGCAAATTCGAACAGCTATATCGGATCTGCGCGGACAGACCCTCCATAATAGAGGTAGGTGTGAGCGAAAGCAGCATCGGATCCAGGAAGAATTCCGGCGCTAGGTCATATTGAAGATCGAGCGACGTGAACGCCGGACTCGAAAGCGTTATCGAGTCACGTTCGATCGTCAGTGCAATTTGGATCTGATCGTACGTCCGGGGATCGATAGTCGATAGGTCGGCGGAATTCGCAATGAGACCATCGAGCACTCTCACCGTATCGACCTGTCCCGTATGTTTGCGCGAGCCTAACACCAGCAAGCGTACGGCACTGTTCGGTGTCACGTTCGATGTGCTCCAGCGCAGTGTACCGTAGGCACTCGCGGCACTGGTGGCCGGGAACAGTGCTCTACCCTGCTTCCGAGTGATCCGTACCGTATCAAGGAGATGCACCCCATCCTTTCCTGCGACAGCGATCTGTTCGCGGGCTTTGCCGCTATCGAGCCCCTTCTCGCCAATGAGCGCATACGAACCGAAATACGGCAGCGTGACCATACCACCGGCCGAGCCGAGTTGCTGAAGCGCTGCGGTCACTTTCGGATTGGTTGTAAAGCCGACGATGAACGGCTGTAGGTTCGTGAGCACGATCGCTTTCGTCGCGTTCGGCAAACCGGCGATAATCGTCGAGAACGAATCGGCAAGCATCTGGCCATAACCAACCGAATCGTTATGTGCATTCTCGAACTCGAATACCGATTGCAGGCTTTGCCCGTCGTTCGAAAGCACAAGCAGCATCACTCCATTGAAGAACCCCCCGTCGGCCACGCGACGAGTCTTATACAAAAGTGTCGTATCGTTCAAATAGACATGTCCCGATGGAAGGAGATTCACATTCGTATCCTGAAGGCCTCGCGCCTCGATGTCGTAGCGAACCTCTTCGTTGTTCGGCAGCAACAATGCGCCGTTAGCCTGATCCACTACGAGTCCGGTAACGACGGTACGAGCGAGTTGATCGGGAGTCGTATACGACAACGATGACCTCTCCTGTGTTAGCCGAATCGAGAAACTCGAAGCTGGCGACGGTTCGTCCGGTTTATTTTTCGGATGTGCGATCGTCCTCCACCATATCACTCCACTACTCGGATTCGGAAGATCAGCAGTTGCAATCATCCGCGAATAATATGTCTCGCTGTCTGTGGTGACCTCGAACAGTGTCCGTGGGTTCGTAAATGCAACCGTCGTATCAGCCTGAACATCGAAGCCGGTGAGCGCTTGGGGCGATGGGACGGTAATGCTCACACGAAGCGAGTCCAAACGGATATCGCAGAAATTTTTCGCACCTTCCGGCGGAAAGACGATCTGCGTATAGCCTCCGGAGACGGAAAAGGAGACGATCGCTTCGTTATCGAGTTCGTTCGTTTCGGGAAATTGATTCAGCGAATCGATATAGATATGCAGCGAATGAAGTCCGATACTCGATGTATCGAGTGTTAATACTTCCGTAAGCGTGACGGTCGTGTCGAACACCCCGATCGTATCGCGTATCGTCGACGAATTGCCATTGACCACATCGGTGATGGAAACTATCACCGGGGTGGTCGCCGAGTATCCGTAATTATGAAGTGTGGCAGTGATCGAAACCGTCGAATCGAAAATACTATAGGTCGAACGTACCGTACCGTTCGACGACTTCAAACTGACATCCGAGGCCTCGATGTGAAATTCCGGCTGCGGCCGGAAGCTGAAGCCAAGCGCCGCGTCGCCAAGGACTGTGTATTCAAACAACGAATTGTCCTGTCCGTACTGCAATCCCAGATTTGCAGAATACACCGATTGAATGATCTTCGAAATCGTACAGATCGTCGGGAAGTTGATGACATGTGCGCCACTCCTCGGCAAACGTCCGATAATGGTATCTTCCTTCATGAGTTGGAAGATTCGGTTCGACATATAAAAGTCGTAGTCGACTTCCCCGAATCCCGTCGTGCCGAACGTCATGATAACCCCGGATGAAGCGCTTCGCAGGAAGGACTCGTTGAGCGAGATCAGATTCGGTTCTGCAAATGCGCCCGTTCGGCAGGATAGCGTAAGAAAGACTGGGTACATACCTTCATTGCGAAGCGTCCCAACCTCCGGCATCACTATATCGGTAATGAACGGCGCTCCGTGACCGAAGAAGTACATGAAGCCGATCCCGCGCTGAAATGCCGACTGAATCTCTTCGATATGATCCGCATCCAGACTATTTGAAAAATTTGTGCGGCGAATCATCGACGTTCGGGCATTCATCGGTGGAGCACTGATAAATGCATAGTTCGGATCATGAATAGAGGCCCACGCATCGCCGAACAATCGTGAATTTTCAAGCGGGTCACTGCCACCAATGACAAAGAGCATGTTCCGATTCCAATCGGCAGGCGGACGTGTTTCATACTCGACGATCTTCCGAACCGCCGCCTCGGCTTCATCCGGTGTTTCTACCGAGATGCGGCCGATTACCATGTTCGAGACAACCGAGTCGGGAAACCCCGTTCCTTGTGCGGCAGTGAAATAGTAGTCGCTCGACGGTACGCCGAAGGTCGGAACGAAGTCCCGATGATTTGTCGTCGGCATTGATACCTTCGGATCCCAGGTTCCATCCCCCATCAGCGTCACAAACGACGGCGGCACGCCAGGATACTGTTGGTACGCGAATTGCAGATAGCGTTGCAACGCCTCGGGGACGTTCGAGCCAAAGCCGAACGCATCGAAAATAGCGTCAGTCGTAACGACTTTCGTGCGAAACCCGTCACTCGTCGCACGACGAAGCGCTAATGCATCGGATGCATGCTTGAAGCTTGGGTGTGTAATAATGATGTAATCTGCCCCTGAAGACGTATCGAGCAAGGACGCGATCACCCCAGTCCTGTCCTCTACTCTATCCGGGGAGAGGAACGTCGACGACGTCGCCGCTGCAACGTGGAGCAACTGCGGCAACGAGGCAACATTGTAATGATAATCATTACCGCTCGACGACACCGGTGTGGAGCGAATTCTGCGATCAAGATCGAATAGGGTCGGGGCTCCATTACTGCTACTCAATTTAACAGAACGATCCCCCGAAGTCAGATCGCATATATACGACCATTGACCTTTTGCTATGGCCGTGTCACTGGAAGGGGCAAGCGGAGATTGAAATGAAAGTTCGGTATAATCGAGGTACCAGGAATCCTGATTATTATTCGGGAAGAGGATACTGACAACATTACTCCCGCCGTGTAGCAGCCCCATTGGCACACGGAGTTGCACGAGATCCTCATCAAAATCGGTGAATACGGCATCGGAGATTTTCGTGCCATTGACCACGACGCGGCATGTGTGTGTATCCTGCTGCACAAGCTGTTTAGACATCCCGCGCACAAATACACGCAGATCGGCAAACTGCCCAGCAGTATCGGATGCAAATGACGGGAGCACGAACGTGTCCAGAACAGAGGTATTGTTATTGCGCATGAACTGCCATACAAACCGCTCTCCGGGAATCCAGTTGTATCGGTGCAACGTGGTCGATTGATCCGATACTTCATCGCCGCCGTAGTAGTTGAGATCTCGCTCGTGGTGCATCGTCACGATCCCGCGGTCGAGCGTTTGACCGGGCGAAACAATGGCCCCTTGCGTATAACGAAGCGGGGGCGTCTGAGAGCGATTGCTCGTGGTCAGAAAGTATGCATTCGAATCGGTCTCCCAACTATAGTACTCATTCGGGAAACCCGGATACCGCTCGCCATAAAATTCAATGGCTGTCAGCACTCCTGCGCTTGCGTCGACCCAGATCGGTACCTCTTTCCCGTGATTCATCAGTCGGATCGCATCCGGCTGCCAGTTTGCCACACTCTGATTGCCCGAGCGGGTAATCAATTCTTGTGCACTGATGCGATATAGCCCTGTTCGCGTGACGGTCAGCTTGATATACGGGGCGGACGGATCGATCCACGCCGACACAGTCGTGTCGAACGTCCCTCCATTTACAAGTGTACGCGGCGTATTCTTGGTCGGCAGTGAATGAAATGGGGCTGCAAAACTGGCCAGATCGTTTGCATTCGCAACCATCGCTCTATATGCCGCGTCAAACGCGGGATCAAGGCTCGTTGCCGTCGACGGTGCAACCGGCGCGTCGAGATCGAAACCTACTTGCACGGAAAATTTTGTTCGGGCGCGAACATCATCCCCCGCTACCTGTGCAAGCGGTATCGAGATGGTCACGAACCGAACTCGGCGGAAACGCGCCGTCCTCGAAATCGACACCGTGCGACCTAGCCCCGTTGTGGAATACACCGAAGCCGAATACACACGCGGTCCAATACTGTCGCGAATGTGGGTCGGCGCCGGTGCAAGCAGCGCGTGTTGCAGAAGTTGTTCATCGGTGGAGACGATCTGTGCTCGGAGGTTGCGTGCGCCAAGAGGGATGGCAAGCGTTACACCCACAGTCGGGATCTCGGGGGCACCGGGCCGTCGGATTGACGAAAGCAACGTCCCTCGAGGCATGGAAGTCGGCGATATCTTGGCCCACCGCAGCACGGAGAACGTTCGTCCGTCGGCCTGTTCAATCTTCTCGGTACATGGGGTCGTAAATGCACGGCCGAGTGAACCCAAGATTGTGATGGTGCCCTGCTTGCCGCTCAGGTTGGTTTTCAGTTCGATTGGGCTGGCACTGACCGATTGCCCCACGTGTCTGAGAGGTGGTGCCGGACGAGCAATGAATCTGGAACGGGGTACCGGATGCTCCCGGTGGCTCTCAACAGGACGTCGAACGAGTCTTGCATTCTTCTGAGCGAATGCAACTCCCCCAAGCAGTACATAACCGAGCAGTACCGCGAGAACTGACAACAAAATAGGACGGGGTACGCGACCTCTGACGATCATGAACGATACAACCTCAATCCGGGACAATTCGTTAGACTAGGGAAAGATTACTGCCCTTAGTTGAGTTTGCTATACGCGTCCTCGTAAAAATTCGCGTGACCCGGATCGAGATACTTGAGCTTCCGGAAATACACATCCGCATTGTCTTTGAACCACCGGCCAAAATCAGCCAGCTCCGTGTATTTGGAATTAAACATCGTCTTGAAAAAGACACTTCTGTCGAGGTCCGAACTACTGCGTTTGATTTCGATGAGTGTATCGATTATCCCTGCGTACGCATTCCGGGCTCCGTCTTCATCGGACATCATCCGGTCGAGAACGTTTACATGATAGCTCTGCCAAAGATCTCGGATGACCCTCGTTCCGGGCGAAGCAAGGTCTTCGACATACCCGACACGGGAAAATGCACCGCTGGAGGTAACCAGTCTGTCCCATCCCGCCCCGCTTGCGGCATTGGCAACGAGCGCAGCCTCCTGCGCATGCTGAAATGCCACCGAGCCGAGTTCGGGGGTGTAGGAATCCTGATCGAGTCCGATGATAATTTGCGCGTAATAATCAAGGACACTCTCAAGATCTCGGTAATTGCCCGAATGTTGCAGTGCCATTCCACGCGTATAGTCGAAGGTTACATTGTCATCGAGGAAACGGGCCATCGTCGCAAGCTGTGTCGTGCCCGCGATCGGGCGGACGCTCTGGACAAAGAGTTGGACATTATAGGAAGAGCCGTTTGAACCCTTGATATTGAATGTCATGGTACACTGAATTTTCTGACCCGAAAAGTTTGTTGTCCACGCGTACGTGTTGAGATATGCTTCGACATCCGTGGCGAAACCATCCCACACGATACGCTCTTCGGTGCTCAGCGCTTGTGTATTGACGTTGACCTTGCAATTGAGTTCTTGCGAGTATGCTGCACCTGTCATGGCGAGCAGTACGACGAACAGAACGAGATGACGAAGAGTATTCATGCGACTATGTGCAATGATTGGCATTGATGCCTCTGGGTACGTAGTACAAAATCAAAAGATTCTATGGCTTGGTTCGCTCGATCCAAGGAAAATATCGATAGTACGGCAAAACCCACGACCGATACCCTGCCAGATGGGATGTGGGTCAAATGTGCCGATTGTAAAGAGATCTTATATAAGAAGCAGCTCGAGGACAATCTGTTCACCTGCCCGAAGTGCGGCAAACACTTCCGGATTGGCAGTGACGAGTATTTTCAGATCCTCCTCGACGACGGTGTCTACACCGAACATGCTGCGAATCTCGCGCCTGGCGATCCGTTACACTTCGTCGATACGAAACCGTACCCCGCCCGCGTAACCGATGCGCGCAAAAAGACCGGCCTCAACGAGGCGATGCGTATCGTCGTCGGTACGATGGATTCGATTCCGGTCGTCCTCGGCTCGATGGACTTTGACTTTGTCGGCGGATCGATGGGATCGGTCGTCGGCGAGAAGTTTGCCCGCGGAGTGGATCTGGCGATCGCAAATCGCTCGCCCTACATCGTGATCGCAAGCTCCGGCGGCGCCAGAATGCAGGAAGCAGCAATCTCGCTCATGCAAATGGCGAAAACGAGCGCCAAGCTTGCCGAACTTGCGGAAGCGAGGTTGCCGTATTTCTCAATCTTGACCGACCCAACCACGGGAGGTGTTACTGCAAGCTTCGCAATGCTTGGCGATGTGAACATCGCCGAGCCGAAGTCACTTGTCGCCTTTGCCGGGCCGCGTGTTGTCGAACAGACGATCCGCAAGAAATTACCGCCGGGTTTTCAACGTGCCGAGTTCGTTCTCGAACACGGATTCGCCGATCTGGTCGTCGATCGGAAAGAAATGAAGCAGACCGTCGTCACGTTGTTGCGACAACTCCTCCCCTAACCGAACCCGTATGAGTCCGGAGACAAAAGACAAACGACAAGCGGCACAGGAGTGGCGCGTTCGACTCATCGGGTTTCCGATGGATCTCGGTGCAGATCGCCGTGGTGTCGATATGGGGCCGTCCGCACTGCGCATCGCTGGCGTATCGGAGAAACTCACTGCGCTTGGATACACTGTCCTCGATAGTGGCGACATCGATATCAATCCGCCGGAGATATATCGCATCGAAAATCCGAAGCTCAAGTACCTCCCGCAAATTGCGAATGCGTGTGAAGCATTGGCGTCGGAAGTAGAATCGGCACTCGACCATGACGAATTTCCGATGGTACTCGGTGGCGATCACTCGATGGCAATCGGTACGATTTCCGGTATTGCTGCGCATTGCCACAAGACGAAGAAACGTCTGGGTGTAATCTGGATCGATGCTCATGCGGATATGAACACCGTCGAGACAACGCCGAGCGGTAACATTCACGGCATGCCACTGGCTGTGTCTCTGGGCATTGGCGCACCCGAACTTATAAACGTTGGTGGCGAATTTGTCAAACTCGCACCGCATCAACTTGGCATCATCGGGCTCCGCTCGATCGACGAGGGCGAGCGCAAACTGATTAAAAAGCTCAAGATCGATGCGTATACGATGACCGATCTCGACAAGCAAGGTGTACACCGGATCATCGCGAAAATGCTCAATGCTATGCGTGCGAAGGTGGATCACCTACATGTCAGTTTTGACCTCGACTCCGTCGATCCGACGGTTGCCGGCGGGGTCGGTACACCGGTACCTGGCGGTCTAACCTATCGTGAAGCCCATCTGATCATGGAGTCGATTGCAGATACGGGGTATATGTCGTCCTTCGAGATTGCTGAGGTCAATCCGATTCTGGACAATCGCAATGCGAGCGCTGAGTTCGCTGCCGAGCTCATCGCCAGCAGTATGGGCAAACGAATACTCTAAACTCAGTTCACACTCTTATATGAAAACGGCCCGCACTGCGGGCCGTTTTTCGCTTCAACGTTCATTTCTACGAGGCTTTCTTAACCACGAACTCGACGCGGCGATTGGAAGCTCGCCCCTCGTCAGTATCGTTCGGAGCGATCGGATTTTCCGCCCCATAGCCTTTTGCAATAATCCGCCCCGGCTCGATTCCATGGTCGATGAGATATTTCCGGACGGCGTTCGCGCGTCGAAGCGATAGATCTCGATTCACCGCATCGCTACCAACATTATCAGTGTAACCGGCGATCTCAACGCGCATCTTTGGGTTTGCCTTCATTATCCCGACTGCACGATCGAGCTCCGGCACCGACTCACCGCGAAGATCGTCCTTGCCGAAATCAAAGAACACCAGCAACCGAACATGGCCATGAGTGGATGACTGCAGTTTGATATCGTGGTCTCCATCGAGAATACGACCTTGGTCATCCACCTCATAATATGCAGAGCCGAATAAGTACTTGTCGGCATCTGCCGTGACCGAGTACTTCCCTGGCCCGTCAACATCGACACTATACTTTCCGTCGGGGTCGGTCTTGGTCTTCTTGACAACTTTATTCTTCCCCAAATCAACCACGGTGACATTCGCCTTTACCGGATCGCCTGATTCGGCATCGGTCACCCGGCCGGATAACGTCGTCTTTTTTGTCTCGTGCGGGACAGCCGACTGGGTTTCGGACGGTGTAGATGTTTGCTGAGTCGCCCCGTCCTGCGGCTCGTATTGTGCCTGTTCTTCACGCGAGAGTGCACCAAACGGGATCTTCACGCCAATCGATGCCGATGCGTACCACAAACTTGGTGGTGTTGCGCTGGCGTAGGAAGGGTTGAAGGAGTTGTTCGACGGGTATCCTGCTTTATACGCATCGACCTGATTGCTTGCAAGTACATTCGAAAGTGGAATTCCAATTGCAATTTCCGGCGTAAGTACCACGTTGCTTCCCCCAAGCCGAATGAACGTTCCAACTCCGATCTTGAGGTGAAGTTGAGAACTATTGAAATATCCGCTCGTCGATTGTTCAGGGATCGACAATGAAGTTTGTCCCGTTAATCCGCCGCTGGGCAGGGTCAGAAACTGACACCCGTTTGTCGAACTCACGATGGATTCTCCTCCTGAAAACTTGTTAGAGGACAACGAACTGTACTCCAGTCCAACTGTCCCGTAAAAGCTTTCGGGGACGAACTGAATCCGTAGTCCGAGGTCACCCCCGAGGTAAGACAACGTCATGGAATAGTTACTTTCAAACGTTGCCGTCCCGGCAGATCCCCCGCTAACGTCGGAGCACGACGCTGTCTGCTGTTCCGTGGACGACGTATGATTCTGACGATAGAAGAACTTAGCCTGGATTGCAAGTAGATCCGAAAGTGCAAAATCGCCCGTGAGTGCAACATGGAAGCCGAGTCCGCTCCCGAGACTGTTGAAAGCAAGCGGAGCGATGACTGGGTTCGTTGGATCGTCGGAATATGGGTATGTATATGCCCAGAAGAAATTAGTACCTCCGGAGAGCCACGAGTCATTGAGTCCTATTTCCGCACCAATGTAGTGCCGAGAACTAATCAGCGACGGATCGCGCTGCGCGAAACTAATACTCGAAGCAATAGCAAGTAATACAAGCGCAAGGAATGGTCTGAGTAACTTCATGGTGAAGGATATTGAATGTATACGCACAAAGATACTACTGCCGAAGATGAGCGAGGCAATTTCGAGCGGAACCCCGAAGGACAAAAATGTGTATTTATGCCGCACTTAGCTGGCGCGTTCGTCTAGCGGCTAGGACACGGCCCTCTCAAGGCCGCGACACGGGTTCGATTCCCGTACGCGCTACCAGATGAGACAAATTTAGGACATTTTCGTTTCCATCCGGTTCAACTCCCACTAACTCATTAATATTCGAAGAGATTAGCGTTAGTGCCCTGCTAACCGACTTGGTTCGATAGTTTTGCCCATCAAAAGTAAGTTTCTGCGGAAATATCGAACCAAGAATACGTTTCTTGATGTGCGAATTGCCAGCGGCAAAATACTCATGCAAGTGTGAGAGCATATTTCTTGCCGGATCGGTGTACTGAGAAACATTTGCCCTCGCACCTTCAGCCTGCAACATGCTTTCGATTGAGACAATCTCATCTTTGAGCTTTCGACTCTGTCGATCATACGTGTCACGAGCTATCTGGTCACGAATCCACATTTCTTCCACTTTATCAAGCAAGGCCGCGGCTTTCTCCTTCTGTATCGCAAGTGTTCTCCTTTTTTGATCCTCGACTCTTGCCTTTTCTGACAGCTTCTTCGTAAGCAGATGGTCGTATAATCTAATCGCTCGTCTATCAATCACAATTGTTCTCAACAATGCTTCAATTTGACCATGCAATTGACTTGCGGGAAAACGAGCGTTGCATCCAAATTGCTGTTGGCAATGATAGTACGCATAAGCTCCTCCATTCCCTTTTGAATAACTTCCCGTCAAGTTACGACCGCACTGCGGGCACAGCAGGATACCACGGAGATACAAATTCAAAGATTTCTCCGAGCGATTCAAGCCACGACCTCGTTTCTTCCGCTTTCCCAATACGGCTTGTGCGCTATCGTACAAGCTTTCCGGTACAATAGCTTCGTGCAATCCTTTGACTTCATAGGACGGATTATCTTGAAACGCATCAACTCTCACGAAGCCTTTATAGATTGGATTCGTAAACATCCGGTGGAATTGGGATTTGCTGATTAGCATTCCTTTCTTCCTCATCACTCGTCGGACTTCCTCCACCGTCGATGAACTCCGAGCAATCAACTCAAACGCTTCACGAACGAGACTCGCCTTGTCTGACGGCTGAATGACACCGCCTTTCCCAACGAGTGCGTTCTTGTAACCGTATGGTGCGTTGGATACAAACCTTCCGCTTTTCAATGCCTGCTGGATACCAATTTTGGTATTGAGCGACCTGCGGCGATTCTCAACTTCCGGAATTGTCGCGTTAATCATCTCAATAAGCAAGCTCTCAGGATTGTTGCCGTCAGTCGGTTGTTCAATCGCAACAAATTTTACCCCGATGCTATTCAGCTGGTTCTGCATATTAAGACCTGCGGCTACATTCCGTGAAAATCTATCCCAGCGGACGCAGAGTACTTGAGTCACGTTTTCGTTCGAAATAACGAAGTCGAGTAGCTTCCTGAATTCCGGACGATCTTCAAAGGTTTTTGCTGATGCTTTATCTTGAAAATGCCTTTTGACCAGCAGTCCATTATCTATACAGTACTTCCGCAAGCGTTCCTCTTGCGCTTCCAACGAATGACCGTCACCTTGCTGTTTGGTCGATACGCGAGTATAAATAACTACATCAGCACCCTTGCGCATGATCGGTTTCTTCATGGCTTTATCTTCCTTTCTGTCTGGGTAACAGCAATCCGCCCGGAACGGTTTTTAAACACGCCCGGTGCTTCACTCGATCACGCATAGGTCGGATTGCCATCTCGCTCATCACCAAGCTCGATGGAATCAATAATCTCGATTTGGATTGCGAGAAGTGTGTCAAGAAAGGCACGAACCTCGTCGTCGTCTTCTTCACACAATTCGTCACCTATCCATAAAACCGATGCAAATTTGTCGGTGTTACCGTCTCCAGATGAAATCACGAATGTACTAAACATGCCGACATCTCACCTTGAGATGCAAGCGATAATCGTTATGCGAAACCTGTCGGTCTCGCGTTAATTAATGTTTAGATTTTCGTCAAGCAGAACTTGACGTTCCATTCATTTTTCATTTGTCCGTCCAGAACGGACGGCTTACGAACGAGGAAGTTCGCGTAAGGTAGGATTCGAGTGTCATGGTTTGGGATCACGCCCAAGAGCCGAATACTATGGAAACCATTCAGCCCAACCGCCGCTAAACCACTCGAACAGATTTGTGCTTAGCGACAAACACGCTAACAGTGCTCACTCAATATGGTTCCCTTGTTTGACTCTGCTCCGTGCAAGTCCATTATGTTGCAACAGGCAGCGCGTTCAACTCTGCCCGGATTGACTTCCACTTCGGCAGGCGCTTATCCAAATATTGTCGAAATGCGTCATTGTGTTTGCGCTCGATCAGGTGTAGAAGTTCGTGAGCGAGGACGTACTCAATGCAGCCGACTGGCTTCTTCGCGAGTTCAAGATTGATATTTATGCTCTTCAAATCAGGATTGCATGATCCCCATTTTGTCTTCATACTAACGACGCGATAGGATCGAGCATTGACCCCAATGATCCTCTCCCATTTTGATATCAATACTGCAAGCTCCTTCTTCAATTCGGCTCGATACCATTCCTTTAGGAGATCCGCTTTCTCTTCAACACCATCGTCAGACCTGACGAAGAGTTCGAGATATGACTTTCCGTGAATCCTGACTGCCCGATACCGATGCTCATCATTCGTCTCACGGACACGAAGCAAATATGGCCTTCCAAAGACATAATGCGTTTCCCGATCAACATATTTCCGAGGCGATTGTCGATCTTGATTCGCACACTTCCTCCGCTGCTTTCGTATCCATGCAAGTTTCGAAGTCACGTATAGCTCCAGCGTCTTACGGTTTACGTTTGCTGGCGCAGCCAATCTGACATGTCCGTCCGGAGGATACACCGCCAGATGAATGTTCTTGATATTTTTCTGGACGATTTCAACAGAAATACCAGCGATAATCATTACATATACTCCCGCTGACTCTTGATGATTTCAAATATGGCATCTGCTTTTGCTTCATCATTAACATATCTGCGGATGACACCTTTGACTTCTCTTTCCTTTAACGTATTGCCTATCCAATCATCCTTCTTCGTCTGCAGAATTTCGGCATCCAGCGCAAGTACGAGTGCAGACTGTTTGTCCAAATTATCATATAACGACATCTTGGCAGCAGTATCAATATCTTTTGGATAGTTGTGGTTGCCCTTCCCCGGATTGAGATCTCTGGCAATCGCTTCGATCTCCTTTAGGAACTGCTCATACTCAAGTGCCGATTCCTTCCTTCTACGGATCAATTCTTCGAGCAAGGTGCTCATCTTTTCGTAGTAGACCGGATTGATCGGCATTTCCTGCGTGATCACCTTGCGCATATTCGCTTCCAGTGTTTCGGCAACAGCTTCCTTGCTTTGCCTGATCACTTTTGGGAGCTTTTCACTCGCTGACTTTATTCCTTTCTCGACGATCAATTGGAGCAGTGTAGCATCACCGAAGTCCGACAGCGTTCTGCTGGGATCAGCGCTCAAATACATATCCAACAACTGCCGCATTTCCGGTTCGTACTTTTTCAGGTCGATGTAATCGCCGCTGGCAGCTTTGATTGCATTTCTTAACTCGGCATATTCATCTACCTGATGCTTGATTCTTGCAGCTTCAGCATCGGAGAATCCGGCATCAGACATCTCAGGAGCAATATTGTTGTAGGCTCGAATCGCACTTACGACAGCTTTATAAAAGGTAAGCCGAGTTTCTTCCGTGTCCTTGAGCGCTTGCTTGTCGTCCGGATTGCCGCAGAAGTATCGGATATATTGTTCAATTTGCTTCGGTGGTTCTACAGGAGCACATAACTGATGAAGCACTTCGAGACTGTCCTCCATCCGTTCCTTTGCAACCAGCAGTCGGTTTAGCAGCAGTCCTTTGACATCCTCTTCTTCGAATTTGTCAAATGCATCGGATGTGTAGTCATCAATCGCGCCGTGTACGTTCTCAAAGAGATCCTTGTAATCGACGATATACCCAAATTCCTTATCTTCGTTCTCCGTCCGATTAACCCGGCAAATTGCTTGAAACAGGCCATGATCGCGCATTTGTTTATCAATGTACAGATACGTACAAGATGGCGCATCGAATCCGGTCAATAGCTTATCCACGACGATCAGCAATTGCATATTTGCTGGTTCATCTATGAACTGCTTCTTTACGTCTCTTTCAAAGGTTTCTCGATCTTTGCCGTTGAGCATCCGCTGGTAGATCTCATACTGTTCGATCTTCTCTGTGTCACCTTCACCTGTCGTTTCACCTTTGATGCTTGTCGTTGTCGGCTCGTACGATGTCACAATTGCACAATTCTTAAAGCCGAAGTTCTGGAAGATCTCAAAGTATCTGCAGGCTTCGAAGATGCTTCCGCTGACCAGCATAGCATTGCCACGACCATTGCGCAGCCGTGGCTTTATTTTGAAGTCCTTGATAATGTCGAAAGCGATCTTCTGCAGGCGTTCCTTCGTGCTGAGGATCTTCTGCATCGTTCCCCATTTCTGTTTGAGTTCGGCCTTTGGAAGATCGTTCATGCCTTTGGTCACGACCTCGAACCATTCGTCGATGCCTTTCTGATCGTTCGCATGCTGATCCACATCTCTGGCTTCGTAAAGAAGATCGAGCACTACACCATCTTGAACAGCTTCATCAAACTTATAGGTATGGATGTACTTCCCAAAGATCTCGATGCTCTTCCGCTTATCTGCCTTCAAAAGCGGTGTCCCGGTAAAACCGATGAACAGTGCATCCGGCAAGAGATCCTTCATCGCTTCATGGAGCGCTCCGCTCTGTGTTCGATGACATTCATCAATGAAGACGAACAGGTTGCCTTTCGGAGCAAAATCCTTCGGTTTGTGCAGCTGCTCCACATATTCATCAATGTCCAACTCGTCGTTGCGTCCGAACTTATGAATAAGACTACAGATTAGCCACGGTGTTGTATCGTTCAGACGATTTATCAGATCCTGACCGCTCTTTGTCCGATAGATCTTCTCGTCTACGCCGCTGAACACCTTCTCAATTTGGTCATCAAGTTCTGTCCTATCTGTTATGATCAACAGTCGTGCATCCCTATGATGCTCTCGAATCCATTTCGCAAACCAAACCATCGTTAAGCTCTTGCCGGAGCCTTGTGTATGCCATATGATGCCACCTTGACGTTTAGCGACCGATTCCTGAGCTTTCTTTACCCCGAAGTACTGATTTGGTCGGCATAGCTTCTTAATGCCAGCATCGAAGACCACGAAGTCATGAATGATCTCCAATAATCGGCGCTTGTCACAGAACTGTAACAATTGCTGGTCGAGCAGGCTTCGATCTGGATCATATGAATAGCCGTCTTCCTTCCATTTGAGAAAGTACTTTTCGGATGTCTTTGTCGTTCCGTAGTATAAGCCTTGAGCATCATTCCCAGCAAGAACTACCTGAATTGTCGTGAAAAACGGCTTGATGAATCGGTGTTCTTGATTGTCGAGGTTCTGTCTGATGCCTTCGCTGACCAACACACTTGCTCGTTTCAACTCCAGAACACCGAGAGCGATGCCATTGACGTATATGACGATGTCCGGGCGTTTGGTATTTACGCCAGCTACCGTAACTTCTTCGGCGAATGAGAATTCATTCTGCTCCGGATTATTCCAGTCGATCAATCGCACGGTCTGATCGAATTCGCCGACAGATTCCTTGACCGCGATACCGTATCGAAGTAACGAGTAGACCGCCTTGTTGACCGGGTAAAGATCTTCGTTGGGATTGATCGTGGCGCTCTTCTGAAGCTCATAGAGTGCTTTTCCGATGGTCACATCGGAGTATTCACCATTCTTGCGAAGAAAAGTCTCCAGATCAGCCTGCCGGATATTTGAGTTATCTCGATCTTCGAGATTGCCAAGATAGGAATATCCAAGCTGCGATCTTAGCAGGTCTACGACTCGATCCTGTGTAACGCGTTCGTTGCGCATGAGCTAATGGGTTATGACGGATATTCCTGTCGGCATCGTCAAATTAAGCGGATCTGTCCTGTAAGGAGAACTTGCATCATTGCCTGTTTAAGTGCGATGTATTTGGAGAGAAGTAATTGGTGCGCTGTCAAGTCCTCGTCCATTTTCTTAAGAGAATCGGCAATTGCTGTTTGCTCTATTTTCGTTGGAGGCAAGATAATGCAGATCTCCCTGAGATGCCTTGCACTTATGTGTACTACTGCATCACCTTGTCCCATCCTCGCTTTCTGTCGTACGACTGGAAAGCAGTTGAGTTGGAAACCGAGGAACAATGAATCCACATCTGTGCCCGGTCTAAGAATAACAATGTCTCCTCCGGCATATGCTTCCTCATCAGAAACGATTGCGACACATTTCCCGATTTCAGCGGCTGTCTCACCCGATCCAGCAAATAGCAGGTCTCCTTGACGAAGAGCCGTACTTTGGGAGGCAGCATTTCGACCGATGAATGATTCGAACCTCTTTACATACTCATTGTGCGTCGTATAGATCTCACCATATCTGATGCATCCCAAACCACTATCGCGGACTTCATCCCTTCTAATGCCGCTCCCCTTCAGAAATGACCCAATATCTCCAATTGTACATTTCACCCACGGCTCTTTGAACCCCGGCAATCTTCTCTTCCCCGTCAGCAAATCCTGCATCGCTCCCTGTTTGATCTGCTTCTTTTTTTCGATCAGTTGTTCAAGATTCTGGATCAGGTCATCAATATCCGTAAGTGCGGTGGCAATGGCAGTTTGTTCAGTCACTTCAGGCACTGGTAGACTTATTGAGCCAATTTGCCCGAAATTTAGTCCTTGTCGATTGCCACCAGCTTGAAAACTTTCGATCTGTCTCTGCCCATTCTGGGAAAGCAGGACGTAACACAAATAACCGGGGTCGAGACGCTTGGGATCAACTCGAATAATACAAACATGTTGATTCACATTTCCACCAACTACTAATGACGTTGCAACGGCCGCTCGTCCGATGGAGGCTCCCGTAATATTTAGCAGCACGTCACCCACATGCAACTCTGTCGAATCGAAGGTATGGTGCGTCTTATCGTCAATGAAAGCCACTCCATCAAGCAAGAGCTTTCCCCAATCAACGTTCTGAGAGCGGAGAAATACACGCCCATAGGGCTTATATACTCTTGATCCTCCACGCGGAGTGATGCCACTACCAATCTTGACGGTTAACTCGTTCAGGGTTTCTACTCTCCAATTCGGATAACCCTGTTCATTTTTTCCATTTCGACGCAGATTGTCTACTCCCATTTGAACCCCATCCTTCTAAGATGTGCATTTACCTTTTCTTCAAGCACGGCTACACTCTCGTTCAATTGGGGCAAAGGCGTTTCATATCGCTCGACAAGTTCTCTGATTCGATTAGTCAGGCGCTGACTGACACGCTCCATTTCCGACTTAATTGATGACTCCATTGCAGTCATCCATTTGTGATCGACTACCAGCGTCTTAATATCGTCAGCAGTCAGTTTGCGGTACTGTAGAAATGCCTGCCTGCTCAGTTCTTCTGAAGCTTCCTTTATGGCAATACCTAAAGCTGTCTGCTCTGTAGTGAGTTTGAGATAAAGGGTAAGAATCTCAATCTCTTCTTTCGAACTCCGATCCTTGCCAATTTCCTTCAATCGCTTCGATACCGATCCCTTGTTTACTTTCTCAAAATCGGCGAACCATCCGTCTTCACCACTATTATCTTCTTCTAACTCCGTCAACTGGGCTTTAATGGCATCTTCGGCTGCTTCCATCTTCGCCATTGCATCCCGCTCGTTCGCAAAATGCTGCTCGACGATAAGACTTGGTGGTACGAGATCGCACGTCCAGCCTTTATCAACTTCTGCTCCCTTCTTGTTTCTTTCGGTGATCCTACGCGGTTCTGCCTTCCAACCGTCCCCAGCAATGAGATAGCAATCGTCCTGCATCGTCTCTTTCCAATAATCCAAAAGATATTGGTATATATCATAACGGTCGAGCAAAGGCTTGTCCGTGTAAGTTTGGAGCAGATCTTCAGCAATCTCGGCGATTACTTCTTTTGGTTTGCAGCCTTTCGATAGCTGTTTGAGATACTTAGTATTTGTCTTCCGCCACTTCGCAAATAGCTGATCCATCTCCGAAGTGAATGCGACGAAATCCGGATGCGTGAATATCGTCTCCTTGATCTTGTCCTTCTGGATCTTTGACACTACATACCCGGCTCTTGTACTTTTGCCGAACAGATGCTTGCGCAAGCTCGGATACGCACTCCAATAATTGCTGAGAGCATCAATGTCCGAAACAGGAATGTCACCGAGCAAATGGGCTTCGATGTCCTGAATGTCTTCCGGTTCTTGACTGTCAATGTATCGTGGAATGTTCAGATTATAGTCGTTCTTTGGATCTGCAATTTCCTCATTCTTTACAAAGCGGCTGTACTTAGGAATCTCGATCTGCTTATTGAAGACATCGACGGTCTTGTGAATGTCTTGCTCACGGAGTCGATTCTTGTTGCCGTCTTTGACAAAGCCTTTACTTGCATCAATCATGAAGATGCCTTCCCGCTTCTCTGCATCTTCCTTGTCGAGAACGATGATGCAGGCCGGGATGCCAGTGCCGTAGAATAGATTGGAGGGAAGTCCGATAATGCCTTTTATCAAGCCGCGTTTGATGACATTCTTTCTGATCTCTCCTTCGGTATTGCCTCGGAAAAGTACACCATGCGGAAGAATGACTGCTCCTTTCCCGTTCTGGTTCAGAGATCTAACGATGTGAAGGAAAAACGCATAATCTCCATTCTTATCCGGCGGAATGCCAAACCCGGTGAAGCGCTCGTGTATGTCTTCAGCAGGATTAAATCCTTGTGTCCAATTCTTTAGCGAGAAAGGTGGATTTGCAACCACGAAGTCGAATGTCTTCAGATTGCCACGGTTGTCTTCAAATTGCGGATTGGACAGAGTACTTTGACCTTTGGCAATCAATGCCGTGTCATTGTTGTGCAGGATCATGTTCATTTTTGCAAGCGCTGCCGTTGCACCTTCCTTCTCCTGACCATAAAGCGATAGCTTTTTCTCGCTTTCGGCAGCGGCCCGGAGAAGCAATGATCCAGATCCGCAAGTAGGGTCATAAATGGTTTGCGTACCGCTCGTAGCTCGATTGATGCCGATAACCTTTGCGATGATCCGACTGACCTCGGCTGGCGTATAGAACTGACCTTTGCTCTTTCCAGATTCGGTTGCAAAATGACGCATCAAGTATTCGTATGCGTCACCGAGAATATCATCGCCTTCCGCCCTATTGCTGCGAAAGTCAAGTTCTGGTTTTTCGAAGATGGCGACGAGTTCGCTTAACCGATCAATCTTTTCCTTGCCTGAACCAAGTTTTTCGTCGTCGTTGAAACTGACGACATCAATGAATCCCTGAAGATCGTTTGCTTTCGCGATTGCACCAATGGAAGTGTTGATCTTTTCTCCGATCTCTTTGTGTCCTTTTAGCGCGGCGATGTCGCTGAAGCTGCATCCCTTCGGAACTTCGATCAACGTATCCTTTGAACCAGCTTTATCAGATACATACTTCAGAAAAAGCATCACCAGTACGTAATCCTTATACTGGCTGGCATCCATCCCGCCGCGTAATGCATCACAACTCGCCCAGAGAGAACTGTATAATTCAGACTTCTTGATTGCCATAAACTGACTTCAATTGACATTGACCGCGCCACAAGTACAAAACGTGCTCAGAAACGATGTAGCAGCCACGTTTCAATCCGGCTACTCAATGCGCATGTGTACAAAAATAGTCAATTGATCAGGCTAACAGTTTGATCTGTGGAGAACAACGGTCTTCAAAGGATACCGGGTATGCAGGTTCATCGCTTTAACCATATCTCGTCGGTGCGAATTACAGCTTCGCGTCCAATCCCAGTGACTTGTCAACAGGCCAGAAGTTCTATGTGACTATTGAAAAGGCTTCAGCGAAAATGAAATCGCTGGGAATGCCGTTATAACTGTTGCCGGATTCGCAGATACGTTCAGGCTGTCGAGGTGGCTTTGTCGTGCTGGTAATAGCGCTCCGCACCAACCCAAGATCCACCCTTCTTATTGAGCTTGGGTTCGGATACCGAGATGGCAATTGCTTCTAAGTGATTGAGAATTGTATCAAGATTCTCATTGACGGTCTGCGGAGCGTCTTTCAGTGTATTGGAGCTATTAACTATTCGGACTCCGAACCATGAGAAATAGCGCCAGCGATTCTGCAGATCATCATCCAAATGCTGCTTCAGGCGCGAAAACAGCTTCTGTGTCTGTGAACCGACCTGTCCTACGTAGACAAGATTGAAAGATGGGTCATATAGGGCATAGATTGCGGCTTGTTCTCGAAAGTCGACTGGGTGTAACTTATCTCCATCAAGGTACCCTTTCAAAGATCCAATTTTGTTCTGCCAACCCCAGTCGACTTTCTGGATGTCCCAAAATAGTCCGTAATTGCGAATTATCATGATGCTCAGTATTGTGGTAAATGCAATTGATCAGTGGTCACTCTTCCCCAAAATAGTCACCGTCGATCTTCTTAAGCTCGTACTTCTGCTGAGGAACAACGCCGACATTGTACTCGATCATCAATTGAGCGAGTTGCTTGCCATCAATAAGAACGATCTTAGTATCATTCCGCGGCGCATATTCGACCGCAGTATCTGCAAAACGGCTTGTCGTAATGAATATGCCTTTCTTTGCTCCTTGACCAGCCAATGCTCCTACAAATCGTTGAATTTCAGGACGACCTACGGTAGATTCCGGTTTCCACCGTTTTGCCTGAATGTATATGGCATCCAAGCCCAATTTGTCTTCTTTAATGATTCCGTCAATGCCTTCATCATTTGTCTTGCCGATTGCTCTTCCTGCATCACCAATAGAACCACCGTAGCCCATTGCAACGACCAGTTCGACGACCAAATGCTCAAAGGCTTCCGGAGTTATAGACAGAACTCGACTTAAAAGTTCTTGAGCCAGAGAGTCATTTATTGCTTGATATGCCGATTCAAGCTGCTCTACGGGCGTTCTTAGAGTTTCAGTCTCGTCCGAAAGGATTGCGTGATTCGGTTCGCCTTTCTTGGCAGTTTCGAACTCGACGAACTCTGGGAATTGTCGCAAGAACTTGACATTGATTTGGTCTTTGTGCGTTTCCAAAATGTTCTTTCCACGCGGCGTAATGACGACAACTGACCGACGTGGCCGATTAACAAGTCCAGCTTTCTTGAGAAAGGTTATCGCCCATCCTATTCGGTTATCAAAAACAAATTGCTTCCCACTGGGAAGAAGGATGGCTCGGTCATCGCTTGATATGTTCAGTTTTGCAGCGACCAAATCCCGAATCTCCCGGAAAGAGTATTCTCTTCCATCGGATAGTTGATCAAGAACTGGCGACATTACTGCTTGGAAATCTGGTAGAGCCATACATTATTAAGTCCTTGAGATATTCAAAAATACTATTATCCGCGACAATCTCAGCAGAAACCGTCTACGATTCGTATATTTGACCATTACATAGCATATCCATCTCTTCCATGTTTTCGAGATACATTAGCAGAATCTTCTCGTGTGCACTCCCGGCATTGATTGCAGCGAACCTCTCATCGTGCACCACGGCTCAGCCGACGACTACGCCACCGACCGTGGATACAGACTGTGGCGTTGAGAGATGGGCTGTAAAAACCCTGTCCGATGTCGACACAACAACAATCGACTTTTCCAAGATTGACACAAGCTCGATTCGGGCTGAATACGCATGGACAAAGCCTACGAGTCCATCTGCACGATTGGATCTGGAGAAGCATGTTGTCTCAATTACGGCACATCTCGTTTCATACGTCAAAGAAGATGATGGCGATATTCATTTGGTGTTGCAGGACGATTCAGGTCTGACAATGATCGGTGAAATTCCTTCTCCTACTTGCGCTTCAGTGATCCATACTTCGCATGTAGACGAATACTCGACTGCCGTTCAATGGATCAAAACAAATGTCGGGAATCCGACTACGTCGTTCAAAGATGCAGAAAGGATCGTCACGGTGACCGGGGTTCGGTTCTTTGACTTCATTCACAATCAGCGGGGGGTCGCGGACAATGGTGTTGAGATCCATCCGGTGTTGAGTATTAGGTAGAAGAGACCGTGAATGGTTAGTAGATAGTCGGCAAGAATTCTCCCGACCGGGCAACGGTTGGACTTCTCCCTGACACCCATGATTCTGGGTCAATATCGCTCTTGGGCAGGCCATCAATGAATTGTTGACTTATCCTGCCATGCTTACCAATCCGCTGTTGTAGTTGCCGCTCCACAACTGTTGCTGCTTGATGGGTAAGCCGTACGTATGGCTGCTGACGGAAAGACATGTGAACCGCAATATTCCTTTCGCCAGCATCGAATCTTTCGCTTGTTGTTACGAAACTCCTGTAGTCCAAGTCTTTCATCAGATCCGATAGTCTGTAACAATCTGCCATTGTCCCTTTTTGGAAAACAGGGTTCCTAAAACGCAGGTAAGCTTCCCATTTGCGCTTCCACTCACGCTCTTGCCTTTCTCTCAGGGTAGCCCAATCACGGTCATCATTGAACTCAATGGCTATTGCTTTTCCGAAAATAGCTACATCGTGCGGTTTACGCGTCAGCCGTCCAAGAAAAATTACGTCACCCTCATTAATCTGCAACGGTCTTTTCGACCGTGAAAAGCCACATGCATAATGACAGAGTGCTCTGTCCACCTCCTCCTCGATTGTGAATGTATCGTCTACACGATCACGTGCATCACCAAAGAATTTCAAGTAGTATGAAGTTGTAGTACGAATGTTAGACACGTTCGCACCATAATCGTGAAAGTCGGTCGGTGGTTGTGCAACAATCGGTGGCTTCGCGTCCAATTCTGATTGCCATTCTGCGCACCGAAGAACGCTAAGCGGCATGCCAGCAATAGACTGCAAGTATCGGAAGTAGAGGAGCAAGTCATGAATTGTACTTGGATCAGACGTATAGATACCGCATTCAAAGTTGTTCGAGAGTCCGTTTTCGGTCAGATTAGCGGATGTCACGATTGCTGCTCTATCATCGAACAGATACACTTTACTGTGAAGCCCTTGTACACCGAAAATTTTTGCCCCTTGAACTGTCGCTTCCTTTAGCGCATCCAAATTTGATACCCCCGTTGCAAAGTCCTTCAAACTAAATCGGGTAATTAGCTCAATCTTCGAGTAGTCGCAAGTCGCACCTACTTCGCTGAGAATACCAGCGCCGATAAATGGAGAAATGATCTTGAGATGCTTGGTCTTCCGTAGTTCTTCTTGGAAGAATGGCTTCCAATTTCTCTCGTATAGTGTGATTATCTTCATCGCGGTTGTTTGACTATGTTGGATAGATTATCTGACGGACGGACGATCCTTTTATAAGATCGTGGCTTTCACTCTATCCCCACCACAGGATGAATCTCCCGTCCATTTGTCGAATGTCCTGTGCCGTGATTCATCTTCTCCCAAAAGCCGATACCCCAGATCGTAATCTTCATCGGCTTCACTTTCACAATCGCGCCGGGTTCACCGTACACTTTCTTCAACACTTCACGAGCTTGCCGATATTTTGGCGCAAGCTTTGTATTTGACAACTCCTTGCAGTCAGGATCAGGAATCTCCGCGATCATTGTCTTACCTGTTTTCGGATCTTTGATAACGAGATGATAATCGTTGTCGTCTTCCTTGCCCAATTCCACCAAAGTGCAGGTGATTTTGTACAGCTGTGATTCGTCCTGCTGCCGCGCAAGCGTTTTCCAACCTTTGTCGAATCCTCGTTCAAGACCGATCTGGTCAGCAATCGAGGACTTGACAGCTTTCCAGTTGATTTGTTTCGCTATGGGATCGCGGATTGTCTTTATGCGCCAACGGTCAATTCCACATTCCTGAGCATTAACTGATCCAGCAATTGAAAGGATTATTAGCGCCAATATTGGAAGAATTGGCAATGATGTGATCTTCGTGTTCATGTCTTTGGCAATAGTTTATGAATACTGGTCCAATGGATGACAGGACCGTCAGCAAATATACAGAATCCGACCGGGTTTGTCAATGGTCGGGTTCAATTCAGCTGTCCTTCGAAAAGAGGTTTTCTCAAATTCGTCTCTTGGGAGGATGGATCAACCATACTCGATTCGTGGAATCCATGTCGAAGGCCGACCGTCATACATGAGCTATTGATCGGCATACGTCCATTCACAAAAACTCATCGCTGCGGGATCGAGGACTTGAAATTTGACATACTCTGAAAGTTCTATTACAATCGCCTGCCGTTCTTTCAAGATTTCGGACTCGGCTTCCTCTTTCGACATACTTTCGAAGGACGGCAGCTTTTCGACTGAAGTCCGAGCGGCTTCCTCGCTCGTTTCGATAATTTTGACTTCTAATCTGTCCTTGTACCCACCATCGACAAGGTTCCTGTTCATCATGAACGCAGCGACGAAGTCGGCAACCAAGAACTGCCCGACCAAGACAGGTCCTCTAATGCCCACAATAGGAATCTCTTCATAATAGCCATAGATCGGATTTATTCCGATGTTATCACCAGAGAAACTTACTTCCATTCCGGCATCTTCGAGATAACTCAGGTTCTGTGATAGGTCAATTAAGTTCATCATGATCAAGGAAGGAACATGCTTGCTTGCTCTGAGCGTCGCGACTTTTTCGATTAGCTTTGTGGTCACCTGTTCTAACGAATCTACGACCAGATGCTCCTTGTACTGTTGACATGCTCCAACAAAGGCATGGTCTACCCGTATTGCCAGATCATAGGCGGGTTGCGAAGAGAACATCGCTATCCCATAGTTATCCGAAAACATTCGTCTCCCTACTCCATTTATTCGTGCGACACCCACAATTTGCGGCAGCGGTTTTTCCTGTCGCGGCACGTCTGACGTTCTGCTAAAGTGTTCAAACACCGATTCAATAGACGACATGTCTTCCCAATGTGTACCCGTATCCTGAATGAAGTGTGCTAATTTCTGTGGGGATATAGGTTCATTGACCACCGCCCTGCTTAACGATGTTTTATACCGCGTGATGAGCTTCTGAAACAAAGAGTCGAGTGCTTCAACTCTCGTTTCTAAACTCATTGGATCAGAAGCGCTTCCAAGCACTATAGGAAACCATCTTTCAGGACTTGCACGAATCTTGGCAATGGCCGGAGCCGCGTACATATAGATGTACTCATATGTCGGCAGATTCATGAATTGCTCAGGATTGCTATTGACCACTGCCGGGAGTCGCATCATTCGGAGAAGACTCCCGATTATCAACCATGAAGATGCCGACGGATACATTTCTGTGACCATTTCCCTGCTCACACGAGATTTCCACACCCAATCGTTGAGATCGAAAAGGCCTTCATTCTGATTAAAGAGATACAGAAGTCGTATCATTTCGTTGGCCATCGACCCTTGATTTTGGTAGAAAAGGATTTGATGCATTTCTGCCACGGTTGCAGCTTCGAAAGTGGAGCCAAATTCCGAATCTTCAAGGTAGTGATAGCACAACCATGACCAGAGAATGTTCTTACAAAGTGATGCCAACCAGTAAGTCTGGATTACATCGGCATCGAGAAGGGCGAATTCTATTCGCTCGTTTTCTGACGGCAGCCTCTGATTGAAACCGCTGATTGTGGCATTGATTCTTTTGGCGATCTCTTCGTCACTGTTGGCCGTCTTTATTATCTCAACTCTATTTGCGACCTTGAGCAGGCCACGAGGATTGTTAAGCTCCAAACAAGCTTTCGCCATATCAAGCATCATCTGAAGAATCGTTTGCGATAATTCATAGTCACTCTCTTGAATGGGTCCAAATCGATCATTGGTCAGCTGTCGGTAGCCATTTGGCTCAAACAATCCAACGCACTCTTTCAAATGGAGACTCAACACGTCAGGGACAAATTGCACAAACTCAGGGTAGGGATTCGCATTCTTAACAAACCAGCTTGGAATGTCACGCAACTCAAACAGCATTCTTGGATCGCGACGTGTCAAGGATTCAAGCAGGATCTGCCGGAAGCCGAATATCATCCGCAAGCAGAAATCCGTGGTCCGGTTCTGCACAGCGGATTGCATGGTTAGGTAGAGTGTCCGGGGAAAGTACTTGAAGAAGGGAGAATAGCCAGTTTCGCGATAGATGCGAGAGAAAGCATCGAACAGTTGTACGCATAGGGTGACATCATCCTGCGAAGCGGAGCGAATCAAAGCCGAACTAAAGCTTTCTGCAGCCGCCGTAATCTTACTCTGACTCTGGGTCTTTAGTGGCTTGAAGAAGCGTGATAAGTCCTGAAACATACACGTTAAAGATATATTGGTCGTTCGCAATAACAAATATTCTCACAAATAGAAACACGATTGATGCTGTCTCGCAAATTGTCATCCAAGCTGAAGCGATGTACATCGTATCGGACGAAAAGCAGGTCAGAGCAAAAGACGACTGTTGTATCATGCTTAGCAATTGAAAGCCAATTAGCACAGCTGATTGGAAACCAATAACAGGAAATATGAATGACTCTTCAAGCATGTATGGGATCGGATTAGCAATTATCTTTAACGCTTTGGTTGGACTGCTCTGCAACAGCGCGAGGATAACCGCAACGATGCCGAACATGCCCACGAGGAACGCCACCGACCAACCCACAACAGTCGTCACCTTGTCAGCGGCATCGGGTGTATAACTCTTGTACAATGCATACTGATGCCAATCGATACTTGCAAGCACAATGACGAACAGCGAAACGGCGAATACAAAGCTAAGTCCGCGTGGCCCTTTCAGAAATTGTTTGAAGAGTTGCATGATGAATGACATTCAAATGAGCAGATCCTTTGGCAAATATACGGCTTTCTAATGCTATATCGAGCGCCCCGATCAGTTCAATTGACCTTCGAACAGTAGCCGCCTAAACTCCTCATTTTGAAGCAGCAATTCCATCGTGCTTTGTATATACCATTCCTGCTCATCTTCGGAAAGAAGTGCAAAATCAACGACGTGTTCGATGCAGTATTGCAGCGCTTTCTGCCTGACAATGTCGGGTGTTAATAGACTCATGGTCGGATATAGCTCGATGTGTTGGATTTCAGGAAAACAGGTTCTCTTGCCCATGTCCCTTCTCATCAAACACGAGTTCTCGATCAAGATAATAGGCTGAGCTACCTCGATACAATTCGTTCTCCAGATCGGTGTGGCTCAGTTTCTTCCGAGGAAAGAACGACACCATGAATTTGCGAGAATGGCCGTAACTACTTTTATGATTCCACGGCGACCGAAGCATGCGCTTCACAAGTGGATACATTGTACGTCCAAGTTCAACCTTATGGTCTTGGTGTGATGTATAATCCAAACACTGAGAAGTCCCGGCAAGAAGCAGGTCTGTTAGTTGGATCAAGTGCGAATTGTCAGATTGTGACTTTCGGTGATCCGAGTCGATGAATGTGATCTCTTGACACTCAAATGCAATATCCGGTTGATTCCTGTCAATGTGATACGGGACGTGCCACGAAAAATATTCATGACTCTCAATATTTGCATTATCATGATATATGTCTTTGACGACCTTTAGCGCTTGCTTATCGAACGCAATATGTAGCAAGCCGACGATAGTTGCCCGAAATAGCCGATTATACATATTGTCAAATTCCTTATCGCCAAATGCATCAGTATTGATATTCGACTGATTGATGCCGAGAATGCTGAAGTACACCGAACGTTCTATCGCATCCTTGAAAACGACTTCTTTAAGCCATGACTTTGCCAGCCGCATTTTGTCATTGCTTGTCAGCTTCTTGCCATGAAGTTCTCCATGATAGTGTATTAGCTCCCGGTGATGGTGCAAGCGCTTCAGTAATGACTGCTTCTTTACAGAAGGAACAGCAAGGATGCCGATATATGACCAGCGTTCTCCTGTTGTTGAACAGGTCACGTTCTTGATCTCATCAGCAAATAGCTCCAGTTCGATTCTTGAAGGCATCCTGATCGAGCAAGGAAATGTTGACTGAGCGTCTTAATGCGAAAACACCTTCGTCCCGGCTTCATTTCTGACAGATCCCTTCAATGCTTTGCGCCGTTCATGCGCATCAGATCCAAAATCCTTCAATCCCCACGCCATGATCGAAGGTTTGGCGTTATACATGATCAAATCCTGATCGACCCGACTGAGCGCGATTGAGAATGTTCGTTCTGGTGAATCGCCATTGAATGCCGGGATCAGTTCATGCTTGCGCAAATATTTGTAAATGTCTTTTGCCTTTTTGTACTCATCATCTTGAGCAATATAGTCTCGAATCTCTTCAATGACTGAATCCGTAAGAATTTCTGATTTGCGCTTGATGAATGCTTTCTTCTTCTTTGTCTTTTCGGCAACAACTTTGGCAGCCTTGCCGATCTGAACGCCCGTAAGCGAATCGACAGATCTTTTACCCGTTAAGATCTCGTCGATGAGCGTTAGACGCTTTCTCATCATATACAATTTCGGCGACAACTTTTCCCATGTGTCAATTGCAGAATTCAACTGAGCGAGTTCTTCATGGACTGCTTCACCTGTTGAATCATATTTCTTCACAAGTTCTGTCGTCGATTCAACGAGATTGTTCAATTGATCTGTCGACACTTCTGCAGGAGCTTTCCCATTCTGATCATTCATTTTCAATTCCTATTCGTAAGAGATGTGCTGCGATATTGTAAAACCCTTGATCACTGTTGCCGGATCTGATCGACTTGATATTCCGGCAAAGAACATGCTCCATTTGCGGCAACAATCTGGTTCTGCTGGAGCACATGCTTGATTACCAATCCATGCCCGAATCCGAATGTTCCCCGGCGCTTGATCACGCGATCAATCTGGTCCGGCCAGACATCCATTCCCTTCCATTTTCACCGTTTGTGTCGATTTTTGAGCGAATTTTGGCCATATATTCGATAATTGCCGTTTCCGGGCTGTTTTCGATGTTTTGTGTCGTAGCCATATTCTTCTTCATTTTGCCCTTTATTTTCGCGTTATAGGGGGTTTCCTTTTGATTTGCGGGGCTTTGTTTGAGCGGACGGCTCGTGATGGGGTTCGGGATGGAAAGGCTGGGAAAGGAAGCCTTACAGAGTTCCTCGGTCAACCGTCGATGCACGGCTGGCTTCTGTATGCCAGCCGCGTGTCGTTGCGTTTACCGATAGTATTTGCTGTCCCGATTATCGAACGCAGGTAGTGTACCCTCCAAGATATTTATGATACGTGAATTCATTTCCTGATCTTCTATTGAAGCAGAATAGTAACTGACCTGATTGTCATGTTCCTTGTCAATGTTCATGTGAATAATCTGATCAGCATCACAGACGATAGCAAGATTCGGATTGTGGGTCACCATGAAGATCTGTCGTCTCTCTTTGATCTGCTTAATGAAGTGAACGAGTAAGTGATATATGCTCTCATTATCCAGATTCTCCTCCGGTTGATCTATGACCAGAGGAATGTCCGACTTATCCAATATGAGATAGAAGATCAGCAACAGCGCACCACGTTCACCGGGTGACAACTCTTGTAGAGACTTGCTGCCAAGTTTAAGGCTAAATGTCGGAGTCAGATAGTCAAAATGAAAAATGAAGGAATAGATGTCCTCAATCGACTTTCCCTTCTTTAGCTGTTGGCCAACATCCATAATCTCATTTCCGCCACCGGATGTGTTAACCTGCAAAGCGTCAATAAGTCGATTTGCAAAGGATAGAACTTCGGCCTTTTCATCGAAGTGAACTCGCTCACACATGTCGGAGAGCACTTTGTATCCTTCATTGGTTGAAGCGAATGTGCCTTTTCTATTTTGGACTATGAAACCAAAGAAGTCATCGACGAAACGACCAATGGAAAGCGATACATCAACCCTGACATCATATCGCTGAGACAAGTCCTTATTGGATGCGATAAAAGCTGACACTGGATCAAAAAGCTCACGGCGTATCTGCACAAGCAGCGACTTTTTGTCCAAGAGCAAGCCAGCGTACTTGTCTCGCTCCTGTCTTTTCGAAGCGAGTTCGCTTGGCAAAGTTTTCGAAAGATACTCCAATTGTGCTGACAAATAATGAATGGTGTCTTCGGTTTCGGTATCCCCTTCGATGGCCTTGACTTGAATCTCCCAAGCTCTTACCGAATTGAGATACTTTTGTTGCTCAAGTGCAGGACGATCAAGTTCTTCTTGACCGCGTTGATAATCAGCTTTTGCCGCTGCGAGTTGCGCAGGCAGACTTCTTATACTTGCATCCTCCGGCGATGTTGGACTCAATAGCTTATCACAGTCGGCGATGGTAGCCACATAACCCGCAATCGCCGTTTCAATCAGGTCGAGACTCAGACTATAGGTGAACACATCGCTTATACTGATGCCGTGCTTATTGAGAAGTTGGACATGCTGTTCGTCTTGGGATGTTATGCCGTGAAGATATTCATCCACGCTCTTGAAATGTTCGCTGACTTTCCGAAGTTCGCTCAAGTTGATGTGGGCAACTGATCGTTCCTTCTTGGTATTCGATGTCAGTTGCTCAATCGATGCGATCTGTGTCTGCAGCGTTTCGAGTTTTGCTGTAAGTGTTGGATCAATTGTGCCCGTTTCCTCCAGCAACGGTTTAGTTGGCTTGACGAGCGCTGCCAATTCCGATTTCTTTACGGCCAGTCTATTTTCGAGATTGGCTTTGTGGTCCTTCGATGCCTTTGCTTCAAGGGCGATAATATCTCGGTTGATTCTGGTAATATCGGTCTGGATGCGCAATATGTCTGCCTCCACCACGCTACTTCGGTATGTGATGAGATCGTCGAGAGTGCTCTTGCCTTCTCTTCGTTCCACTGGCATGTGTGAGTATATGATCTGCTTCAACTCACGTTCGAAGTCACTTGAATCAACGTCCGAACAGAGACTCTCCAAGAAATTCTGTGGAATGTAGCGTATCCGTTCAACCATCCTGCGATCAGGCGTTTGGTTGAGCACGGCTGTTGATTCCGCACCATCACCCCAACGAACAGTCGCGGAATAACTTTCTGACAGGTTTTCCGGTTTGGGTCGTTTGAACTTATTCTTGGTGAGAAAGGAAAATGCTTCCGGATCTTGGTGCGTGTTCCCGCATAGTCCCAAAATGTCCGTGATCGCACTCTTACCACTTCCCTTATTACCGATAATCGCTACAAGTGACGTATTGAAATCAATCGTTAGATCGTCAAACCAGCGCTTTCCGATGTGACTGTCTGCAGCTGAGAGCGACAAGGACATGACAAATTTTGTCGGATGTGCTCGTTCCCGTAGCAACAACTCTGGTGTCACACCAATAAATACGCGATCAGGCTCGATCACAACTTGTCGGAGACCGTTGAATGTGGTGTCCGCTTTGATCCAGCAATATCTGTCACTCGGTTCTGAATTCCGATCTTGTAGTTTGCCAAACGGGTATTGATTGCTGTGCGCATCCGATCCTTTAATGCATGGCTTTCGCACTTTAATAAGCTCCCTGATATTCTCTGCACTATAATCCTCATGTTCCCACTTAAAGAACCTAATTTGCTTCTCATTCCCTGAACCAAGAATGTGAGCCTTGAGGATCAGACTCAACTTGAAGAAGTTGTCATTCGGGTCAATGTCGTCAATTCCGCCGTACTCGTCATAAGGAAGCCAGATCAACGCATGTTCATCGAGTAGTTTCAGGTCGGCAAGCGTTCTTACTACCGCTTCGATGTCAAAGGTTAGTTTATTGAGAATCTCACTATTGTTGGCTGTTGCCAGTTCTGCACCAAGCAGCGTGGATTTACCATCCTTCCCAAAACAGGGCAGTGAATTCAGCCAATTCTCTATCTTCGGAAAGAGCAGTGGATCGTTGTCGAGTATGACGTGAAAATTTACGAATGGCCCAGACGGCAACTGATGTCCATCTTTTCCCTTGCGATTGGCAACGATGTTGTGCATTCTGAACTCAACAACCGGGAACAGAACCTTTCCAACAATACCTCCACGATCCATGATTGATTTATAGCCGCTCAAAGTGCAGTAGTCATTGATCCCAATCACGTCAGCATCGCAAGACTTTGCATTCGTGATGAACTCGTCGAAGTTTCCACCATATGAAGCTGGCGTGTGAACGTGCAAATCCCATTTGCGCCAAACTGACCCAATCGTTCCATTCATATTCAAGAAGATGTTGCTTTGCCAAAGACCTACATCCAACTAAGCAATGTCGTGAAAGGATTCACTTTCTCCCCAATCTTTCCTCAATCCATCTTTCTCTGATAGCCTGATCGAATGCCCGGCCTTTCGCTTTAAGCAGTCAGTCAGCGGATATGCCGTAATCGCCCAAGAATTGTGGTACAAGAAGATACTGCAAACTTCATACTTGCCTTTCACGTCCCCACCCTTCACTTCTACGATCTCTCCCGCCGAATATGGGCACAACAACTCTGCCGCCTGATTCTCCAACTTCAACGCGTCCGCATCAAGACCAGCAGCTTTTGATCTCAATTTGTCAGCCATTCCGATCTTGACCTTCGCGTCAATATAGCCGTCCATCCCAAGCTGCGTTAGGAACTGGTTGATCTCATATTTTGCAAAGGCGACTTCATCATCATTTGCGAATACTTGGACGAATATTGCTCGATCAGTTGGATCGCATTGAATGCGAATTACGATGCCATCATCAGATCCCATTTCAATTCTTTGCACAGCTATATAGGTGCTTATCAATGCATGGAGTAATATATGCTAATCTCGGTGGAGGCTTTGCAGACTCTTGACGCAAAGAATGAACAGGCGGCGTAAGACCAAATCTGCAACTTTCGTAACTTGTCCTGAGACTTTTTGAAGGTTCAATCGTATATTAAGGTTTAACTTCAACACTATTGCAATTCTATGAACATCATCATCGCATTACAGGCAAAAGCAAATCAAGGCAAATCGACAACGATCTCACTTTTAAGGCCAATGATGGCTCGGCTTGGGTACGCTGAAATTTTCTTCCAAAGTCACGGAAAGGATTTTATTGCAGTATTCGAACACCCGGTAACAAAGCATCGTATTGGAATCACATCTGCAGGCGATACTCTTGATTTGGTAACGAAGAGATTGACCGAGCTAATCGCTCACGGCTGCAGTATATGTGTCTGTGCTGCTCGAACGTCTGGTGGCACGGTGGAAGCTATCGAGAACCTTTCAGGCTACGCCCATATGTATGTTCCCAAAACATCGGCAGTCACCGAGGAAGAACAGGATGCCGCTAACGACCATGATGCAGAAACCTTACTCCGAGAGATTGAAAAGCGGATCTGATTCGATCACACAAAATGTCGATTGAGCCAGAAACGCACAACCTTTTGCGTATTTAGAGAGTTGAGGAAAGCGCCGTTTATCGGTGCTGTTTTTATCACATTAGGTATTTTCGTCATCCTTTACTTTAGCAGATCCTATGGCAGCATTCATATTTTTCTTGACAGCCGGACTGGCACTCCTGTTGGCGTATATAGGGCAGCAAAAGAAGAAACAGCAACAACAGAATACGGCTACCAATAGCATCCCAAAGTCGACTCCGCCAACTATCCAGCCTATCAAGACAACCCAGATAGCATCTTCGGAACCAGTCGCAACACCTGATCTTCCCTTCACGGTAACATTCGGTGGGTTTCAAGAGGTTGAGCCAATGGTTGAAGCGGTTGGGCTAAACGAGTGGAAGATCACTTCTCCATACAATAAATCATTCACACTATACAACGCTCCAAAAGACGCAATCGAGGAGTTGATGGTACATCTGAAAAACAGAATGGGATCATGGCGAGAAAGAACTGTCCCCATTGAGATGATCATCCACAAGACTGACCTGCGCTGCCGAGAGATTGATGCTTTCCTCGCTCAATGTCACAAAGAACTGACCGAGCTTAAAGAACGCAGGATGAAAGAGCCTGATTGGAAGGAACTAAGCGAACTCGACAGAGAAGATGAAATTGACGGGATCGAGAGTGAGTATTTTGACCATCTAATTTTGAAGCCGAGCGCAGTTCTTGATACTCTGTATGCTACAAGAGATAGCAAATCTGATTCCGACGAGGAATTGATCAAGTTCTATGGAATCGAAACAATTACACCGTACCTGCGGTCACGTGCTGGAGACGTAGAGCAGATCCCTGCATCGCACTATCTAAGAAATGATTACGAATTGTTGGTTAAGAAAGGGTTGGCCCGGAAAGGAAAGGATATTCCACTTCAAGATATTTTGCCAACACTCACACTCAAGGAAATGAATGCTATTGCCGATACTCTTGCACCAAAGCCGTTTGGCCGAAAGCAGAAGGCTATCGACTTCCTGATGCAGCAGCCCAATTTGTTCGATCTTCTCAATCGGTCGATTAGCTTCAACTCACTTTTTCAAACGCTGCCGCTTGATCCGAAATTTGCCCAGATTAATCTCGATGACATCTCTGACTCTTGGCGGTTTGACAGTGAACTTGCCACAGCAATAATTTCCGCATTTGATCGGTCAGAGATGCTTTACGTTGATGACTGGAAAAAGCAAGACGCAGAAGAGTGGAGAAAAAAGCGAGGGTTGCCTGTTTAACGGTTGCAATATCAACAAGCACATAACACTGAAACCATTCGTATCTTTGCCTAATGACAACAAGACTTCTGATAACACTAATCGGGCTTTTCTTCTTTCAGCAGAAGAATGAGAATGTCAATGGGTGGTACAAATCTACTTGGGGCATAGATCGAGATAGTATCAGCAAGCTATTCCCCGAAGCCACAACTCCGCAACATCGAGACAATGTGGACGGTATTTATACATCTCTGGAAATGAGAGATTATGATATAGCAGGATATAAATTTACGGTTGCATTCCGAATGGATGCGAAAACAAAATCTCTTATCTGTGTCAGAATGACGTATCTCGCAGAATATCCGGGGCTTGTGTTTGACAAATTCAACGAAATGCTAACAAGCAAATATGGTTCTCCAAGTTCTAAAGAGGATAACCACTCCTACGGAATTGATAAAATACGAATTTGGTCTCTGGCAAAGACTACTATTAAGTTAGAATATGAAAACAACAGTTTGCTGCAATGTGTCGTCGTTCATTATAATATGAAGCGAGATAGTGAGTCGTCGAAATTTTAACCCTTACTGATACAGCAACTCCGCTACATCTTCCACCTTCCGCTAATGCTCTTCAATTCCTCCCATAGCGGGTGAACGGCGTAGCGTTTGAAGAATCCTTACGATGTTACATTGCATAAAGTAGAATACAATTGCTTCCGCAGCCTTTTCTTCGGTTGCCATTATCGTGTTGCCGAGAGCAGCCAGTTTTTAAGTTCGCTTGCTTGTGAATCTGTCATCGTCCTCCCCTTCCGGGAAATCACATCAATGGGCATTTGGGCATTCGGCTTCCTAAAGACCCGATTCAGTACCGTTTGGAAAGAAGGCGCAAGCTTCTTGATCTGACGCGTTGTAAGATACATGCTATCACTAACGTCGCCGATCATATAGGTTTTCTTAATCCTGTCGAAATCGTATAAGTGAACACCTCCGTCGTGCACGTTGTATGCTCCCGCTGCGTCAACGATGATATTTCCATTCGGATTCTTTCTACCCATACGTTTGCTTCGAAGACCGCCTTCGGCATACGCTTGCTCGTGCGTAGTCTTTCTTTCGATCCTCATATATCCGTAGATCATCTGTGGGAGATTCTTCGGATGTGCCGGAAGGACAAAGAAGACGTACTCACCAACACCCCGGTTCTTCCGAATATCACTTCTACAGATTCCCCATGTTGGTGGTTGCGTGTAGAAATGCGGATCATTGTCGATAAACTCGTCAACAATCGCACATCCCTTTCGAACAACCGTCTCATACACGCCTGAGATGTAGATATATCCTGCCATACTGCCTTCCTCAATATGTGTTATATTTGATGCGCAACGTTCGTAGAGACTATGATTTCATTGTGTCGGCTTTTGGCAAATGAAATAGGATCAGCGCCATACTGACTTCCTTATCCTTGTCCTGATCCAGATGCAGTCGATAGTTGATCCAGCTTTCGCTCGGTCGATCAACTTCGCGTAGAAAATTGGGATGAGACTTTACCGCTGCGTCTGCCTTCTTAATGATCTCAGAGAAGCCTGCTTCTCTGACAAAGACAATCATCGCAGTCTTCGTATCTCGCCAAGTCAAGTATCGCAGCAGCTGTGGAATATCCGTCTCTCTTAGACGTTTCTCTCCTCCCCACACTTTGCATTCTGCGACAAAGACATTGTGACTTTCGTACTTCACCAGAATATCGGTCTTCCCATGTCGGTTGAAAGCTTCGCCTACAATCGGCAGTTCAAACCGCATCTCCAAGAATAGCATGAGCATATCTCGGACATCCTCTTCGCCTTTGTTACTATAAATCGACGGCAGACGTTCAAATCCCAATCCGACATCATGAATCGTGTTGAGAATCTCATTGTAGATTCCTTCCGAAAGCGAAGGCTCAGGTGCAGTCGATGTCTTGCGTGGCACCTGAACCACGATTAGCTTTTGTCTCGGTGTAATCGGAGCGACTGCGAACGTTCTTGGAATATCATTGCGCTTCTTCAATGGAATCGTCAATGCGGATCGCAGCTTCCCGGTTCGTTCTGCCTTCTGCTTCCGTTCGTTTAGTGCTTGAGCGATTCTCTCCCGTAAGCTACTATTGAACTTGTTCCATTCACTAAGTTCATACTCGTACTCCGCTTTGAATCTATTGATCGTGCCATGAAGGCTCTTATTGAGTTCTTGAGGATCTTCATTGTCGTACCAACAAATCCGTTCAAACCACACATCACGCTGATCGTACTCAATATCCGTTCGTAATCCGAGCGAAATATGAGTCTTGTACCTGAAGAGCTTAGAATCGCCTTCATAGGGGAAGTGCACTTCAATACATGTCTTTCGCACTGTTTCATGATTTGAATCGAAGGCTCTCGCCCTGACGAATGCGTCGGGGTGCAGGGAAAGACTTATGTCCTTCTCTGTTTCTTCCCGGTATACATTCTCAAAATCAATTCGAATCACTTTCAAGGCGTATCTGTCATGGAAGGATTGAGTCATTTGTTCAATATTCATCTCCAATGCACGAGCTTCCGACAATTGCTCGATTTCCTTCATTGCCGAGCGTGTGAGTGATTCGGTAAGATCACCAAATTCGTTGCCAGTGAAAGCGGTTATCATTTGTCTGTTAATTCATAATGTGAATGTGTTTGCGGACGGGTCCATCGTAGCTAATGAATGCACACCATCTGTCACTATGCTATACAAACATCAAATCGTCGTTGACTGCTTTCTATGCTGATCAATATTTGAATATTTATTGTGCTACTTACAGCTTCACAGGAATGGTGCTCCTGCCCCGTCTCAATAATATATGCAATTCCTGCTCGATCCATTTCAGAAACCATTCGGCAATCTTTGGACAAATGAAAAAGGCCGGAGTTGTTGGCTCCGGCCTTTCCATACTCGAATTACTGATCAGGATCTGAACTACTTGATCAGTTCGATCTTGCGAGTAGCAACTCCCATGCCGCTTTGAACACGGACGTAGTAGGAGCCAGACGTCAACTGATCGGCTGACAGCTGGTACGTATACTTGTCAGTGGTTGCAAGAGCATTTGTCAACTCCATAACTTTTCTTCCGAGCGCGTCGAATAGTGTGACGTTCAGTGGCGCATCCTTCTCAACGGTGACAGAGACGGTTGTTGAGGAAGTGAATGGATTCGGTACAATTGTAACGAGTGGATCCTTTCGTTCAACAACTGTCGATGTTGGCTGCGAAATTGTCTTATAGCTCGGCGCGTCTGGAGCAATCATGTCCAAATAATCACCGTCCATCACGACGCAGTTGTTGACGCTGAACGAATCGGCGACATTCCCACGTGAAGCTTCAATGCTCATGTACACAAGTCCGACGGGGGCGCTTGATACATAGTATGAACCGTGTGTGCTTCCTCCAACGGCGATTGATTGTGTAACTCCATAGCGCTTAGACAGATTTACCGAGTCGAGAACAGCCACGAGAGCATTTGTACCGTTACTTCTCAGTAGTATTCTCACCTTCGCAAAATCATTCGAATCTGCAAGCGATGCAGCTATCGCCGAAGTATCCCCGGCTGTATACGTGCCGACCTGAAAATAGCGGTCATAGGAAAGAGTATCGCCTGCTGACAATGCAAATAATTCCGAATTGTACCGATTGTCATCCCAGCCTATCGGCGATGAGACATCTACTGTATTAGATGACAGAGCAAGGTCGCTCATGCCAACTGCCGTTTGACTACTATCATGCTTGATCACAATTGAACTCATGCTTCCGCCTACTACGCCTTTGCAATATAGATTCGGGATGAGACTGATCCTAAACTGCGGCAGCTTCGTTTGTGACACAGGTGCAAGCGGAAAATCGTACTGGCTGATCTTTGCGACTG